>DUFA01000119.1 GCA_011191975.1 Dehalococcoidia bacterium
CACCTTGAAGATAATTATCTCAAGGGCGCCCACCAGTACCATATCCACTGGGTACCGGTACAGCCCGGCGCCGTTCCCGGCATGAAGTCATGGGACGATATGGGACATGGCCCCCACACGCACAAGCAGCCTGAGGTAATGGTGCACGTCGGCATGGACCCGGAGAATCCCTACGACCTGGGAGCGGAGATCGAATTCTACATGGGAGAGGAGATGGAGAAGCACGTCATCACCGGTTCCACCCTCGTCTACCTTCCGGCGGAATTCGTCCACGGCCCCTGGATAATCAAGAAAGTGGAAAGACCTTTCCTGGTGATGACCGTCTGCCAGGAACCGGAACATACGGAAAAAGCCCGTCCCGACCTTGTTTCCGAGGAAATGAGGGAAAAACTGATGTTCATCGACCAGAATTATGACAGCCCGGAGAGAAAGGTTACCGTTCCCAAAGGACTGGGAGAGTGGTAAAGCAGGACTAACCGCCGCCGATAACAGGCAGGAAAACGATTTTATCACCGGCTTTCAGGATTCTGTCAACCGGTGATATTTCTCCGTTCACGGTAACCATGGTGTTGTACCTGTTCATATAAAGCGACGGGAACAAAGCGGAGATATATTCGAGGACATCACTTACTACCGGAAAATCCGTAAGGGATATCTCCACCGAAGATTTACCGGTGAGGTTCCGCTGCGTGCCCATAAATTCAACTGAAGCTGTCATCTGATCTTTCCCTGTTCTATGATTCCCGGAATTATTGTCCGTATTCAGCCAGCAGTTTATCCGCCTGTTCATCGAGAAGTCCGAATTTTACCACGGTTTCACGCTTCGGTACTGAGTCTGCAGTAAACCCTTTTTTCTCATAAACCATATCACACAACTGGCTGTAAGCATTCCGTCTCTTCTGTATCAGCAGTTTACGACGTTCTTCCGGCACCGATGGGACTTCACCATCTGCTCGTTCCTTAAGCCAAGAATCATAGTATTCCAGGCGAGCTTCGTATTCGTTAAAGAATGCCGGCCCGAGTGCTCTGTCAGGGATACGGTCGCTGACACGAGTGCCTTTCCCCTGCCTGAGATTGATTAACTTTTGTAATATATAAAGTCTTTCCGAGTCGTTTATCATGTCATCGATGGTTTTCCTGCTGCCCGTTGTACCGTTAAGGAAATTCATGTAATACTCAAGCGTCGGGAAATTCTTCGAAGGTTCCGCGGTGTTCGCCGCTTCGGGGTTTCTCACATCGATCCAGGGAAGTTTGCATAGTCCGGTAGCGTTGAACCAGGTGCGTATCAAGGGGAACCACCGGCAGGCATCAGCTTTCTGTTCAAGTGTCGGAATTTCATTGTAGACCTGGTCGATGAATATCAGCCAGGCTTCATCGTGCTGCGGACCCTTCAGGGCAAAGCCGTACCCACCCTGCTGAGCAAGCGACTCCTTGGTAATGTACATCGAAAACTCAAGACCCTTGACTTCCATGGCAAACTTGTTCAATTCAGCCATTACTTCTTCGGTAGACAAGCTATTCCGACTCGAATATTTCTTTGCAACCCAATTTCGGCACCGGGCTACCCCCTGCCCGGCAACCTTACCGAATCCTTTTCCTTCGGCTATTTCGTGCTGTAGCCTGACAACAGCTCCTTTGTCACCGAACTGCAGATCGTAGCCGGTATCATCTGAAGTAAGATAACCACGCTGGAAACACTCCATGAGAAAAGCTGTTGTGACTCCGGTCGATATGGTATCAAGGCCATACTGGTCACAGTACCAGTTGTACTCCATCACGAACTGCGGATCGAAAATGCCCATCGCGGTCACAGCAGCAACGGTCTCGTATTCCGGTCCATCCACACTTACCGTGCGTCCGGCTTTTTCTCCGAACGTCAGTTTCACACCTTCGGCGCCCTTGGCACAGGCAAGGTTACACCCGTAATAACATCCGTCCGGAACGTTCCTGCTGAAGTACTTTTCGAGAAACTCAGCGGCAAATATCTTCGGGGCGTCTTCACTCTGTCCGTACTGATAATTGTTTACCGGTAAAATATGAAATTTGTTCATATACTCGGACAGGATGGTAGTTCCCCAGGCTTCCAGGTTTAACTGTCCCGGATCAACTTCTGAGACCACACCCCTCATCAGCGAACCGGCATTTCTGACAGTTTCCCTGTCTACAGGATTATTTGCGTTCGCTTTTGCCAGGCTGGAACGGACAACGATAGCCCGTAAACCTTTGGTACGCATCACGGTACCGGTACCGCCCCTGCCGGCCTGTTTTGCTCTTATCCGGTTCCGTCTCCGGTCGTAATACAGGCTGTTGACAATACCGAATCGAGCGTTTCGTGCTCCTTTTCCGGCTGAAACGGCAGCCAGAGTATCCGAATATTCACTATTATTCAGTCCAAGCAGCAGTTTCTCTCCGTATGATAGCGCACCCCCATCCGTCTCGTCATCATACTCAGGTGCGGCAACAATACTGATAGTGCCTGCGTCGCTGTCTACAACAATCACTACCTCTTTGTCCGACTTCCCGGTAATCGCCAGTGCGTCGAAACCGGCGAATTTCAGCAGCGGTCCGAAATGACCACCTATGTTAGAGTCCACGAACGTATCGGTAAGTGGTGATATCGTACCAACGATGAATTTACCTGTGGCTGGAAAGCCGGTCTCGCTTCCCAAAGGACCACTCGCCATTACCAGGATGTTCTCGGAGCTGTCATATCTGGTATCTTTACCGGTTCCATCCCAGATAAGTTTTAAGGCATATCCACGACCGCCGATATAATTATCTTTAAAATCCGGAGGGAGTTCTCTTATTGTTATTTCTTTGTTATCCAGGTTTATGTTAAGTATTCTGTCGGTATACCCGGCAGATATTTGGGTTGGTTTATAGTTAATATGATGTAATGATTCCATACGTACTCCAATACAGTTAGTGAGATAAAGAGAAAGATTTTTGTATGATCAGAGGGTCCCCGCCTATGCAGCGGGGTTGGTAGGCATGGGAAAGTACATTCCCTTCAGTGAAAGGTGTCTCGTCGTTGATATTATGCTGTGTTCCTTACATTCTTCCTGAGACATTACATGTTTATTGTATCATGAAGCGCAATACCAGACTAGTATGTATGAAAAAAGGAGTAAAAAATACAAATCACTAAATAAGAAACACTAAAAATATCTACAGGGACATTCCTCTCCCTTGATGGGAGAGGTTAGGTGAGGGTGAAAAGTTACGATTTGCGCGTAGCCCCCTCACCCTGACCCTCTCCCGCGGAGGGGAGAGGGAACTTTTTCAGAAGTTTCTTACAGTTCGATCGGACAACCAACCTACGGGGTTTTCATCAATAAGCCGGAACCGCCGCTTACACAGATACTGTCGCCGGTGATGTAGTCTGATTCAGGCGAAGCCAGGAACAGGGCAGCCTTGGCAATATCCTCCGGCATCCCCATCCTCTTCAGCGGTACCATGTTCTGCGCCATTCCGCGCTGGTGGGCTTCCACGTCCGTTACGCCGGGGCCTGAAAACACAGCCGACATATCGGTCAGAACCATGCCCGGGTGTATCATATTGACGCAGACATTATACGGAGCAAGGTCGGCAGCGGCAGAACGGGAGACTGATGCCTGGGCTGCCTTGGAAGCGTGGTAATGCACGTTCATTGCTCCGGTCTCGAAGGCAGCAACCGAGACTATGTTTATGATTTTTCCTGAATTTTGTTTTTTCATGTAGGGTGCAATATAGAATATCGTCAGGAAGGTGCCCTTGCAGTTGATATTCATCACCCTGTCCCATTCTTCTTCAGTGGTCGCTTCGAAAGGAGTCGGATTGGTACCCACACCAGCGCAGTTGTTCAGGATATCTATCTTTCCGAATTTTTCTATGGCCTTCTCGACCGTTTCTTTTACCTGAGCGCTGTTCGAAACATCACAGTGCAGATAGATCGCATCTCTGCCCTTTGCTTTAATATCTCCGACCGTCTGCTCGCCTTCCTTGTCCAGGACGTCAACGATCACGGAATTACAGCCTTCGTCGGCGTATCTCAATGCGATTGCCCTGCCCATTCCACGGGCTCCTCCGGTAATAAACGCTACCTTATCCTGCAGTATCATGAACTGCCTCCTTACTTAAGTATTAAAAATGATCGTGTTTTCTAATCTTTCCGCGTCGGTGCCGCCCGGAAATCGCCGGTGGTAAGCTGCATATCGAAATGAAGTACCGGCTTTATTATGTCCCTCACTACCAGCGGACAGTGTTTCAGTCCTTTCGGGATATAGACCATGAAGCTGCTGTGAATGATGTATTGTTCGTCATCCATCCACATCTCGGCTTCGGCACCAAGATCCTCCGGGTGCTGCGGATCGTATCCTATAAACCCGATTATCTCCGGATAGGGATGAACATGGGCTTCCATTCTGCCAGGATCTTCTCCTGCATACATCCAGGAAAAATTGACCATCATGGCGCCTTCGACCACATGGTCGCTTAGACCCATAAAGTGGTGGAGCTTGGGCGTCTCCATGTTGTCCAGGTCAGAAGGCGGTCTTTCTACACCCGGCGGAGGAGCCGGCGGTTTCAGAACAAAATACTTTTCGTACTTTTTTTCAACCATCGTTCTTCTCCTGTTTTAGAACACCTGTCACGAGCTTCGTCATGCCTGTCGTACATGGTTCGACAAACTCACCACGAACGACACTTTATTCACTTTACCTATAATTTTCCATGATACGTTCGCCCTGAGCTTGTCGAAGGACGAATGTATCATATTCCCGCCACTACCTCCACCTGCATCTAAGCCGATACGTTTCCGGTCACCAGTATCGCCTGACCGACTATATCGGCGGAGACATCCGATGCCAGGAAGGTTACCGCATTGGCGACGTCCTGCTGTTCGGTCAGCCTGCCAATCGGTATTGACTTGGCAAACTGTTCCAGCATTCCCGGAGGTGCGTTCTTGGCAAAGCCGGTTATCGCCGGACCGGGAGAAACGCAGTTAACGTTGATGCCGTGCGGTCCCATTTCCTTGGCTATCGCCATGGAGAAAGAGTATATCCCTCCCTTGGCGGCCGAGTACACGGCGGTCATCGCGCCACCGTTAATCCCAGCCCCGGAAATCAGGCTGATAACCTTGCCGTATTTCCGCTCTATCATTCCCGGCAGGACTGCCCGGGTGCAGTACAGCACCCCCATGAGATTAACGTTGATATCGAACTCCCATTCCTTTTCCGTCATATCCATGAAAGGTTTCGGCGGAGTGCACCCGCCGGCATTGTTAACAAGGATATCTATCTTACCAAACTCACCGAGCGCTTTCTCAACCATGCTTCTCACTTCGTCGCCTTTGGTGATATCGGCAGTGATAGAGAATGATTTGCAGCCGAGTTCTTTCACCATATCGACTGTTTCGTCGGCAGTGGTTGAATCGATATCATTCACGATAATATCGCAGCCTTCTTTCGCCAGCGTCAGGGAAATCGCTCTACCAAATCCGATAGGACTTCCCGCACCGGTGACAAGAGCGACCTTTCCTTTTAATCCAAGGTCCATGATGTCCTCCTTAACTAGACTTCAACGTCCTTTGCGGTAATATAGTTCGTTGACTCAGAAGCCGCGTTCGGATCGAACGTCTTCTTCACCTTCCGCAGCAGCGTATGGTAATTCAGGGTTTCAGGTCCATACATATCATGGAGCTCATCACTCCAGACATGTTGCGGCACACCGAACCGACCTTCGATCGCCCTTTTATTGGCTGCCTCATTTAAAAATCCCTGGATACTCTCTATCTGTTCCACACTGGTTGGGGCATACCGAATAAGAATCTCACCATGTCCGGTATGACCGTGTTCGATTGACTGGACGAACGGGTATAAGGCATCATCCAGGACCGCCCCGTTGTCGATGAGTTCCTGTTTCAAGTCTACCGTATAGGTAATGTAACGGGTCATCAGTGGGAACACATCCGTACCGCCGACGGTACCACCGCCCCAGCCGGTCGCTCTTGATGTCTCCCTGATAGCACCGGTCTCCCTGATATAACGCCAGATATAGCCGGCAGCAAGCTCCGGTTCTTCTACATCCTCCAGCGACCAGGCATCGGTTTCCTTGATAATTATGTCAAGTACTTTCTTCTTATGGTCGAAATCCCTCGATGATGTACCGGCGATAAGGATCATGAATCCGGGTCCCTGCACCTGTTCACCCCATTTTTTCGCATAGGCCATGTCTTCTTCGTTATCGGTACTCACGTTAGAAGCCATCATTGCCGTATTGAATCCCATGAGTTCGAACGCGATTTCACTCTCGCCTATCCTTTTCACCGCATCTATCATCATGTCTACGTCTTTGAATGAAAGGTATTTGATAAGAAAGTTAGGAGGAATCTCTTTCGGCGAGTATTTCGGGCAGACTCCTTCCACGCCGAAGGTAGCCGGTCCCGGCCAGTGGTACAGCTTCTGTGCTGCCGCGGTGAAAACACCGAGTCCTCCAAGCGGGACGGTATTGCCCCTTATAATACCTCTCAGGGACGGTCCCGGGCCATCGCCGCAGAACCATTCATCGTTCGAACCGAGAGAACCCATCCTGACTATCTCACCATCACCGGTTACCCATTCAAGGGCAAGCTGGTTCCTCTCGCCATAGCTGCCGCTCTGGCTGAGATGTCCCAGGTTGACATGGGCTGCCAGCGGCAATGCCGAGCAGTTCGCACCGGCAGCAGTCACATTACAGTTCATTCCCCGTTTCATCAATTCCGCCTGGAGCTGCGCGTAGATAACATACGGTTGAACCACGGCGTACATGTTTTTCTCGTTTATCTCAAGGATCCTGTTCATCCGTCTCAGGTCTATCCTGATACAACCGGGATAGGTCGGGTCGCTGTAAAGCCAGCCGGTACTGGCAGCCTTGAACTGGACACCATACTTGTTACACAGTTTGACTACCGCCTGCACTTCTTTGGTGCTGGCAGGCAGGGTAACAGCCTCATATCTGGGCTGGTAAACGTCCTTCGGCGGTGCGGTGGCAGCCCTGATCGGGAAGGCATATGATTCCGTTACCACCGGGTCGTCCGAGATATTTTCCGGACCGATTACGTCTTCTACAGCTTTATAAAAATCCCTGTTTAACGCCATTATTCATATCCTCCTTCTAGACTGCCTTGTCCAGTAATTCGACGATATCGTATACTTTCATGCTGCCGCCCTGGCTGTTGATAGAATCGCTGAACGCTTTTTCACACCATGGGCAGGCTGATACCAGTGCATCGGCACCGGTTGAATCAGCTTCAACAATCCTCTCGTTCGCTGTCCATGCGGCATAGTCAGGATTCGAGGTTTCCACGCCGCCGCCTGATCCGCAGCACCAGGTATATTCTTTTATCCTGCCCATCTCGACCAATTGAAGACCCGGAATGCTTTTCAGGACTTTACGCGGCGGTTCGTAAACTCCGTAGGTACCCCGCATGAATTCTCTCGGCGGGTCGAACAGCCTGACATGACCGGGAATCTCTCTCCCTTCCCATGGTATATACGGTTCACCAAGCCTGCCGAGACGGCACGGGTCATGGTACGTGACTGTCAAATCCACTTTCTTCTTCGGCTCGAGCTTCCCTTCTTTTATGAGCCTGTCCAGGTATTCCGTGATATGTAGTACTTCCACATCAGGCTTCATACCGCATTTCTCATAAAGTACCTTGAACGCCTGGTAGCCATCAGCGCAGCTTGTCACGACTATCTCGGCGCCTGATTTTTTAAACATCTCCAGGTTTTTCTTCGCCTGGTTCATGAAGTCTTCCTTGTATCCCATCTGGTAAGCACGTCCGCCGCAGCAGACTTCGTTCGCTCCGGCAATTCCTGCATCGACGCCGGCTTTTTTCAGCAATGATACGGTTGCCTGCGCTACCTTCCAGAGGTCTTTATCGTAACTTGTCAGGCAGCCGACGTGATACAGTACCTTTACCTGTTCCTTCGACGCGTCCTTAACATCCAGTCCCTTTGCCCAGTCGCCGCGCTTTGACTGTATTCCTGCCACCATCGTTTTCTGCTTTCGCAGCATGTTTATTACTTTATCAAGCACCGGATTTGTGTGACCTTCTTCGACACACCTGAATCTTATCTCGTATAACGGTTCCAGTACTTCCATGTCCATCGCATACTTACAGGCAACATCACAGGCGCCGCACATCTGGCAGTTGTAGACAACTTCTATGAATTTATCAGAATAACCTACTCTATCCTCCAGCAGAGCCACACCGGTTACCATCCTCCCACCGGCAGAATAGGTATGAAAATCATACCGTGCAATACTCGGACATACATAAGTATTTTCATACCCGTTGACCATCTCCAGGGGAATAAACTTGCAAGCCGAGCAACGGCGGCACGTTTCCATTTCTTTTCTTACATCTTCAAGTGCCATCTTATTCATCTCTCCTTTGCTAAGTCTTCTGTTTCCGCACGATTTAGAAACAGAGTTTCCCCGGATTCATAATGTTATCGGGATCCAGTATTCTTTTTACCTTTTTCAAGGTATTAACAGTGGCCGCGTCCCTGTTCATTATCATATCTGTGGTCTCTCCATATGGTCTTGAGAAAAAGGCGCCCCTGTTCATCAATTCTTTCGTTGCCCGTTCGATAAGATCTCTGACCTTTCCAGATTCTCTTGCATTATCAGGATTATAGAAAAGGTTGAACTCACAGTGAGTATTGGAACCCTGTACCAGCGGCTGGATATAAACACCAATATCGGTTGCAGGATAACCGGAATAATCGGCTATAGCGTACATTGTATCGACGAGTTCCGGCAGCCTGTCATTAATTGTCAGGAACATGATGTCCTGGCATCCGCCTTTGTATCGGAGTTTCCAGTAAGGTTCCTTTGAAGGGCTTTGCGCTAATTTAAGCAGTTCAGCAGCTGAAACACTGCCGAGTGCCCGTACCGGTTCGAGTTGCAGCTTCTGGGCTACTTCAATGGTATCTACAATTCTTCCTTCAACTCTTTCCTCAGGGAGGTAGTCATAACCGGCCAGGTTATAGAAGACGATCCATTGCGGCAATTCTTCTTTTATAGCCTGGTAGTCTGCAGGCCATTTCTTTGCCATAATAGTCGCAAGATCAGCGCTGTTAAGAGTAAAACACTCATTGGCTATTCTCAGGCGTACCAGCCAGTGCATCATATCGAGAGCCCGGTCGATTTCCGAAGTACCTACAAGAAATGCCTGTTCATATCTGGGAACTATCTCACACCGTGCCGAAGCCCAGGTAATAATACCCATCGTTCCCTGTGAACCCTGTATTATCCGATACCACGAATTCGACGAAGGTCCGGCTGCTTCCACCTGTGCCCCTCCGGCAGCCCACTGTTCTTGGATATTACCGGGTCCGGCTGCCGCACCGGTACGGAACATCTCACCGGTACCAAAATATATCTCTACACAGTTCATCGGATCTGCTATATCCCAGTGATACTGCGGCATCACTACCGGCTCCCGCTCCAGCATACTGGCAGCCACAGACTTCGTCACTCGCGGCTGTAAAGGCATATTCAAACGCAGTCCTTCTTTCGTAACCGCCGGGATCAGTTCCCCGAAGGTAACTCCCGGCTCGAACATCACCACGCGGTTTTCACGGTCGACACGTATTATCTTTTTCATACCGCTGAGATCGACTACCACCGCACCACCAGTGCCGGGTATTGTATCCCCCCTGAAATGAGGAGGCCCGGAACTTATTGGTACCAGTGGCGTCAGCGTCTCTTTTGCTATCTGCACTATTTTCTCTACGTCCTCGGCGCTCCTCGGCTTTACCACGCAGTCCGGCCTTATCGGACTCATAAAACTCATATCGCACGAATATGAGTCGAGTACTGTCTGATCACTGAGTACGTTAGTTTTACCTACTATCTCAGTCAGCTTTTCATGTGCAATCATAGATACCTCCTTTCGATTTCCACCACAAGATAATTGATTGATTATTTGGGTTGTATGATTTCTTCATAAGAACTTTTTTGCCCGTTCAGGACATTGAGTATTGACGTTACCGAATACTATAATCTTACCCTTGATAAGTCAAGTGGTATATAATTCACAAAATAGTAAGGTTGATATCTTCTTGTGTATAGAGATATTTATTGATTTGCTGGTATAATCTGGGAAAAGAGTACGAAAGTGAAAATCATGGAAAACAATACCGTGGAAAAAATCAGGGAACTCGGTGAAAAAGTACGGGAAAATGTAGAGAAAGTCGTGGTCGGGAAAAGCGACGTCGTGGAACTTGCGATTGTTGCTCTTCTATGCGAAGGTCATATCCTGCTCGAGGATGTCCCGGGTATCGGTAAAACAATTCTCGCCAAGTCGCTTGCCAGGTCACTGAACTGTGACTTCAAGCGTATTCAATGCACACCCGACCTTCTGCCGTCGGATGTCACCGGGAGTTACATTTTCAACCAGAAGACATCGGAATTCGATTTTCGACCTGGTCCTATAATTGCGCAACTGGTCCTGGTAGATGAGATTAACCGCGCGACGCCCAGGACACAATCAGCCCTTCTTGAAGCCATGCAGGAACATCAGGTCACGGCTGAAGGAGAGACAAAGCAGCTACCCCGTCCTTTTATGGTTATCGCAACCCAGAATCCTATCGAACTCGAAGGAACCTTCCCTCTCCCGGAAGCCCAACTCGACAGATTTCTAATGAATATAAAGGTAGGCTATCCGACCAAAGATGACGACCGTATAATACTTGACCGTTTCCGCAAGCACGATCCTCTTCAAGACCTGACTTCAGTAATCACTGCCGAAGAGCTACTGGAAATGCAGACGGCCTGCCGCGACGTGCATGTAAACACCGATGTCGAGGACTATATTATCCGTCTAATACATGCCACACGTGAACCTGATTCAGTCCTTCTTGGTGCAAGCCCAAGGGCAATGCTCGCTCTCTACCGGGCTTCCCAAGCACTTGCAGCCTTGCGTGGAAGAGGTTTTGTAATTCCTGATGACATCAAATACCTCGCTCCTGCTACCCTTGGACATCGGATTATCTCGCGTATGGAAAGCCATCTCCGTGGACAAACAGCCGGAGAAACTCTCCGACGTATTATCAACTCAGTATTTGTTCCTACTGAAGAAGAAGCCGGCAGCAGGGAATCATAAGGAATGTCCGATATTAGCTTACTAAACGAAATTGCCATTGAAGATCAAATCGCACTGAAGATAGACGAAGCATCTTCGATACGGCGAGTAAATAAAAAGACTTTCAGTCTCCTGGTTGGCAATTACTGGCTTCTGTTCTCAGCAGCGCTGTTGATACTGAGTTTAGTTATAAACCAGATACCGCTTCTTCTCGTATCTTTAATTTTCTTTCTTACCGGAAGCATAGCAAGGATATGGGACAGGTATTGCCTGTCACGCATCGAATTCCGACGAAAACTCAGTTCTGAGAGAGCATTCTTTGGAGATCAAATACACCTGGAAATTTCTGTTGCTAACAGGAAACCTCTGCCATTGCCGTGGTTTCAAATTGAGGAAGAAATACCGGCGGATATATCCGTCACCTCAGATAGTTCATTGCTTTCAGAACGGGAAGAAGGTAATAGTACAGGTGAGATGGCTGAGTTGTACCAAAAGGTGACTTATGGCTGGTACAATAGGGACAACCGGACAAATATCAACCATAATCTGTCACTCGGTTGGTACAATCGAATAACCCGACGCTATCCAATAACCTGTAACCGTAGAGGGCTATTCGCCTTCGGTCCTACGCGAATTCGTTCGGGCGATCTTTTCGGTATCTTCAGCCGTGAATCTCATATAATGAAACAGCACTACCTTATCGTATATCCTAAAATGGTATCGCTGGAACAGCTTGGTATCCCTTCACGCCAGCTTTTCGGTGATATCAGGACGAGAAGCCATATCTTTGAAGATCCCGTCCTGACAATGGGTATCAGAGACTACCAGTTCGGTGACAGCCTGAAACGAGTTCACTGGAAAGCGACTGCTCGAACACGTAAACTTCAAACCAAGGTTTTTGAACTCACAACCACCACCGATATCGCTCTATTCCTCGACGTTCGTACTACAAACCTTACAGTTTTCGGAGTAGTTCCCGAACTGCTGGAACTGGCCGTAGTAACAGCAGCATCGATTACGAATTATACATTATCTGCCGGCTACAGGACCGGTTTGTATGTTAACCAGAAAAAACGTTTTCCGGATGAGCCAATGAGAATACCTCCCGGTCAACATTCAAACCAGATGATGCACATACTGGACGCGTTAGCCCAGGTCACCGCTTTCGAAGCGATGCCAATGACAAGACTTCTTCAAAATGAAAGCCGTAACCTGTCATGGGGAAGTACGATTATGGTTATATCAGCATATGTAACTGAAGATTTATTATCCTCTTTATATAATATGAAACGCAGTGGACGAAAGGTCGTACTGGTTACTATCGGTCATCAAACACCTGTCTCATCGACAGGCGATCTAACCGTATTTAATGTCAGCGAAAGCATATCTTGGCGTGATATAGAATCCATATCACTGAGAGGGAGTTGATTTGGAAGCAACCGTAAGTAAAAAAGCCCGGTTCGATGTTGTAGGAAATATCATCGCTCCTCTCGCCGTCATACTGATGGAAGTATTCTGGGTTTATCCATGGCTAATCTGGTCACGGGAACTAGAAGTGTTTCCATGGGATCATACCCCCCTGAATATTTTCTCACTTCTTGTTCTTATTGTTTTCTCTTATGTGATAACCAGGTTCATTCCTTCTTCCACCCGGACTATGAAAATCGGGAAAATTGCTTTAATACTACTGGTAATCGGAATAATTATTCACCTTGAATACACCCCAGGTATGATTCCTTTCAGCGGTGAATGGCTGAAGCACATGACTCAATTGGTAGTCGACAGTTTCTCGACACTCCATCCCGTTATCCCTGCGATAACCGCGTCGGTTTACCTGTGCTGGCGTGGAATGAGTATCGGCAGTTCTCCCACGTTTTCCAGCGATATCTACCGCTCATTTCTATTCGGCCTTATCGGTGTCATCCTATTAATAATCATCTGGGCAGCAGGTCTGGGCACTGAATCAAGTCTGATCTCTCATGCAGGACTCTATATAGCAGGCTTCTTCTTCTTCGGACTCTTCGCACTTGCTCTAGGTAATTTCCTGAACGTACGCCAGAAACTTCTCCGCGAGCAATCGGCACCGCTCTCCAGCAAGCGGTGGCTGACTATACTGTTTTCGGTGATAGGAGGGATGGTACTGGTTGGATTCGGTATCGCCAGCCTGTTCTCCCCGGAATTTATCGATCAAGCAACCAGTGCTTTTGGAGATATCGTCTATTACCTGAATTATGCTCTGGAATACCTAATCGTCCCCATTGGATATATCTTCGAAGTAATCTGGTACATTATGACATTTATCATTAACCTTCTGCGTTCAAAGAACACGTTTGAAGATTTCAAATTCCCCGGACTCGATGAGATCGAGGGATTCGAAGAAGCACCACCTACACCAACCAGCGGTTTCGATTATATGGTCATAGTCAAGTGGGCAGTTGTGATACTGCTTGTTGCTTTAGTAATATTCCTTCTTTATAAAGCCGCCAAACGATTCCAATCCAACATCTCCGATTCAGGTGTAGAGGAGTATAGTGAATCATTATGGAGCTGGCTCGGGTTTACAGCCGATATTCGTATGTTTTTCAGCAGACTTTTCGAAAGCTGGTTCGGCAGCAGGATAAGACGATTGAGAAACAGGATAACAACCATCGGTCATACTGAAACGGTTTATCCTGACGATATGAATATTCGTGAAATCTACCGTCACGTACTGGAAGAAGCAGGAACTGCAGGATTTAAGCATCAATCTTATGAAACGCCCTATGAATACGCTGGACGGCTGGATGCCATAATACCCGGCATTGATGAACAGGTGGATGATATTACCGAACTTTATGTCAGTGCACGTTACGGAGAATCCAGGCTGAAAGAATGGGAAACAGAACACGCTAATGTCCTTTTCCGACTATTACGCAGGATACTCAATAAACCTGAAAGGAAACCTGGGGATCCATTTGTTTCCTGACTGCGCGGTTACTCCGCTTTTCTCTTCCGGTTTAGAGGTATGATATACTGTGAAAATTACACTCTCATCCTCTTTTTTTAAAGAACGTGGAATGAGTATGAGTAAAAAACAGAATCAAGTGTGGAGCTTGATTATTATACTGGGACTGACTTCGCTAATCATAATGCCGGTATTCCACGCCGGATGTGCTGGCGCATGGCCGAGTGATGTGTCAGCTCAAGAGAATAATCCCTTTTACAAGGATAAAGTCGCTACCCTTAAAATCATCATGATCCCGGAAGACTGGGATTTCTGCCTAGAACACGCCTTTGAAGAACAATACGTCAGGGCAGATTTCTGGTTTGACGACGAACTGATTCCTGATGTAGGCGTAAGACCGAAAGGCAATTCATCACTAGGACAGGCAGTGAGTTTCGACAGCCCAAGGATCCCAATGGCTGTCGATTTCAATCTTTTTAACAGGGCTCGTACATTTTACGGAGTGAAGAAGGTTTTCCTCAACAACGGGTGGAGTGATCCTACGCTTATTCGCGAGGTACTTGCTTATGAGTTATTCGCCAAAATGGACATAGCGACACCCCGTGCCAGTTTCGTTGACGTATGGGTAAACGATACTCACCTTGGTGTCTATACAATGGCTGAAGTAGTTGACGCTTCTTTCGTTGCCCGTCATTTCGATAATCCTAACGGCAATCTTTACAAACCGGGACTGTCTGCAGCGAGACTCGATTGGACGGAAGCAGACGCTTACAGGAATATCAACACGGGTCCTTTCGCCGTGGACATCGAACGGCACGATCCTGTACTGTATACAAATATCGGTGGTGCCCCACTCATAGATCTGCTACGGGCGACCGGTCAGGAAGAGTCTGTAGCTGCTTATGAAGCAATTGAAAAACCCGAAGGCAATTTTGCCCGTGGCCTGCCACCCACACGAATGCCTGAAACCTTACTCGAGGCAGTCGCACTTAAAACCAATGAAAACAGGGCTGATTATTCCGCCCTTTTCCGGTTCCTCGAAGTCCTTAATAACGAACCTGATAAAACATTCGTAGAAGAAATTGAAAAGGTACTGGATGTTGACCAGACATTAAGGTATATCGCGGTTTCGGCAGTCATTCTTCATCTCGACAACTATATAGGTGTCGGACACAATAATTACCTTTACGAGGCAGATGGAGTGTTTACCATTATCCCTTGGGACCTGAATATGGCATTCGGTACATTCAACTGCGGAATAGATAAAGACGGATTAATCAACTACTATATTGATGAACCGACAAGTTCGCGGATGGACAGGTTTCCCCTTGTCAACCGGCTTCTCACTCAACCGAAATATTTAAAAAAGTACCGTGAATATGTCCGTGAATTTATTAATAAATACTTCAGACCGGAAATCATGCTTGCAAGGATAGATGAAGCTGCTGAATTAATCCGACCCTATGCCGAAGTTGATACCGAGAAGTTTTACACTACCGAGGACTGTATCCGTTGCCTGGTGGAAGATTTCAGACCTCCTGATCCATTCCTGGGATGGCAGGCTGGCGGTCCCATACCTCAGATGCCATGGCCTAATCCCATTAAAATTAGCTGCTTGAAAAAACGGTTCGATATTAATGGTATCTGGGATTTATTCAGAATCGAACTGGATGATGAAGACCTTGAATATATCGAGTCATGCCTGGATGAAGACGAATTCACCCAGTTCAAACAGGCAATGTTCGGTCCGCTTGGATCTCCGCAAAGACCACGAATGCGTGGCTTTGGACCTAACGCTCTTGGATTAAAGCCATTCGTCGTCGAAAGATATAAATCGGTACGAGACCAGCTCGTTGGTATCCGTCCCAGCCATGGTCGGCAAGGAACCGGTAATGGTGTGACCAGAGGTATGTGCGCCGGAGGATTTTAATGCTGAAGATATTACGCAGAAAGAAAAGGGAAGAAACACCAACTCAACAGGAAATTTATCCCGTTCAGCGATTCGAAAGGAAATTTTTCATTCTCCCTAAAAACATTGGATTCGCATATTCTCTACTAAGGCAATTCTGCCGTCCCGACAAAGTGTATCCGATAGGTACCGTCCACAGCCTGTATTTCGATACCGTCGATCTCGATCAGTATAATCGATCAGCTTCTGGTGATTTCAATAAAGATAAGGTGAGGATCCGCTGGTATGACGAGGAAAGCATTGAAGGTGATTCCATACCGGTATTTATTGAGCTCAAGACCAGGCATGGATTCGCCAGTTCCAAGCAGCGTGAAAGGATGGTCGTTCCGGTAAAAGATATAGAACCGTCCCGGCTTGTTAAAGGTATTGTATCGAAAACAATTCTTAACAACACAATAGCAGGATTCGGCTATTTCCCCGAGTCACCCTTGCGCCCCATAATCAAAATTTCCTATATCCGTCACAGGTTTACAGAAATGCTAACCGGCACTCGTGTATCGCTGGATTATAATGTTCACTCCACAATGATCGCCCCGGAGTTAGGCCGTCGGGAACATGACTTACACCTTGAAGGAGGCGTTGTTGAAGTCAAAGGTCCATCGATTGAACTCCCCGGTACGCTGAGGAAGATGAAAATACTGGATACCGACTGGAGTCGGTTTTCCAAGTATAGTAACTGTATAGATTCGCATTTATCGGATCTCGGCACTCTGGCCAGGTTCGCACCGCCAGGAAAAATTCTCGAAAGATAGAGAGGAGGTAAACATAGTGTTTGATGAATTTGGTGCCTTTTTTGAAAGTCTGCATTCCCCTATCACGATACCGGAAGCCGTTACAGCCATCGGTTTTTCTCTCCTGGCTTCGATTGTTGCTTACCTTATGTACCAGCTTTTTTACGGTTCACGGTATATCGGCGCCGGCGTGCACCGTACATTCCTGATTGGAGGGCCTGCCATTACCACCCTGTTCCTCGGTATCCAGGTCTCAATACCTCTGTCACTCGGTCTGCTTGGCGCTCTGTCATTCGTCCGTTTCCGTACGCCGATTAAAGACCCGGCTGAAATAGGTTTTCTCCTGCTGCTTATCGCGTCATCGATAGGGGCTGCCACGAGTAACTACCTCGTCACCATCATTCTCTTCGTACTCGTGTTCATTGTACTAGGGATTCAGTGGCTGGTACGTAACAAATTCAACCTTTTTGGCAGAGGCAGCCTGATTATTTCACTCGACCAGGCTACCTTCCCTGAACTGGAATCCAAATTATCATCGTTCCTCAAAGCCAGGCTCGGAGGTCTCCGGCTGGATACGATGTCGGTACTTGAAGAACGAGTAAGTCTGAATTACCAGTACCGTCGTAAATCCGATTTTAACTGGACGGCTTTTACCAGCGAACTTAATGAAATGGCCGGAGAATCCAAAGTAGAGATATTTATAGGGTAAATTTATAATAAGCCGTCATTCTTAGTACGCCTAAAGCGGACGAAGGATCTCCTGCCGTTATCGGATTGTATCCTTCGTCCCGACTCCATCGGGAACTCAGGATGACAGCTTATTCCAACCGTTGATACTCACCCTCTATTCACGGTATAATTCTACTGTGCATTTATCTTATTTCCCATAAAAAACTCACGCCGGGAGTTTCTGTGTGAAAAATCCGGTTAAACTAATCCAGGAGGTATTTACTATTGACCAGCAAGACTTTTGACCAGTTCAGGGGTTCGGATAGTTACGTTACGTCGGAACCTCTGCGTAATGCAGTGAACGTCTCGATTGCTCTCGGCAGGCCACTTCTTATCAGAGGTGAACCCGGCACCGGCAAAACACTCCTTGCCCACAGTATCGCTGAAGACCTCGGCAAAGAACTCATAATCTGGAATATCAAGTCAACCACCAAAGCGCAGGAAGGTCTTTATATCTACGATACAGTCCAACGCTTAAACGATAGTCGTTTCGGCGATAAGGATATCTCTGATATAACCCAGTACATCAAGAAGGGTAAACTCGGACAGGCGTTCTCTTCTCCTGAACAGGTCGTCCTTCTTATCGATGAAATCGATAAAGCCGATATCGAGTTCCCTAATGACCTGTTGAATGAACTCGATGAAATGAGTTTTTACATTCCTGAGATAAATGAGGATGTCTCAGCTGTTCACCGGCCTATCACCATCATTACCAGTAACGCTGAAAAAGAACTCCCTGACGCTTTCCTGAGACGGTGTATCTTCCACTTCATCGAATTCCCTACACCACAGTTAATGGAAGAAATCGTCAGAGTTCACTTCCCCGATATTCAGGACAACTTGATGAAAGAAGCGATGAAGGTATTCTACGAACTGAGAGAGGTTGAGGAGTTCAGGAAGAAACCTTCTACCAGCGAACTAATCGACTGGATACGCGCCCTGATAATCGGACAGGTATCCACTAAAAATATATCGAGGGACATCCCGTTTGCCGGTACCTTGCTGAAAAAGGAGACCGACTACGAGCACTTCACCTCGAGATATCTTACCCGTATTGCCAGCAACAGCATACTCCGGCGGTAAATTGAACCATGTTCACTCACTTTTTTTATACTCTTCGTAAGAAAAAAATCCCGGTCACCATTACCGAGTGGATGACCCTTATGAAAGCACTCGATAACGGTTATATCAGGAACCTTACGGATTTCTATTACCTCGCCAGGTCAATACTTATTAAAAGCGAGTCATACTTCGATCACTATGATATCGCATTCCAGGAATGTTTCCAGGGTCTTGAAGGTTCTACCGAAATCGAGAACAAGATACTGGAGTGGTTGAATAATCCTCTTAATGATGTGTTGAACGACTTGAGGGGGAAGGAAGGTTCCGACCTGTACGATGGTCTCGGTCTCAGCGAGTTGATCGAAGAGATGAAGAAGAGGATGGAAGAGCAGGATGAGCAACACGACGGAGGGGATAAATGGATAGGCCGTGGTGGAAGGTCACCATTCGGACATTCGGGCGTCAATCCTATGGGTATCAGGATAGGAGGCGAATCGAAAGGAAGAGGAGCCATCCAGATTGCGGCAGAGAGACGATTCAAGAACTACCGCAGCGATTTAACTCTTGATATACGCCAGATAAAACTCGCACTCAAAGGTCTTCGGCAGCTTCTCCGTACCGGCCCTGAAGATGAACTCGACCTTGATGAGACAATCCATGCCACCGCCAACAACCTCGGTGATATCGAGTTAATATGGCGCCGCAGCCGAAAAAACGCCATAAAAGTTCTCCTTCTCATGGACGTTGGAGGATCGATGGATCCGTTCGCTCAGACCTGCAGCCTGCTGTTTTCAGCTGCCCACTCCAGTAGCCACTTCAGGGATTTCCAGTACTATTACTTCCATAATTGTATTTACGATAACCTGTATAAAAATATCGAGAGATTCGATGGTATCAGCACCGCCCACCTGCTGGAAGTGCTCAATTCCGACACCAAGTTGATTATCGTCGGCGACGCCCGGATGGGGACCTGGGAATTGACTGAAAAGTATGGTGCGATTGACTACTATGAGCGTAATGAACAGCCTGGTATCTACTGGCTGAAACGCTTTGCCTATCACTTTAGCCACCGCGTCTGGCTCAATCCGGACGATGAACGGGTCTGGATTCACCCAACAGTCAGAGCCATCGGTCAGCTCTTTCCAATGTATCCTCTCACCATCGACGGACTCAATCAAGCCGTGAAAAAGCTGATAGTCAAGCGATAATTGCCTGACCATTGTTTCCTGACTGGTTTTTTCATATACTCTAATCCGAATGAAACTAAAATCCTTATGGAATAAACAGCATGGCTGAAAATCAAGAAAATGAACGCTCAAGATTATTCACACTAGACGAAAACTTGAGAACCGAAGGACAATCTGTCCTTGAAAGATCAGGCATTGGTGAGATTATCAATGAAGCAGGTTTTCACCCGGTCGGTTCTTTTGTTATGAAGACAATGACCTGGCGGGACATGGACTTCGAACGATACGATGAAAATCCGGACTGGTTAGAACACTGGGAACTGGGCAGGAGACTGGCTGAAAACACGTGGGTATGGAGTCTCCACTGCAACGATTCGTATCGCGATCCACGTACTCCCGGTGATTACGGGTATTATTGGGGACTTCGTGTGTCCAATCCGAATACAGGAGGAAATACGTTCTGGAAAATCGACCTCTGGACAGCCCGTAAGGAAGAATTCGAAAAAAGTTCCCCGAACCGCGATATCTGGAATAGCCTGATGAACGAAGAAAAACGATACATTATACTCTCAATCAAGGACGCACTCTGGACGCATCCGCAATACCGACAAACACTCCTGTCAGTACACATATATGAAGCGGTACTGGAAAACGGTATAAAGAACACAGATGAGTTCTGCGACTGGTGGAAATCTGGTTACGGAAAACAGACGGGCTGAATCCTACCTCATTACATTAACGTCTCTATCCTTAAGGTCCTCTATCACTACCATAGATTTTTCACTGAGAGGATTACCTCCCATAACAGAGAGATCCTTCAACCCAGTGCAGCCGAGTAATGGAGACAGGTCTGATATTTCATTCGTCCGAAGATCAAGTATAACGAGGTTTACCATTGATCCAAGTGGTGAGATGTCCGATATAAGGTTTGTGTTGAGATAAAGATATTTCAGGTTTTCGAGTCCCCCCAGAGGAGAAAGATCGGTAACCTCATTCGCATTCAGATTCAGTTCTTCAAGGCCCGTTAGAGATGCCAGCGGTGTGAGATCATTGACCTGGTTTGAGGTACCGGGAATATCAGCAGTTCTATACCAGCGACCTGAAGGTGGTATATAACCGAGGGAAAGGTTCTTCAATCCGCGACATTCTGCAAGTGGAGAAATATCCCATATTTCATTACGCGCCAAGTTCAGTGTTTCCAGGACATCCAGAGAACTGAGAGGAGAGATATCACTAATTTTATTCTGAGTTAAGTCAAGTTCACTAAGGTTCGTTAAAGTCGAAAGTACCGATATGTCCTTAATCAAATTTGACGCCAGATCCAGAGAACTCAGGTTGGATAACGAACCCAATGGTGAGATATCGATAAACTGGTTACCACTCAGGTCAAGAGTCTCCAGTATGCTCAGGGAAGCCAGTGGAGTAAGATCATTGATCTGATTACCGGATAGCCTAAGTGTTTTTAGTGAGGTTAATGATTCAAGAGGAGTCATGTCCACTATTTGATTATTACTCAGATCCAGAAATGACAGGTTAATACAGTATTCAAGTCCTGTTAGGTCCATGATCATCCCTACTGAACCTTCAACTCCTTCCAGCACTTCTATATTCGCATTAAGTGTCAATATTTCTTCAAGTTCCCACGGGTAGATAATCCCCTCCGGTTTATCGATAGCATCTCTTATCAGTTCCTCGAGATATGGATCCGTAAAACTAACGCTCTTGTTGCCGCAGGCAGGAAGCAGCGAAATAATCAATACTATTTTGAATAATAACAGAATCAGAGAGTATTTCTTCATAGTTTTCGAGTTCCGGTATCAGTATACCGTGCGACAAGTATAAATTGATGGATTAAGAGTGTCAAGAACAAAATATGGACGTCCATAATATATTATTAAAATTTCAATAAAATACGTAGTGATTAATCTGTGTATATGATAGAATACCTGTTACTCGAAATTATCTTTATAAGAAAACCGAAAGGAGATCATCATGGAACTAGGACTCAATGGAAAGGTGGCTCTGGTAACCGGGACAGGAAGCCAGATCGGGATGGGGAAGAATATCGCGCTGAATCTTGCGAAGGAGGGATGCGACATCATTTCAGCGGATATGGATATTGAAGGAGCCGAAAAAACGGCAGAAGAAGTAAAGGCACTCGGAAGAAAATGTATGACCTATAAGCTGGACGTATCCAATCAGGAAGACGTAAACAAAATGGTAAAGGCAGCTCTGGAAGAATTCGGCAGAATCGATATCCTGGTTAATACTGCCGGAGGTACCGCACAGGCAGGGCCGATAATCCAAGCTCCGGAAGAAAAATGGGAACGGGATATCCGGGTTAATTTCTTCGGCTCGATGTACTGCGCAAAAGCAGTTCTCCCAGGAATGATAGACCAGAAATACGGCAAAATCGTTAATTTCTCCACCGGTATCGCCCTTAACGGAATGCCAGGATCAAGTTCGTATGCAGGAGCTAAGGCCGCGATAATATCCTTCACAAAATGTCTGTCAATGGAAGTGGGGCCATCCAATATCAATGTCAATGCTCTTATGCCAAGTATGGTTATGACTAACTTCGGCTCTCATGGTACGATGGATCCGAAAGTGGCTGCGCAGATGGCGGAAAGGCTTCCCCTGAGAAGACTTACCACAACCCAGGATATCGCAAATCTGGTAATGTTCCTTGTTTCGGATGTCTCCAGCGGTATGACTGGAAAAATAATTGAGATTTAATCTTGGTAATGCTGATCGGAGTATCCGGTCGTCGTTCTGAGTATGACGAAGTATCTCCTGGTGTTCCGGAGGGCCCTTCGTTAGCATCTTGGAGCTAAAGGTATTATTGGGAACTATATCTTACAAAATATGGACAATTCAGACCGGATATGATAAATATTTACCTACCTGCGATCACGTCATGCATCTGAATTAATTTTTATCTGAGCTGTCATTAATAACAAGGAGAGTCAGGTATGCAACAGACCATTGAAGAAATCTTGAAAAAGCCCCGTAAAGCTCACTGGGAAGAGGATTTCCCGGTGATTTACGACCCCCCGATACCAACAATGGATAAAAAACTGGTTATAGAAGCAGCAATTCCCGGATGGCTTCCCCCGGACTGGTGGGAAGAAAGAGGGATTGAGGGAATCCCACCGGTAACTATCGAAGGTCAGGCTGAAGCTATTATAGAATGCGTTAAAGCCGGTGCAACCGTGATTCATACTCATCCGAGGGATCCCAATCCCGGACCTCCGATGTTCGGAGCTGCTGGCAGCCGCCGCCACGCTGAACTTCTTAGCGAGATCATGGACCTCGCCTATGAAGAAGTAGACTTCATCTCAGCCCATCATAGCTGGACGATGGACTTAAGAAAAAGTCGTGACGTCGACTATATTTCCATGACCCAGGAATACCTGAATGTTGGGGAGGAAAAAGGTATCGGGCTTCGTGATGTGCAATCTGCTCTAATTATGACCGAAGCTGCTTACACCGATAAGTGTGTTATGTCTACTGACGCTGCTATGGAAGGGGTCACCTTCTTTGAATCGAATGGAATTAAACCCATGTTCTCGATGCAGTCTTTCTCGTTTCCCAAATTCAGGAGAGTACTTTTTGATAATGGGCATGCCAAGAAGCGTCCTTTTTGGGTTGCCATCCAGATGGGCAAGCACAACGACGACCAGATATGGTCTGATCCGTGGTCTTATATCCAGACGATAAATAACATCTCGATGTTCCGCGAAGCTTTTCCCGAAGATACTTTTTTCGCTCTCCACGCGGCGGGTCGTAACTGGCTGCCTGTTGCCACCATCGGTATACTCTATGGAATAGAGCTGATACGAGTAGGACTGGAAGATCAGTTCTGGCTGTATCCTCATCGTGATGATATTTCCAGGCACGCCTCGGATACCGTAAAAATGGTTGTGGATATCGCCACTGCTCTTGGCAGAGAAATCGCCACGGTCGACGAAGCCCGAGAGAGAATCGGGATTGAGTACAGGCCTCCTCATAAACAATAATACGGGTTAAAGCTAATTATTATTATAGAGGGAGAATGAGATGAGAAAAAGAAAACTCGGCACAACTGATATTGAACTGTCCGTTATTGGACTCGGAAGCTGGCCGATGGGAGGAGTTCATGGCGGTATGAGCTGGGGAACGCAGGATGACCAGGCTTCAATAGATACCATCCACCACGCGATGGACAAGGGTATTAACTGGATAGATACCGCTCCAGCTTACGGTCGCGGACATTCAGAAGAAATTATCGGAAAAGCCATTAAAGATTCTTCTGTAAAACCCATCATTGTGACCAAATGCGGTTCGACCTGGGACAAGGAAAACAAGGCCACGTTCGAACTCCACGAAGCCAGTGTAAGGGCGCAGTGTGAAGCAAGTTTGAAAAGAATGGGTATCGATACTATCGACCTCTATCTTGTCCACTGGCCGTTCCCTCTTGAAAACATGCTTGAAGGCTGGGAGACGTGCAGTAAGTTGGTCAAAGAGGGGAAAGTACGTTACATTGGCGTATCCAACTTTACCATTGAGCAAATGGAGCAGCTTCAACCAATCCATCCGGTTGCTTTCATGGAACCTCCTTACAGCATGATCGAGCGTCGGATAGAAAGTGAAATACTCCCGTACTGCGCAGCACATAATATGGGAGTCATAGTATACAGCCCCCTCCAACAGGGTATATTAACTGGAGCAATCAAGAGTGCCGACCAACTGGATGATGTAGACTTCCGTCGTAACAACCCCCATTTCACCGAACCTGAATTAAGTTTGAATCTAAAACTGGTTGACGGACTGCGACCTATTGCACAAAAACACGGCAGGAGTGTAGCACAGGTCGCATTAGCCTGGGTGCTGAGGAAAAAGGAAGTTACCTCGGCTCTCAACGGGGCCAGGGCAATTTCAGAAATGGAAGACAGCATCCTTGCCGGAGATTTCGAGCTTTCCGATGGTGAGATAGCTACTATCGACAGGTTGCTGGAAAAGCGCCAGAAAGAATTACCACCTCCTCCAGCAGGCGGCAGACCCGGTGGACCTCCCGGTGCTCCCGGAGGCCCTCCAGGTGCTCCTGGCGGCGGACCTCCCGGCAGACCATAGATTCAAACTATTAATTAACGGAGGAGACGATGAAAATCACAAAAGTGGAAGCCATTCCATGCACAATACCGAGGAAGGGTGGAGGTATGGGATCCAACGTAGTCCTTATAAAAATCCATACCGATGAAGGGATCATCGGCGCCGCAGACGGAGGGACCTGCGGACAGGATAATGTCATGCTTGCTATCAAGCAATGGGAACCGATACTCATTGGGGCAAATCCCATGGACATCGGACTCATTGTAAACCACATGCTCAGATCTTTTACCCATAATGGCGCGGCGATGGGAATTGTAGACTTCGCTCTGCATGACATCGTTGGTAAAGCCCTGAATATGCCTGTCTACCAATACCTTGGGGGTAAAGCCTGTGAAAAGCTGGGAATAGGTATGATGATATCTCATGGCACTCCCCTCGAGAGAGCCAAGATAGCGGAGAGAGTCGTAGATGCCGGTGTTACCAACATCGTATGCAAGGTTGGACCCGGATGGGGTACTACCGTCTTTGATGATATTGCTAATATCAAGGCAATACGCGATGCTGTCGGTTACGATATTCTCCTGGGTGTCGACGCGAACGGTGGGCTTGATTATTCGACCGCCCTTGACCTAGCCCTTAGACTCGAGGAGTTCAAACTCTACAAAGTAGAACAACCAGTACCAACCTGGGATTATGATGGACTAAGGAGACTCCGCAATAAACTCCATACACCTGTATGGGCACACGAATCAGCCATAGAAATCCCCGGACTGCTGGAGTGTATAAAGAAGGATGCTACTGATGGAGCGTGCATCAAGGTTGTCTGGACAGGTGGAATTTACCAATCCAGGAAATGGGCAGCCATTGCTGAAGCCGCTAACCTGGCGATCACCTGTGGCTCGATGGTCGGTTCCGGATACGAAGCTGCCGCCCAGGCACACTTCCTTGCCGCTGACCCTTGGATGACCAAGTTCGCTCACGCTAACCTTGGTCCGCCGTTGCTTCATAACCAGTGGGATACAACCAATCCACCTATCACCGACGACCTTTCAAAAAATCCTCCTGTCTTCAAAGATGGCTACTTCTATCCTCCTGACGGACCCGGTCTGGGATTGGAATTAAACGATGAAATCATCCCCAAACTGATCACACAGGGAAAAGCACCCATATCCTACGGTAACTAACGAACACACAAAAATCCCCCTGAAATCAGGGGGATTTTTTATATCAGAACGAGGGACAGGTCGGCATAGCGCAGGAACGATGCGTTAGTTTAATAATTACAGGTCAACAGCACTTTTCCTTATTGAGAGGATAATGTAATACTATCCGTCGCGAGAAGTCCGTTTAGGGCGGACGACGAAGTAATTCACTGACGCTGTTATTGTAAAAGAATAATCAATCACAATCTATAGAAATTATTTTTAAACGGAGGAAAACGATGAGTGAAATAACACGCGGACTGGCGGAATTTGCCGTTAATACCGAATACGAAGACCTCCCTCCCCGCATTATCAAGGAAACGAAACTCATCCTGATGGAACATATCGGGTGCGCCCTGGGAGCGCTGACTACTGATAAGGGGAAAATGAACGCAGCCATAGGACGCCGCTACGGCGGACCTCCCGAAGCGTCGATAATTGGCACGAATGACATAGTCTCCTGCAACAGCGCTGCCCTCGCCAATGGCGAGTTGATGATAACGCTGGATTACAGTGATATCATCGCTGGAGGACACGATGGGACGTATGTTATTCCTTCCGTCCTGGCAATAGCAGAAATGAATATGGCTTCGGGTAAAGACCTAGTACTGGCAACCGCAATAGGACTCGAAGTATCGGCAAGACTTGCTCGGGCTGTCGGCAGGCATAATATTAGCATTGAAGATATCCAGCGCCAGAGGCAGGGCAAGATGGGCAATACCGGGAATGCTTACTCAAACTTTGGAGCCGCTGCCGGAGCTGCAAGGCTTATGGGGATGGATATAAATACAACCCACCATGCTCTCGGAATAGCCGGACACCTCTGCATGGTTCTTTCTTACGGCAGGTGGGGTGCTGACGGCCATAATTATATGGCAAAATACGCGGTTCCCGGATGGCAAAGTACCGGCGCTGTTACCGCAGTTCTTCTTGCTGAAATGGGGTATACCGGTGATCTTACGGTATTGGATAATCCGGAACGAGGATTCACTTTTTTTACCGGCTACCCGAACTGGTATCCGGAGGAGATTACCAAAGACCTGGGTAATGACTGGTGCTTTGATTTCCGCCTGCATTATAAACCCTACCCATGTTGCGGAGTCTTTCACTCAGGTCTGGATTGTGTGTACGACATCATCGAATCGAATGATATCAAAGCCGAGGAAATAGAAAGCGTTACGGTATACGGTCGAGGTATGATGGGACCTCTGGATGATGAAGGTAAACCGGTATCAAAAGTTCCTTCAAGTATTTCCTCGGCACAGTTCAACATGCCTTATAACATATCGGTTGCCTGCCATCGTATTACTCGTGGTGTAGAATGGGCAGATCCAGAAACCATGAACAATCCGGATATTATAAATTTCATGCCCAAGGTATCCATTAAACCGAATCCTGACTATGACAAGATAATGGCTGAAGATCCTCTGTCAGCACTCAGTAAAGTGGATATCGTCGCTCGCGGCCAGATGTTTACTGTAGAAAGAAGGTACCGAAAAGGCACGACCGGAACCGAAGCCAGGCCAACCGATGACGATATAATAGGAAAATTCAAACACAACGCAGAAAGGATTCTCACAAAGAACCAGATAGAAAACGCTGTCGATGCTCTTACCGATATCGAAAATCTTGAGGATGTCACAGAATTGATGGAGTACGTAACAGTATAGGGAAATAACCTCGCCGTGATTATGTCAGTAATACCCCTCAGTTACTATCAGAAAGATATTGAGGGGTATTAGTCTTTCATACTAACCATATTATATACTCAGTTTTATATTGAGAATTATAATGGTAACACTATGATAAACAAAGAAAAAAATTTCGAATACCTCGTAAACCAGGCCGTCGAAGACGCCAAATCATTCAAAGGCTGGGACTTCTCCCACATCACAGATCCCCGTCGGATGGTCGAAGCCCCGACAAAGTGGAATTTTATAAACAAAGTTCAGTCTTACCTCTCCAGTACAGAAACGCTCCTGGATATCGGAACTGCCGGAGGTGAAATACTGTCACGATTTCATCCTTTACCCAGATTTACTTACGCAGTAGAAGATTACCCACCGAATGTTATGCTCGCGAAAGAAAAACTCGAACCTCTCGGGGTTAAAGTCATCGGCGTCGAAGAAGGTAAAGAATCCCCCTTTGGCGATCTGCCTTTCAAGGATGATTACTTCGACATCATAATCAACCGTCATACCAGCTATACGGGAGATGAGGTTTACCGGATACTTAAACCCGGCGGGTACTACATTACCCAACAACTGGGAGGATTGACCACCGTTAACCTGGGTATGATCATGCAGGGAGAGAAAGCAACGAAACTATCAAATTGGAACCTTAAGGTTTTCAAGGAACGAATGCTCGAAGAAGGTTTCGTAATAATCGATGAAGCAGATGAGATTAATTTCGGCAGGTACTATGACGTGGGAGCAATCGTTTATCACCTGATTACCTGTCCCTGGACAATCGAGAACTTTACCCCTGAAAATTACCGCGATGAGTTACTTTATCTGCACGAATACATTCAGAAGCACGGGTACTTTGACATGCTGTATGAATGGCTCTTAATTGCTGCTATAAAACCACTATAGATAGATTTTTCAAACGATACTATTTCTTTTCGATTCTAGCAAGATACTTTTTCCGCTGATTGGTATGCATTATCAGGGCAGCACCGGCAGATGCAATGATGATGAAGGCGTACATCGGCCAGTCACTACCGATAAAAGCACTGATTATTATCCCCACACCTCCTCCACTTAATATTATCCATCCCGATATCTTCATGATTATCTCCCAATTTTTATGTCAATCATCGAAAATAAACAGGTCATCGATACTCGTCTCCAGAACTACAGCTATGTTATGAGCCAGTCTGAGTGACGGATTGTACTTCCCCTGTTCAAGGAAAATTATTGTTTCCCTTCTTACTCCTACTATCTGGGCTAGTTTCTCCTGAGTAAGGTTATATTTTACCCGCAATTCCTTGATTCTGTTATGCATAACCTATTCTTTCGTAAAGGTTCTTTATCAGGCGGACTTGATAAAAAGTCCCTGTACAAATATAACCAGAGAGCCGATTACACCGATAACAGCACCGAAAGGAGCCAGAATTACTGCAAACACAAAAAACACAGGTTCCTCCACCTCGAAAAAGGCGAAAACAAGATTGTGGAGAAGACCTCCAAGTATAAATACAGCTATCGATATAGCTATGGTAATAATAAAACCTTTTAGTACTCTTAGCCTTCTTTCACTCAATTTAGGTTCGATTCGATCATAAAATATATATGAAAGGCAGTAGACCAGACCACCCAATACCAGCAAACTTCCGAAAATTAGTGTAATCTCCACATCTTCTACCAGTCTCACGGCGAACGGCATCATGAGATATCCCAGCATTAATAATAGAAAAATAAAGCCATTTCTGACAGATTTTCCTGTACTTTCACGAATACGTTCATCAAGGGGAGGTAGTTTCCTTGTAGTAGTTAGCGACCATAATTCACGGTAACCAACAAGGAGCATACCGACAATAATCGCAATCCCCACATAATAGGATCGAGCAGCAATAAGGGCAATAGCAACAACAAGAGCCGTGATGAAAACGCCGGTTAAAATTTTCCTGGTTCTCATGACCCACCTACCTTGTTATATATTTCTAACGTTAGAAAATTATAACTTCCAGGTATCAATATGTCAAAACTGCCGAAAGTTGCTGATAACCGTTAATGAGCATTGGGAGGTGATTATAGAAGTTTAAATCATAATCATTTATCACTAATAATATAAATCACCCTATATCGCTACCATTCTGATGATTCACGAAATACCAGGAATTTAAATCAACGGGTGATGCACAATATAAAAATAACAAACTTGATGGATGTACGAATGTATCGTCGCAGTAAAATTCTTCCGAACCTGAATAATATCAACGACGATTATTTACCCAGTCGTTTCGTAAT
The DNA here is from genome assembly GCA_011191975.1 of Dehalococcoidia bacterium. Lineage (GTDB taxonomy): Bacteria > Chloroflexota > Dehalococcoidia > Dehalococcoidales > UBA2162 > MGML01. The sequence continues at coordinate 30,000 of DUFA01000119.1, forward strand.
TGCATTAAGTATCACTCCAGTAAAAATACATAGCATACCCAGCGTCATGAGAAGCATACAGAGTAATGCACTGCCGGTAGCAAATACATTCGAACCATAATAAATCTGCAGAACACCTATTCCCGATATAATACCTAGTATTAATAATATTCCACCTATCACACTGAAAAAAAGTAAAGGTCTTCTCTCTGAGATAAAAAAGAATATTCGACTCAGATTGCCCAATCCGTGTAATACGGGATTCTGTGAAGAACTGACCTCGTCATATGAAACAGTTATTGGGACCTCGGATATCTTCAGTCCTTTATGAGAAGCCTCTGAAATTATTTCGGCTGATATTGCCATTCCTTGCTGAGTCAACTCCATTTCCGCAATTGCTTTCCTTGAATAGGCTCTGAAGCCCGACTCTGTATCGGTAAGATTTTGACGGGCAGCAATATTGGTAAACTTGGCCAGGATTGATTGTCCGAATCGTCGATAGCTTGGGATTACGTCTTTTTGTGATTCTCTTGATCCAATGACAACGTCCGAACCTGACTTGACAGCATCAATCAATCGAGGAATTTCATTCGGATTATGCTGAGCATCTGCATCGATTATCACCAGGATATCGGCATTACGCCTTCCAGCTTCCGCCAGGATTGTTTGAATTGCCGCACCGTATCCTTTATTCTTGCCATGTTCTACTACCTCGGCGCCGGCTAGCCTGGCTATTTTTGCGGTATTGTCAATACTCCCATCATTAACAACTATTACCGTATCACCATATTCTTTCGCCTGGAGAACAACACCAGCTATGGTTCTTGCTTCGTTATAAGCGGGTAAACCGATAATTACTTTCGTCTGAGTTTTTTTATCCGGCATATCTCTGTCTCCACCCGTTATTTTGGAGTCTATAATAGCATAAACCCATTCTATCTACCATACCAATTTAAGTATCTCTGTTCATTTATCATTACGAAAATTTTTGACATCTGAACGCTTGTATGCCTAAAATTGATAATAATGCGTATTGGACTTATCACCGACACACATATCGCGTGGGAAGAAAAACACCTGCCCCCGAAAGTAATGGATATATTTCAGGGAGTAGATCTCATTTTCCACTCGGGAGATATCTACGCTCATTCAGTCCTGGATGAGTTAGAAAAAATTGCTCCTGTTCTTGCAGCTTATGGTGATGATGATTATCCCAGTGATGATAAACGGATAAAGGATAAACACATACTCGAACTGGAAGGACATCGAATTTGGGTGATCCACGAAGGCCCGTATCTCCCCCTGCCTGAACCATGGATAACCAAATGGTGGCAGAGACGCTCAACGCCTGACGAACCAGGATACGGCAAACCCGACATTATAGTTTCAGGTCATGAACACTCCACAAGGATAGAGCAGACAGACGGAATTTTATGTATTAATTCCGGCAGTCCAAACCTGCTACACTACCGAAGGGGACCGGGGACTGTTGGAATACTTGAACTTAAAAACGGTAAAGCAGAAGCAGAGATCATCCAACTTTAGACAATTCCTGATATACGAAATCTATCCACCCGTTCTAGCAAGCATCGCATCTACAACAGGCTTAGCCTTGACGCGTATATCCTCGGGTATCTCGATCACAGGATTCATATTTTCCAGCGACCAGAGTATGGTTTCCAGATTCACCAGTTTCATAGTTGCACATTCTCCGAGTTCGGACGCGGCGATAAAGGTCTTGTCAGGATTTTCTTTCTGCAAATAGTGAATAATTCCCACTTCCGTTGCTACTATTATTTCTTTGGCATCCGTTTCCTCAGCAAACTGCACCATTCCGTTCGTGCTTGTTACCAGGTCTGCCAGCAATTTTACCTGGGGAATACACTCTATATGGGCAACCACTTTAGCATCAGGATGTTCCTCCTTACGGGCTTTAACATCCTCTGCCCGTATCTTGACTATGGGAGAACAGTAACCCGGCCAGAGTATCAATTCCCTGCCGGTCCGGGTAGCCACAAAATCTCCCATGTATTGATCGGGAATAAACATAATTTCCTGGTCAGCCGGTAATTCTTTGACTATGTCGACCGCTTCATCTTCGCTGTAACAGATATCCACCTCGGTCTTTACTTCGGGCGTGGTGTTGATATAACAAACAACAGTTGCGTTCGGATACTGTTCTTTCCTGGTAGGAAGCCGCTTTAAGGATATCATGTTTGAAAGCGTACACCCGGCATTCAGATCAGGTAGAATTACCGTTTTTTCAGGACACGCCAGTTTTATAGTTTCTGCCATGCATGTCACACCACCTACGATAATTACCTCGGCATCGGAATCCGCAGCAAATCGGGTCATACCCAGAGCATCCCCCACGAAATCAGCGATATCCTGCGTTTCACCGAGCTGGTAATAATGGGCTACGATGATTGCGTTTTTCTCTTTTTTCAACTTATTTATCTTTTCGATGATCGCGGAATCGGTATTAGTCAATTTATGATGCCCTCCTTCTGTATATGGTCACTATATTATTTTCGACTTGTATTGATAGGAGAAAATGGTAATTTTACACCTCTTGTATTCTAGCACAGTTAATCGTGTTATCTGAAATAAACACACTTTAAACCTATAATAGTTTACTAATATGATTATTAATATCATAATAATTTGACAAACCTGCCATCAGTGAATTACACTTCGGTCAGAAAATAGAGTAAATGGAGAAGAAAAATGGCGGAAAAAGACAAGGTGTATAAATGTCTAAATCCTGTTGGGATAGAGTTGCCGATAAAGACCTATCCCCTGGCTCCTCGTCTCGACAAACTCGATGGTAAAACGATCCACTTCAGTATAACGGGTGAGCCTGATATTACCATCGCCCTGGACAAGAAACTGAAAGCTGACTACCCGAACGTAAACTGGACACAAAAGAAGTCGTATACGCCGATGCCGGTTTATCTTACCGATGAAGAAATGAAGACAACCGATGCCGTCATACTCGGAGTCTGCTGGTGAAGCGGCGCTGTATGGGGGCAGTTGCCCTATATAGCCAAACTTGAGAAAGCCGGAATTCCCACGGTACTCATCGATCTCGAAGATCAGCATGAAATGGTTAAACAAGAAGCCCTGGCTGCCGGTGTACCGAATGTCAGGTATATTCCGGCTTCCCGAACGCTTCCCGGCCCTGAGGATGTCGAACTATGGACGAAAGACATGCTTGATATGCTGATAACTCCACTTACGGAGAAAGAAAAAGAAAGCGGCATGCATACTCCTTCACAGGACAGGATCCTGTTTGAAGGTACCCTTGATGAAGCCCAGGAATTCTACCAGCAGACGAGAATCGTTCCCGAACCGTTGAACGCGCCTATCTCAATATATACTGACGGACTCCCAATAATAATCCCTACGGAAGAACGCGTTGCTGAAATGTTGAAAGGCACCAGCCATAAACCCGATGAAATTATTACCTATAAATCGGAAAGAAAAGGACGATTCGACAGAATCCAGGAACATAGTGATGTTGTCAGGTTTCAGCCGAGATTATTCACCGCTACAGTAGAAAAAGTAGCCATCAATGCAGTTATGGCCGGATGTAAACCGGAACACCTCCCGGTAGTGCTGGCTATCGCTGAATCTGGTGTCCCAACCGGCACAACCGTATTCAACAACCAGTGGATGTGCCTCAGCGGTCCTATCGTCAAGGAAATCGGCATGAATTCCGGCCTCGGCATGATGGGTCCGGGCAATCCAGCCAGCATGGCTATCGGTCGCGCTTATCAGTTAATGGCGATAAACCTCGGAGGTGCCGTACCTGGAATAAACCGTATGAGTAGCATCGGAACCCCAACCAACCGCGTTGGCCTCGCTTTCGCCGAATGCGCAGATAAGCTTCCTCCAGGATGGAAAGGCCTAAACGAAGAATTCGGCTTTAAAAAGGATGAAAGTGTGATTATGGTTATGGGTACCGAAGGTGGTCTTAACGGGGCTCAGTTCTCTCCTGGTGGCTACCGCGCTCTTCAGAAAAGCGGACACGGTGGCATGGCAAGAAAACTCGGGGTCAAGGGCATTCCCGGACCGCATAACTGGCTGGACTGGATAGTACCTGATATTTGGACAGGAGAACGTGAAGGTGGGCGAATATTCGTGATGGTACACGAGATGGCGTATGATCTGTACAGATTGGGTTTCAAGTCCAAACGAGAAGTACTTGAGTACGTCTGGAAAAAGAGTTTCGAGCCGTTAAAGAAATACCGAGATCGTTCATGGGTCGACCTGACAACCAACGGATGGCTTGGTAACGAACCGCTTTCAGGAAAACCGTGGAAAGAACTTCCCGACGACTACTTGGTTTCGGCAGGTGGTAGTAAGCCCGAGGAAAGCTGCATCATCGTCTGTGGTTCCGATGAAGAAATTTGCTACGAGATCACAGGCAGTATCCGTGGTATGTGGGGTTCCGATCCTGTATACAGTATCGATGCCTGGCGGTAATTTCACTTAATACTTGCTATGGACATATTGCCGGACTGGTAACCAGCCCGGCAATATAACATAAATTGACACTTCACCTGGCCACGTGCTAAATTTTAACTAGGAAAGCTGATAATGAATGAACTGGAACTTCTTCAACAAATAACTGATAAACGAAGTGAACTTGAAAAGAACCGGGCTGCTAATGTAAGCAGTTCTCTGCTGAAGCTACAGGAAGAAGAAATAAGGGAACTGGAATATATATTTGCCAGTAGCGACCAGAAACGGCTGGAAATGCGGTTCTTTATGGATCAGTGCGATAAAGGTAAAGAAGAAGACTACGTCGATTAATTCTTAACCGGAACGATTTTCTCCCGATATTTTTCGCACGAGTTATTAATTTGGTAAACAATAGTGTTTTTCGGTAACACAGCCTTGTTTCAGAAGGGATGATTATTTATTGGATTCCATTCCCCGCGTAGAAAATGCACAGGATTTAGCTCTTTCATCTTTTAATATGAATGAGTATCAACCAATGTCGGTTGCCCTCCAGATGAGAGGTTCGATACTCCACAGGATCAGAACCGGCAAGCCTGTACTTCCTGAGATTGATGGCAGAGAAGATGCCAAAGCCGATGTTATGAGAACTCTTCTTTCGGGCGCTCATCCGTACCTGATCTCTGAAGAAGGTACCGGCAAGACCAGACTGGCAAGATCACTGACCAACCTGCTCCCGGGAATACCCGTGGTCAAAGGCTGCCCGTACAACGATGATCCGAAGTGGCCTCAGGACCTGTTATGTCCCCGATGCCGCTCTGTAAAAGATCCGGTACAGGAATTCGGAATTGATTATCTTCCCAGCAATAAACGGTTTTCCCGTATACAGGGAAATGAATATACCAACGAAGCAAAACTCCTTGGACTGAAAGATATACAGTCCATAGCCCATGGTAAAAGTCTCTCAGACCTGGAAGCATTCACCGGAACAGGTGTTTTCCGGGCCAATCGCGGCATCCTGTTCGTCGACGAACTCCCCGCGATCCGTACCAAGATCCAGGTATTATTTCACCCCGTCCTTGAAGAGAGCTTAGCGGTACTTGAAGAATACAACTGGCAATACCCATTGGACCTTATTTTTGTAGGTACCGGAAATCCCACCGGTTTTTCTCATGTCAACGACATACCTCGACCACTTCTCGACAGGCTTGAATTGATTTACATGGATATGCCGGAAGAAAAAGTAGAGAGAAAGATAATGCTGGAGGAAAGTTTCAAAGAAAGAAATGACGGCAGCAGATCTACTGATTCCGACCAGCCCCAGTTTTACACTAATGAAGACATAGCCAGGAAGGTTATGGCTCCCTGGTGGATAATCGATATCGTAAACAAATCCGTCAGGCACAGCCGTATATGTCCTCATGTCGAGAAACGTCCAAGTATCAGGGCAAGCATACGAGCTCTCGAACACACCTTATCCAGCGTTGAGATCGAAAATAAACGAGTTGCCAACCTCGAACATACTTTCTACGGTATAAGGCTCTCGTTGAGGGGTAGAATCGGTCTCAGGGCTGATCTGATTGACTTTGAGCAGCCCAGTAAAGCATTTATTCTTGCTGACAAGCTGTCGGAAGATTTTGTCTGGAACGCATTTGAAAACCTACACCGTCAGGAATCTTTTATGGGTGAATGGGACAGGAAGAAAGCAGCAAACGAGGTTGTACAACTGGAATCCGATGACTTTAACCTTGAATCAAGAAATCTCCCGCAAGCAATACTCTCAGGATATCCCGAACTTGATGAAGTTATAAACCGAATGAAAAAAATTGGTCTTGAAATGACCGATACCGAATTTCAGGATATGCCCCCCGCCGTTCTTTATGACAATTCGGATGAAAATATATCCGGAGAATTAAATTACTCAGCCTTAGAGATGATCGCGAACATCCTTGTCCACGAAAAGGTAATCAGCGAAATGAAGCTGAAACACATTTTCTTTGCCGGTGAGTACGTATGAAAACCATTGACCTGGATGTCTGTAATAGATGCAACCTCAAACGAGAAGATGAGTTTCTTCGTGACCTGGCATATAACGAAGACCGCTATATAAATGACCTAGTGAAAAGAGCCAGGGAAGAACCTGAAAGCCCTCTCGCCCTGGAAGCCTTGAAACAACTCTCCCAGAGACTTGACGACCAGGAAGAAGAATGCGAGGAAGAAATGGAAGGGTTGTTCAGCGAACCAAATCAGGAAGATGGAGATATGCCCGGTGTACCCGGCAGGAACGAAATACAAGAAGAGGACATCCTTAATGCGTTAAAAGAGCACGAAGAACGTGGTCTTGTTAGTATCAAGGACGGGAAAGTTATCGTAACATCTCACGGAGTAAAGAAACTGGCTGCCGAAGCCCTACAGCGTATTCTTAGAAGTCTTCAACACAGGAATTCGGGTGTTCATCGTGAAAAACCAGAACTCGGCGTGGAATTGTCCCTGCGTACACGGCGTTATGAAGCCGGTGATGACTACTCTCTGGTAGATCTGGAAAAAACAGCCTTGAACGCATTGAAACGTTGTGGCGAATTCAGGTTTGAGCCGGAAGATTTCGAGATACGTGAAGAGGAACATCGAGCCAAACTCTGTGCTGGGATAATAATCGATGAAAGCGGATCAATGAGAGATTACGGCAAGCTCGAAGCAGCAATGGAAACATCACTGGTGCTTTCCAGACTAATAATGAGAGAACCGGATAATGTTCTGAAGGTTTTCGCTTTCTCGGATAAAGTACGCCGACTTGAACCGTGGGCAATCATCAATGATGTTATCAGTGGCGGTGATACCGACATAAGAGGAGCATTGGCCGCCTTCCGCAGAGAGTGCCGAAAAGAACAGGGAGATAAGCAGGCGTACTTGATAACCGATACCGAGCCGAATAACGAAGACGGCAGACATCTTTCCTTTGAAAATGCAGCCAATGGACTTATCGAAGAAGCATCACGGTACCGGCAGGAAAAAATAGGCTTGAATATAATCATGCTCGATGAAGGTCCGGAACTGAAGAAACTGGCGTCGACAATCGCCAAAAAAGGTCTAGGCAGGGTGTTTTTTACCGTTCCGGAAACAATCGGCGAAGTTGTGGTAGAAGATTACCTCTCGGGTAGAATGTAGGTGATTTTCGCGTTCCGAAGCAGGGAAATATTGGCAGAGAACTTAAGCAGGTGCTAACAGTAAAGAATGAAACGTATATATCTTGATTATGCGGCAACGACGCCAATGCGTTCCGAAGTACTCGAAGAGATGCAGCCATATCTCACAGAAGCTTTCGGCAATCCCTCCAGTATCTATTCATATGGACATGAAGCCAAAGTGGGAATAGATAAAGCTAGAATGGCTGTGGCCAGGCTCCTTGGAGCAAGAGAAGAAGAGATCGTCTTTACCGGTGGAGGCACCGAAGCGGATAATTTCGCCATTAAAGGAGTTGCTTTCGCCAACCGATCAAAGGGTAATCATATCATCACAAGTTCTATCGAACACCACGCCGTCCTGGAAACCTGCCATTTCATGGAAACTCAGGGATTCACGGTAACTTATCTCCCGGTGGATGAGTACGGATTGGTAAATCCTGATGATGTGAAAAATGCGATAATTCCCGAAACCATTCTTATCACAATAATGCATGCCAATAATGAGATCGGCACGATTCAACCGATTAGCGAGATCGGAAGTATAGCCCGTGAAGCCGGCATTTGTTTCCATACCGACGCTGTACAAACTGTTGGGCATATTCCTGCACACGTAAATGAACTGAATGTCGATATGCTGTCGACATCGGCGCACAAGTTATATGGTCCCAAGGGCGTTGGCGCTCTTTATATCAGGAAGGGCACCAGAATCGTTCCCCTTATGCATGGCGGCGAGCAGGAAAATAACCGCCGCGCCAGCACCGAGAATGTTGCCGGTATAGTCGGATTCGGTAAAGCCGCCGAACTGACAAAACTGGAGCTGGAAGAAGAATTCACGCGGATAACTTCGATGCGTGAACGCCTGATAGACAACCTGGTCACAAACGTCAATGAAATCCATCTGAACGGTCATCCGACAAAGAGACTCCCCAATAATATCAACCTTACCGTGGATTATACCGAAGGTGAATCCATAGTCCTGAACTTGGACCTCAAGGGAATATGTGCATCGACCGGTTCAGCCTGTACCTCTTCCAGCCTCGAGCCTTCACATGTTCTGGTAGCCATCGGGCTTCCACAGGAAATCGCTTACAGCTCATTCAGGATGACCCTAGGAAAATGGAATACCGATGAAGATATTGACCGGGTTAGCCAGTTACTGCCTGAAGTCATTGCCAACCTCAGAGCAATGTCTCCACTGTACAAGAAACGATAATTACTTGTACTATTGCCTTTCGATTATACGTCACACATGATATTATATCAATATGAATTTCTCTTTTTCACCCTTTTCCCCGGTTACGAGTTCACCCCCTTTCCCTGATAAGGACAGAGGGTGACTCGAAAATAGCATTTTCCCCTTGACAAACTCAGTCCCATTATCCTCAACCAACGCTGTTGAGTGGAATTCCTATACAATAATTAATCCTCTCCTTTAGAAAATCAATCTGGTGGAAAAATGTGGTATTTTCGAGCGTCTCCCTTTCCATCTGGAGAGGGAGACAGCTCGTAACAGGGAGAGGACAAAAAGTAAAAATAATAAGAATCGTTGAATAGAAAGAAAAAAGCTCCGATCTCACCAGAAACAGAGTAGTGTTGACTGGATTTACCGGTTCGAGTGTTGAATGGATAACAGTAGAGTTTGACCTAAGTGCATATAACGGTGATATACTCATTGGTTTCAGGTACATGACTGATTGGATTTATTCCACTGATGGATGGTATGTCGATAACGTATATATCGATGACATTTTAATATCCGACGGATCTTCGATCGATCAATTTATAGGTCTCAATGATTTATTAGGAATCCCTTATGATTTTACGGTTACATTGATAGGCGAAAGAATACGCAAGGGTAAACCTCAATATCAGGTAATGACCATCATGACAGACGGTCATATGGAAGAGTTTGAGGCTATTCGTGGACTCCTAGAAAATTCAAAATATGCAATTCTTCTTGTAACATACGATGCTCCTGAAGGTGACACCGAATATATGGGATATACTATAGAAAAGTATAACAAGGGTGGAATTCCAATAAAGAAATGAATATCAAGTTAAAATATCCATTGATAAATTAAGCAATATGATTGGGAGTCTCTTCGGGGGCTCCCTCCTATTATGGTTAATAAATAAACAATACTCGTTGATAATTGATATCGATATGATGAATATCCGGATGACTATATAGTCATAACTAGTTAAGTTGTTTTTGCCTCTTCTCACTTGAACGACCATTACGCAATTCCTAGGCAATTCTGAAGCTAAACGGTATGTTGGTAGTAAGTCTACGTTCTGACAATAAAGTCAAATACATATAGCTATTTTGGTTTAGTAGAAAATGCTACTTTTGACCTATTGAAATTTCATTTTGTATTGATATAACATACGAACAATAATTAGTAACAATGTTATATGATTGCCAATACATCCTTCAATGTTCGGTGTGAGAGGGTAAATCTGGAAGAAAAAAGGCACCAGAGACTCTTATTGCAGCGTTTCTCATTCCTTTTTTTTATTACAAATTGTTAAAGGAGGTGATTAGTATGGAGTATTTCTACCAGAATTAACTAGAAATATTAACGATACTATTAGGAGAGAGTATGAAGAAGGTAATTATATTAATTGCAGCCATAACTCTAGTTTTAGCAATTTCTGGAACGATAGCTAACGCAGGAGATGGTACACCTTCCGCCAAAACAGCAGCTGTAAGTGAAGAGGCTATGATAATATTCCAACAGGATTGGACACCGATTCTCAGCACTACTATCAAGACTGCCGAAAAATCAGACTTAATTATAAGCCTAAGTACAGAATCTCTTTTAGCCACATGGCAAGAAGTAAATAGCGAATTACCAAGTACGTCTCGCGCTTCATTACAGGTTGCCGTCTGGATAGACGACGTTCTGGCACGGCCAGGTTATGTTATCCTTAATCAAAAATATCAGACAATTGAAAGTAGTCCATTGCCATTAAATGCATGGTTACGAATGAATGAATACTTTGCATCGGCAAATACCTTTAATTTCATTGCTGTTAACGTCGGAGCAGGTGTTCATACAATAACTGCCAAAACGATGCCAAGTGGTTTCGGAACAACAGGCTGGGGTTACGGAGTCTATAAAAGAACCATGGTAGTTGACCAGGTACGTATGGCTAAACCAACACAAGCAGCTTTAACGTTATTCCCAGCCTCGGTAATGAATGATGAGGTAACGGTAAATGGTTATATGTGGATAGGTGACCAGAAATCGGTGGAAGTGTCTCTTGAGATGTGGATGGGTTCACCAACACCACCGAATGATCCTGATGTTTTTGGACCTGTGGTAATGACTTCAGACGGAGAATTTAATTTCGGACCATATCCGATTGATAATAGTGGTATTACCTGGTACCGAGCCAAGCTATCTTACAAAGGCACCGTAACCTACTCATCAGTAATGGGAGTTTTTCCATTTTCTCCATAAGGATAAACAAATCAAGAGGATGGATAGGTTCCTAACTTATTTGCAGATCACATATTTTAAGGGAGTCTCTCAGGGGACTCCCTCCTATTATAATTAAAAATTACCAGCGCCCATATGTAATTGGTTATAAATGAATGTAGAAACCTTGATATGTACATAACTAGTCTATTTTACCTTCATTATATTCCTACCAGAGTCTCTAATTGGTAATTTCATTTGTAATTCTGAGGCTAAACGGTATGTTGGTACTACGTCCACGTTCTGACGTTAATGTCTAGTACATATAGCTATTAAATACTTCTTGATTTCCCTTATTACATACGTAATAATCGTTCGCATTTTAGTTTAAATCTCAATCTTCATATATCATCGTATCACAAATGTTAAATTCAATTTCTACTAATACCTCCAAATTTAATAGGTACTATGTAGCTATGGACAAAAAACGTTATTGTTAGGCTTTGATATGAGAAGGGTGATACCCGTATTTCTTAGGCTATAAGAACTGGTTCTTGTGCTTTAGACCATTTAAGGTTCTTCGGTGTAAATTGAACGTATATTCCTGAATCCAGTGCAACTAAGTAGCATGTTATTACATCACTATTATTTTTCCAGATATCGACTATTTCGCCTTTTATGCGCCCTTCTTCATCTTCATATATAACTCGATCCCTAATTCTAAAATCCATCTCTTTGGCACCTCCATATTTTGTCGGCCACCACAATAGTACGTATAAAAAGTTAATAAGGTTACATTTTGACTAAATATAATTCTCCACTGTTGGATGTATGTTAGGCAACATTTGATACTAGATCGAACGGGCTACCAGGATCCTCATGACAGGTATATGGATAGGGAGACGCCTTAAGCACTACTGGTAAAACTAAAGGCAAGGTCAGAATTACCTGACGTTTGAGAACTGGTTTTTCTAACTTACACCATTTAAGATTCTCGGAAGTAAACTGGATAAACGTTCCTGAATCCAATTGCACGAGGTATGTAGTTATCATATCTGTGGCATGAGTAGAGATAGCGATTATTTTCCCCTCTATGTCTTCTCCATATACATCTTTCTCTTCGTATTTAACGTGTTCACCAATTTTGAAAGTCATACATCCTCCAAGCTCAGCTATTTACTATGCTGATACGTAGGAGAAATAAATAGTGTTATGTATTTTAATATACATATGAGATATTAAAAACAGATTACAAACAACACGACAATATTAAAAAAAGATTACAAATGAATTACAAAGAGGTGGTAAAACTCATTGTAACAAATCAGGAAATTTGCTACTTAGGCGTGGAAACACATTCGAAAAATGGAACGTTTTAAATAAATAATCATCGGGATGACTATATTAACGTAAACAGTTATATTGTGGTTTCACCTAAGCGTCTACTTCGTAACTCCATTCGCTATTCTAAGGTTACACGGTATGTTTGTAGTACGTCCACATTCTGACGTTATTAAGTGAACCATCATGTTCACGTATAGAAGAAGGAGCCTCCGAGTAGGCTCCTTCTCTTACTGATAACCAATTATACACGATTAACTGTCATTCTCTTTGCTAATCGCCATTATACATTTTGTTTAGTACAATTATTACATCACTACCAACAATAGGAATACCACCAAATTCTGCTTTTAATTCTCCAACAATTTGGAGTTCCATTTCATCTCCATGAGCCACTGTTGTAACGGTAAATGGGATAAGAACTTGCGTTTTATACCTTAATAGTAAATCTGTATAACCATCTCCGTTTGTATCTTCGTAACTCCACCTTAATGGATCCGCAACAACATCATCATGGAGTGGGCTTGCTAGTTGAACTGTCGAAGGATCAATAGCAGTAATATCAAAGCTCTCATCTCCAAGAATGGCTATCGGTAGTACTCCTTTTGACTTCACGTTGACTGGATTAGGATCAGAACCTGGTTTGATATCAACACATACCTCTCCATTAGCCGAAGCTGATGATAAGGTAGCAGCGAATATTATTAACACGATTAGAAAAATAATTAATATTTTCTTTTTCATATCATATCCTTCATTTTTATTTAGGATTTGTAGCATTGCTAATTGATGATAATTTTATTCATCATGGTACGTGAATGTTTCAACAACATTATAGTCTGCTCTTACAATATTGGCTTCACTTGTAGGATCATCGTCATCTTTCACGTATATTTTCCATCTACTGTATGCATTGAAATTCACTGTGATAATACCTTGACCTAATAAGTCGGCTTGTTCAAGTCTTGCTACCGTTACGTAACAGTCATTACCTTTTACATCTGCAGACACCAACACATAATCATCTCCATGCCAAGCAGTGCAATTGGTAAAGATAGATATACTAACGTGGCGTGGACCCGACCATTCAGGATTCCAAATGTGTTCATCTGTTGTGTCACCTGTTTGTGTACTTACGTTGCCAGAATCCGTATATACTTGGGAACTGATTTCCATAGCTCCTAAAATAGAAGAAATATCGGATATATCATTCTGTACTGTATCTAAAACAGTATCAACAGCATCTATAGCAACGGTTAAGTCAGATATATTACCAGTAATATCATCTAAGCTATCAGTTACCTTTGAGTCATGTTCAGATATTTGATCAAATATATCCCCAATATCATCTATGATTTGTGATATACCTGACATTATTTCATCCCATATTCCTCTAGGGCTGTCATCTGGAGGATTTGCAGCTGCTACGCCTCCAAATATTCCGAGTATTAATGCCACGGCAAGAGTTACGGAGATTAATAATTTCTTCACTTCTTTCTCCTTTAAGTTACTTACTGCAATGGGTAATTATTCGCCTTTCGGATTATCACCTCCTTTGAATAAATTTATGTAGATGTAATCTATCATTCTAATTAAGTTAATTCTAAACCTTCAATCAACCGAAAGGCGCATTTTTACACATTAATTAAGGGAGTCTCCGAAGAGACTCCGCATAATTGTTTTTGCATTATTCTTCATTAAGTTAATAGAGATACATGTATGTCATCAGAAGAGGTGGCGGCGGATCAGGATCACAATCATCATGGTACATTAACACTTGAAAGATATTAAATGCTATAGCATCAAACTCATACATCACTATTCGATAGGTTCCATAATCATAGTGATACGTATCATCTACACGATATGAGTCATCTTCAAAATAGCTTGCATAAACTCTGAAAGATTCAAATTCGTACCAATCTGATATCTTAAAAATTAGTCTGACATGCCTTACTTCTTCAAACGTATACTCTTTAGCTAATAAAAAAGTCGAATGACCCAAATTATCACATCCATTATAGATGTACTCCAACTCAATCGTATCCGATTCTACCTTTGCCATTTGGCTCTGCATATTGGCAACATCATCCACGGCAACAGATAAAGATTCAACTTTGCTATCAACAGCTTCTACGTCAGACTTTAAATCAGTCACATTAGCTCCAAGGTTAAATAAAATACCTACTATCTCTTCGACTTTCTCGACGATCATATCCCATGCTTCTCGAGGAGTGTTGTCAGGTTTAGCAGCTAGAGCAGTTCCTGCCAATACTGACGTAAGGACAAATATTACACTAACAACGATAATAGTTAATTTTTTCATTTCTTACTCCTTTTGATTAGCTTCTGATATCGGTGATTAAAAACTAATAGATTATCACCTCCTCCCTATTCAAATAGATGTAATTAATCAACTATCATAAATAAATCATCTCTAATACTTCAATCAAGTAAAAGTCGTATTTTTAGACTTAATTTTCAGGGCATGAAATACCCCTACCAATAGCTGTTAGCCCGTATAGAATAAAAATCTAGATGGTTAACCAGTCTTATTTGATTTTTCCCCCCTTGTTCGAAGGCTTATTTAGCAGTTTCATACGTTATCTTGAGGCTAAACAGTATGTTGGTAGTACGTCCACGTTCTGACATTTTCATATGATCCGTTAAGTTATTTGATACCATTCATCTTCGTCTTAGAAGCATAAAAAGGAACTACTTACTTTATTGCTACTCCCCAGTCTTTTCAGTTGGTGGGAGTGCTGCTGTGTTGCTGCTGTATTATTATTGCACCTTCCTCGTTAAGAAATACCCGACTAAATAAATCTCGCCCTCTTTCCTCGTCTTTTCCATATCAATAACCATTTCCGCTTGTTCAATCCAATCCCGAACCTGTTCCACCGATGGACAGTAATGATACACCATCTCGTCTACTGCTTTCATCTTCCCGCCCGACTCCACCGCCTGCGCAAAGAGTGCCTCCACCTGGTCCGCTACCTCTCCGAAAACCACCGGCAGTCCCTGCGCTTTCGCCCGTTCATAGGCATCCTTTTCACGACCTCCTCCCAGATCTGCATTGAAATACAGCAGCCCACCCGGCTTTAATGCTCTGCTGAATCCGTTCATGATTACCGGCCAATCCTCCGGGAAAACATGCTCAAGAGCTTCTATGCAGATTGCTCCATCAAACTCTTCTCGGAAATCCATATCCTGCATAGCTATCTTCTCATACCGTGCTTCAGGGAAACGCTCCCTCGCCCGTGCCAGCATCCCAGCAGACTGGTCGATACCGACGACGCTGTGACCCGCTTCCAGCAAAACTCCGTCCCACCGCCCTGTCCCACACCCCGCAGAAAGTAGATTGCTATGTAGTTGAATCCGCTCCAGGAACTTCTGAAGATACTCCAGGGTAGGCTCGTCCGGACGATACAATCCAATATCTACCCAATACCGTGACGCATAAAGGTCGTACAATTTCTCTGCCTTGTCCCGCATCTGCTTTAGCCACTCGGTTCGTTCCATGATTATCACCTCATTTGGAAATTATTAAAAGAAGTCATCCAGTCAATTTCTTTGAAAAACAAGAAAACCTGAGAACAGAAAAGGGAACATCTCAGCAGTGATGCACTGCTGAAATAGAACTGGAATTATGAAAAATCCCGAGAACGAAAGGGCGGGGATACCCCGAGATAGTGAAGGTAGTGTGTAATTATAACCTAATTATGTGATCCAATCAATACCTGTCTGGACAAACATCGGGATGCCCGCATGATCGAGTATTCTTTCTCTTACCTATGTCGCTATTTTCAAGCTAAACAGAATGTTCGTAGTACGTCCACTTTCTGACCTTGATAGCATGTACATATAGCCAATTGATATAACATTTCAGCTGGTAATAACCAAATATTGCATTGTTGTTCACTCAATCTCGATTCAACAAAAAAGTAAACTGTTGTGTTTTGCGGCGATGAACTCAAACTAAAAATTGAAGAAAAATAACTGTTTGAGATGACTTCCATGGTCCATTTATAGTTCTTTAGTATCCAAACTATCTATCGTCGAATGATCATCAGGTTCAAATATCACTCTTAAGGCTTGTTTTCAGAAAACATATCGATAATAATAAGCATATCTATTGTACAAGACTTCAATAGCTGGTTGAGGTTGGAATACCACCTAGTGCCATTCTTGAGAAGAAGAATCATTTTTTCTTTTTTCGCAAGCACAATAGTGTAATTATTTATTGAGGTGGAAGGATGGAAGCTAGTGACCTTCGAAGTTACATTAAGACTACAGAGAAGATGGTCATACCTGCAAAGGTTGCGTTCACGACTCAGGGCAGCACCATGCTCCGTAAGTTACCACTTAGACTCCAGAGGTACATCGTCAATAGAGGAGCACGCACCAATCCGTACATGAGTTTCATCGTCGAACCGTACTGCATATTCCTCGCCTTTGAGATCACTGATCCTGAGGTAGCAGAAAAAATGTTGCCGCCGGACTACAGCTTAATTCCTTCTGCTATGTTCACCGATACACCTTATCGACCATGTGCTATTATAAGCGCCTTCAATGTTCACACGACCGTATTTTGGGGAAACCGTGTAGAGTTCTATCTGATCGCTGAAAACAGTAAAACTGGGCTTCTCTCCTGGATTATAATTGAATATGAGAGCAACACTCACAGTTATGATCCAAAAGAAGGCTTAATTGGCCCGAGTACCTCGCATTCGGTAGTCACGACGTCTTATCAAGGAGAGATTATCGTTGATGTTGCTAGCGCGAAGTCTGATAACAACCTCAACCTGGTTGTCGACCTGAAGAATGGCGTACTTACCGAACTCGACAATCGGTTATGGATAGAGGGTAATCTCTCAGTGGATTATGGTGGTGAATTACAGCAATCTACCAAGCCATTCAGCCTAATTTTCGATCCGCAGGAGATGACACAAGCACTGAAACTACCACTAGTTGATATCTCTCTATGCACCAATACATTCGGAATTGGCGTATTGAGTCCAATGCCGTTCGAGGTGGCATGCTTCCCGTATGCACAGCACTTTGTCACGACGATTGTACCGAGATCCACTTCGATGCGTACAGCCGAAGATCTCGAGCAGGCTGTAACTGAGTTTCATGATAAGATGAATCCGTCTCAGTATCGAAGCTAAAGGTATCAAATTGCTATGTGCGTAGGTGGATATCGATCACGATATTAATTCAATGTATAGAGGATCGGATTTTACTATTAAGCAGAAAGTCGAGTCACGTTTTTCATTATTGTTACTTCAATTCACCATATGAAGAAATCACTTGCTCATTTTGTACATGTCGTAAGATCGAATTTAGTCCAATAGGTCATTAAGATTAGTTAGGACGTTTGAATAAATAAGTTATAGCTTCATAACGGGTTTTTATCTGAAGTTTTGAATATATATTATTGATGTAATTTTTAACCGTTTTCTCTTCAATTCCTAATTCAGCAGCAATTTCTCTATTACTCTTTCCCTGTGCGATTAAAGTGATTACTTCTCTTTCTCGCGTTGTTAGCGGTTCCATGTTCTCAAGCTCTGCTATGTTTTTTACATTGATGTCATGGGCAATCCGTTGTTGTTCAAGAAGTCTTGTAATCGCTATAAGGTGGCGCTCGTTTTGTAATCGCTGGTTTTTTATCGTGTGAACAATAGTGCCCGTAGATACCGTGATGATTGTCATTAATGTAGCCCAAAAAGCATATCCTGTATAACTAAATGGTATATCATGTACGACTCTTCTGTATGAGTAGGCACCATATAATCCAAGCAGATAGAATACAAGTGCCGACAGGCTTCCAACAAGTTCAAAGCGTATTGCTGCTTCTATGATTATATAAGCAAATATGGCATAAGCCGCTGTATTGAAATCTCCAACAAACTGGAATATCACTCCTAATGCCATTACCGCATCAACAGTAAGTAATACTATGCTTAGAATAAGCTGGGATCGTAATGTATTTATCTTAACGTTAGCATAACAACCTATGATATTTACCAGGATAAGTATTCCAGTTAGTAAAAATACCACCATCTGTGATTCTGGTAGTTTCAGAGCTGAAATAATCATTAGCAGAACTATACAAAGCCATCTAATGCCGATGAATATCCATTCGAGAAGCTTGATCTCGCGAAGACGAACATCCATCTGCGTTGTTAATAGCTGGTCCAGGGATTGTCCGGTATTCTGTTCCATAATTTTCTGAAAATTTATGATTTTTAGGCCTTAAGGCCCTATTTCGGAATACTTAACCATTATACTATGTATGTGAACTTGTATCATCAAGAGGTGATAATTATGGTCATTGCATCGATGATTCTGGGTACAATTGCTCTAGTAGTCTTTCTTATATTACTGCTTCCCCTTCCACTATCCGTACCGCTATCTGGCATGATGTCGATATTGGCTATCGGCGTGTCGGCATCAGTGGGTGGATTGATACTGGGCATTATTGCGCTGATAAAATCAAGACCTAATAAACGTATTGCAGTTGCCGGAATCATCATGTGTTTATTGGGTTTAGTGGTTTCAGGTACAGGTTGGTTTATGATAATTGGTGTTGGTGATGGCTACGATTGGGATCCTTCCTGGTCACCCGACGGCACACGTATTGTTTTTGTGTCTGACCGTGACGGAAACAGTGAAATATACGTGATGGATGCCGACGGCTCTAAACAACAACGTCTGACTGATAATCCTAACGATGATTGGCGTACCTGGCCAGATAGTTGCTCCTGGTCACCGGATGGCACTCATATTGTTTTCTCGTCTATGCGTGATGGGAATTGGGATATTTACGTAATGGACGCTGACGGTTCGAACCTGCAACGTTTGACCGACAATCCTGAAAACGATATATATCCTTCGTGGTCGCCGGACGGCACCCGTATTGCTTTTGTGTCGCGTCGTGATGGCAACAGTGAGATATACATAATGAATACCGATGGTACTAATCAGCAACGCCTGACTATTCACAATGATCTGGATACGCATCCTTCTTGGTCTCCGGATAACTCCAAGATCATTTTCACGACCCGGCGCGATGGGAACGGTGAGATATACATGATGGATGTTGACGGATCCAATCTACTTAACTTGACTAACAATCCCGCTGATGAGAAGCAACCTTCCTGGTCACCAGATGGTACCCGCATTGTTTTCGTATCCGACCGTGACAACGAAGATGAGATATACGTTATGGATGCTGATGGCTCTAACCAACAACGCCTGACAAATAATCCAACTATGGGGGACAGGGAACCTTCATGGTCGCCAGACAACTCCTATGTCGTTTTCACATCCGAACGAAAACAAGATGGGTGGAATGCTCGAATATATGTGATGGATGCTGACGGCTCCAACTTGTTACGCCTGACTACCCGACCTGTGGCTGATGAAGTTACTTCTTCCCCATATTAGCGCTAAGAGATTGAGAATGAACAGAAGAATGATAGTGACAATTGTGGTTGTTGTTTTATGCATTGGATTGTTATTCGCCATAGCAAATATCTTTCAAAGGATGTGCATATCTCTTGTATTCCCTACAAGCGGAATTGGAGTCATTTTAGTAGGAGTCTGGATGTACATGACATGGGTGATATGGAAAAAGCAGACTAAAATATTCAACGGGCAAATGGAATCAGAGAAAGCAGAAAGACAATACAAAAAACTGAAAGCTCTTTTAATTGCAGCTGGACTCTTATTACTGCTAGGTATTATAGGTGCCGTTGGTCATAATGCACTATATGCTATGAAAAAAATAGAAGAGTCTGTCTTTTTCTTCACCGCCATCGTAGGTCTTTTCGGTTTTGTTTTAACAACTATCGGTGGCTTGATTTATTATTTTACAAGACGAAAAGCAACATAAACGAAATACCCGCCCACATCTTTACTTGTAACCTGAAGCTAAACGGTATCACTTACGAGTACGCATCACAGGACAATCATCCTGATATTAATCCAATAGTAACGAAGATCACATTTTACTTTCCTGCAAAATGTTGGATAACGAAGGCTTGAAGCGCTTTGTGGTTGATTATCCTGCATTTGCTTAAACCACTTTTAACAGGAATTAACTATTTCATCAAAGTAAATTTTTAATGTTTAAAATAGGTACACTATATACGAGTTGATATATTAAAACCTCATATCCTTCTAACAATTCTCTTCTCTCCCTCTCCAGATGGAAAGGGAGACGCTCGAAAATACCCTGTTTTTCCACCGGATTGGTTTTCTAAAGGAGTAGATTGTTTATGGTAAAGGATTACCACTCAGTAGAATATGATGAAGTATATGGGAATAAGTTATAAAAAGAAACGAAGCTCTTTTCGAGTCACCCTCGTTTCCTGTCAGGGAAAGGAGGTGAACTCGTAGCCGGGGGAAAGGGTAAAAGAAAAAATATGTTAATATAATATCGTATGTGACTTTTAAATGTGAGACTGTACCTGAATATGTAATAACAATGAAACCACAAGCTGTTTTCTCGGTGACAGGATGTTGGCGTAGAAAGAGAGTATATGTTTACAATACATCCATCAGGACCATCCCGATTTAATTCAGTACTGGTTATCACCGGGAATTCGTTGATGACGGATTTCACGTTAATATATGAAAAATACTGAAATTTCGCCCTTGACAATTTACACGGAAACGTGTATGATTTCGTAAAAGGATTGATTATGCCAATCAGGATTCTCGACCATGAAATGATTTCACGGATTGCCGCCGGTGAAGTAATCGAACGACCGGCTTCTGTAGTGAAGGAACTGGTGGAAAATTCTCTGGATGCCAGTTCTACCCAGATTTCGGTTGAAACTTCCGGGGGAGGAATCGGGATGATTCGCGTCACCGATAATGGAATCGGTATTCCCGCAGGTGAACTGGAACTGGCCTTCCAGCGGCATGCTACCAGCAAGGTAAGTAGTCCTGTCGACCTTGAATCGATAGGCAGTCTCGGATTCAGAGGTGAAGCCCTTCCCAGCATTTCAGCTGTCTCAAGTATAGAAGTAGTGACCTGTGCCGAAAGTGAAACGATCGGCAGTTTCTTGATACTGAACGAGGGAACTACCAAAGACACAGGCAGTAGGGGGCGTTCGCGGGGAACCACGATCACAGTTCGTAACCTTTTAAGAAACGTACCGGCGCGATTAAAATTCCTGAAATCTACTTCTACTGAGAACAGTCATATCGCCAACGTGGTCAGCCAGTATGCTCTGGCGTATCCCGGAGTGAAATTCACCTTGATGATTGATGGACGGACGACAGTCAGGACACCCGGTACCGGCAATCTCTCAGACGCTGTGCTCGAAATCTATGGTGCTGAAATAGCCCGTGGTATGTTGAAGCTTGAAGATGGCGGCGAAGGGTGGAAAACCGATCCTGCAAAGTCTCAGGTGAAGGTCAATGGTATGGTTGGTTCACCGACTATCAGTCGGGCGAACCGTAACTACATGAGTTTTTTCGTAAACCGGCGCTGGATCAACAGCCGTGTCCTTTCCTATGCAGTCGAGGAAGCCTACCACGGAATGCTGATGCAGGGCAGACACCCGGTATCGGTCGTCAATATCACCGTTCCTCCAGGTGATGTAGATGTCAATATTCATCCAACCAAGACCGAAATCAAGTTCAAAGACGACCGTTCGATCTTCAGCATTGTTCAGAAGGCGGTGCGGCAGGCGATACTCCAGCAGTCACCGGTGCCTGTAATCGAGGAAGTATCTCCGGAATACAATCGACCTTCGCGACAGGAAACATCTCTTTTCTCATCTCCTTCACCACCGGTTCATCATACACGTCGTCAGACTACTCCGATTCCTCTTTCCGATGAGCAGTCCACTCCTTTACAGTCGCTTCCAGCTCTTCGACTGGTCGGACAGGTCTCAGGGATGTATATCATTGCTGAAGGTCCGGAAGGACTATACATAATCGACCAGCATGCAGCCCACGAAAGGATACTTTTCGAGAAGATACGCGAGCAGAGTACGCTCAGAAAGGTCGAGATACAGGGCCTGCTGGAACCGGCAACCTTCGAAGTTTCTCCCGGGCAGGACGAAGTGTTGAAGACCTGTTATCCAGAGCTTTCTGAATTCGGCTTTGCCATCGAACCGTTCGGCGACCGCTCATACCTTGTCAGATCGGTGCCGGCTATACTGAATGGCAAAGACTGGCCGTTAACTCTTCGCGAGCTTCTGGATATGGTCGGTGCTGAAAAGGAAAGTGACTGGCGGGAACAACTTGGTATATCCTTCGCCTGTCATGGAGCGATAAAGGCCGGACAGGTTCTTACCGACGAAGAGATGAGAGAACTACTGCGACAGCTTGAACAGACCGTTACTCCGAATACCTGTCCTCACGGAAGGCCGACCATTATCCGTCTGACAAATACCCAGCTTGAACGGGAGTTCCGGCGAACGTAGAAAAGTAACAACATCTGTTCTTGCTGAAATTTTTATATCATTATTCAACGGGTAAACCGGCTCTTTTCAGTATCCTGAGTGCCAGGAATGTAATCCAGGCCGACGGCTCTTTCTTCTGTCCGAAATCCCATTCACTCCAGACTTTCCAGATCGACTCAGGAGTAAATCGCTGCTGCGTGTCGACTTTTACCCGGATGACTTCCAGCATATCTTTCAGGGGGGGATCATCGATCGCACGGGTGTACAACGTAAGGACATCAAGGACGTGGAGAATATCGTACCAGATGAGAGGAGCTTTCAGTTTCCGGAAATCGGTTCCCATCGCGAACAGGTAAGGTCGGCGCTCCTTGCGCTGCTCCCATAAACCCAGCAAGATCTCGATACCGTTATTTACCACATTACTGTCCCGCCATTCCGTCAGATGATAAAAAACTTTCAAGGATATAAGCGTAGCGTAAGGGCAGGGATCATCTCTTCGACCTGGTCCCCTGAATCTTCCCATTTCCGGCGAAACCGCGCATGGCCAGCCGTTTTCACGACCATACCCCGCCAGGTGGGTGACAGCGTCCTGTAAACGCGGCACATCTGCTTTCATCTTTATCAGAGCGTATAGTACTGATGGTGTATCGCAAAGCATCCATACCCACTCGTCCTCGCCGGAACCGCCGAAGCTGCGGGGCGTGTTTGCCAGTATCTTGAATACTCCTTCGTCGGATCGGTGTTTTGATATGCGTTCGATAACCTTGTCCATGTCTTGATCTTCTGCTTTCACTCCGATATCTGCCAGGAAAACCAGCCTGTGAATCATATGAGCGGCATCGTTGTGCCGTTTCAGGGCGTGACCCGGCCAGTCGGCAAGTTCGGTGATCATCGACTTGACCTGAGTGTGTTCCAGCATGGCCCGCCTAGCCCGGAGAACCTCCGGTGAATCTTCGGGCTGTTCCAGCAGGTCGACACGGGTGCGGTATTCAACCCAGGGAGGGCTGTCCAGCAGCCATTGAACCGGTTCACTTATGTTTGCCATTTGTCTATGATATACAGTCTATCGACACGATTCAATAGTCAAATCTTCCTGAATCATCAACGTTACGTGCCGGTAAGGTATTTAATCATTACTTCCTGTAAAAAATCTTCAGGTTTCTCACGCTTTTCACGCCTTTCAGGGAGTTTGCAGCTGCAAGGAGGAGGTTGGTGATAATCTGCCGCGGAAACACGCTGAGTGTCATCAGTTCGTCGTTGACGTAGAATGACACGCGTTCGTTCTGCGACTTAATATACTCTTCTTCGATGAAATTGGTGATACTCACCGGATCGTTGATCGAGAACTGCCGGACGTCGGTATCCAGCGATTCGTCAGTAGCTATCGCTACCAAGTTTTTGATATCGGTCAACGGGGAGCCAATCTCTTTACGGTGTACCTCTATCTTCGGGTAGGGTCCCTGCTTGAAACCCTCGGTGATGATAATGTCGTAGTCCTCGCCGAGTAATCGAGCCATTTCTTCAACGGTCGATTTCTTTTTCACCGGCTTGATAAGGACGATCCGTTTATCGGAGCCGATGGCGGTGGCTTTGCTGCCGGCGCGGAGGTGCCGCCAGGTATCCTTGCCCGGTGTATCCAGGGTCGCTTCCTCGGCGGTATGCTTGATGGTGGCGACCCTGTATTTTCTCGAGGTAAGTTCGCCGATAACCTTCTCCAGCAGAGTGGTCTTGCCCGAGTTCGATTTTCCGATAAACGATATTATCGATGCCATTTGTTTTACTCCTTGTCGATGAGATCGGCCTTATTTTCCAGGTGGTCTCTCACCGAACAGTATACTCCCAAGTCTGATGATATTTGCACCTTCATCAATCGCTATCTTATACGAATTAGTCATACCCATCGAAAGGTATTTCATTTCTACTCCCGGTATATCGAGTGACTTTATCCTTTCGAAGGCGTTCCTGGTCTCAACGAAGTACGGCCTGGAATCCTCAGGGTCTCCCGCGACCGGCCCCATCGTCATTAGTCCCTGTACCCGGATATTTTCATATTCGGCGACTTGCCGAATCAGTCGTTCCGTGTCCTCCGGCAGTACACCTGACTTCTGCGGTTCCCGACCGCTGTTTACCTCGATGAGCACCGGCATTACTTTGCCTGCCTGCCGGCAGCGCATGTCTATCAGGGCAGCGATCTGCGAAGAGTCGACCGTTTCTACCATGTCGAACAACTGCACGGCTTTCTTTACCTTGTTCTTCTGGAGGTGGCCGATGAAGTGCCACTGCGCCCGAGTGCCGATGGTCTCATAGGCAATCTCGGCTTCCTGGAGATAGTTCTCTCCCAGGATTTTCACACCGGCTTCCACAGCTTCGAGGATCTCGTCCGGTCGACGTGACTTCACAGCGGCGACCAGTTCGACTCCTTCCGTCAGTTCGGCCAATATGCGTTTGACGTTTTCTGTAATCTGTGACATAGCTTACAGATTGATTCTAGCAATAAACTGAAATGTTTTCCATTATGTGTGTATCTCAGTCTTGACTAAAAGTACCCGAATGTATGACAATGTACATGGTGTCTGACAATACTAAATCGGGGTGTAGCGCAGCCAGGTAGCGCACCTGAATGGGGTTCAGGTGGTCGGAGGTTCAAATCCTCTCACCCCGACCAGCAAATCAGGCTCAAAAAACCTCGTCAGGGAAGTAAAAATATACCTGACATAAAGTTTGTGAATAAAACTGTTCACAAAATCATGCCTGAAAATCCC
>DUFA01000012.1 GCA_011191975.1 Dehalococcoidia bacterium
GAACGGAATAATAACAGTAATTTTCGCAACTATGTATTAGACTAATTCCAGCCGGGAGGATTTTATCATGTGGATATATAGAGTAGTTGTTCCGGTTTTTGCTATCGGTATCGTAGCCGTGTGCATCGTACTGTTTCTCCAGGTGAACAAAGCCAGAGCTGAAATCGAGGACCTGAATGCCACCGTCTCGTCACAGGAAGCGGTTATCACAAAGACCGCGGCAGACCTTCGAAACACCGAGAACAGGCTCCAGGAAACGGAAGATACCCTTCGGGACACGGAAGACCAGCTGCTGGATACGCAGGAATCACTCGACGAATCCATCCAGGCTAATATCGAACTGGAACAACAGTACAATTCGACGGTCTCCCGGCTAAACAGCGTCGAGAGCAGCCTGAAAGCCGAACAATCAAGAACATCGCAGTTCGAGGAGGACATTGCGAACCTGGAGGCTGAACTGCAGCTTTACTATGATATGGGGATCATCGTCAAAAGTGACATGGTGCCGCCCTACCGGGCAAGCACTCGTCCCCAGTACGACCTGGTAAATAATCCTGAAGCCACAAACGTTTCATACATAGATCTCAGAAACTTTTTATTTGAAGACGATACTGATAAAATCCCGTACCTTGTCGATGAATATATGTGTGGAGAATTTGCTGAAACGCTTCATAATAACGCTGAAGAATCAGGAATTAAAGCGGCATTTGTTGGTATTCACTTCAAAGACGGATCTACTGCTCACGCGTTCAACGCCTTCATCACTACCGATAGAGGACTGATGTATATCGATGTGACCGGTTCGCAGCCGGGGCAGGCAAGACCGACACACCTTGACCGGATAGTATCAACTCTTGAAGTGGGTAAAACTCGCAGTGTTGAATTACTATGGAATGACGGTCTGTGGTATATGATACCTGATTCTAAGATTGTATCGCGAATAGAAGTCTACTGGTAGATTTGACAACCTGTAACAAATGCACATTTTCGCTTATTGACTTCTCCTCGAGTTTCATCCTATACTCAAAAATCCCGGAGGAGAATTTAGTGCAAGTTGTAGCACTCATATTCAGTATTCTCGCTGTCACAGGAATGTTTTTCGGCTTCCTGCCGTTCCTGGGTTGGATGAACTGGGGTGTGATCCCTGTTGCGATTATCGGATTTATACTCAGTATCATAGCCCTTGCGACATCTAAAAAAGATAGAGGAATGGCTATTGCCGGCCTGGTGATGTGCCCGATAGCAATTATTGTCGGTTCTATCCGGTTATTTATAGGCGGTGGAATTCTCTAATTCCCGGTGTGAATTCAGCCGGAAAATCTGTTTATTTTGCTCTGCCTGCGTATATATACCGCAGGCTTTTTCATGGTCTTTTCCTACTATCAAGACCTCTTTGTAAGTCGTTTGTAATGTTTTTTTAATGTTCGGCTGTCGTTGTTAACCTCTTTTTAATACCTTATGTGTATAGTAAATACATTATTTAAAGAAAACAGAGAAAGGCGGAATAACAATGGATGGCACCGAGAAAATCAGAGATATGATCAAATTACTGAAAATGAACGAGGAACATTTTCATTATGAGTTAACCAGCCTTGCTGCTAAGGTTAACAATTTTCTCGACGACAGGACCAGGTTTTTATCCGGACAATTGATATCCGTTATGTATGACAGTCTTACCCAAGAAAGTGAACAATAAGATAATAAAAATAGCCACTAACAACGTTCGGTGTAACACTATTGGCTCATATGCCGTATTAATAATACAGTGGGGACTAAATCGGAGGTACTGAAAAGATGGCTATCAATATTGGTGATTTGATTATATATGTTGATGAAGATAGTAACGGAGAGTGTGTTAAAGGAGAAATTGTTGATATCTGGAAAAATCACAACAACGAAATAACCGACTACTTTGTAGCGCTCGATTCCGGATTGTATACTCATGTCAAACCGAAGTATCCCAACTGGTGTAAACTGGATAATCGATTCCTGGACCTTGAGAAAAGCGGTTTTGCATTCTCCTTCCTGTCGCCCAGATGTGCACTGGTCTTAAGCGTATAATGCTTGATAATTCAATGAACAACAAGACACTAGGAATAGAATCTACGAAATCCGCGTAACACTATTGGCTTTTCTATCGTAATAATATAGTAACTGCTAAGTTTGGAGGTACTAAACGAGATGGTAATTAATATTGGTGATAGAATCATATATCGAGATGAAGATCAGGATGGAGTGTACTTTTTCGGCGAAATAGTTGATATCTGGCGGAACAGCAGAGATAAAATAATTGGCTACCTTGCGGCACTTAATTCAGGATTATACGTTCGCATCGAACCAAATTACCTTAGCGTAGCATAACCTGATGAAACCAGTAATTTGACCTCAAGAATAAAGACATTTATCATCCTTCCTTCACCGGCAGATACAAAAAATTGGTGAAAGGAAGTTTGAAAAACAACAGTTAGCGTAAAAATAAAAGGAGTACCTGTACAAGGTACTCCTTTATGTCATCTAAGCGACAGTGAGGATAATCGACTGACTTTCCCCTATCGCCAGGCATCAATGCTGAAAGCCTGGCCGTGACCGCCGCTGAAGCGAGCAACGGCTGTCTCCTCCATGTTACAGAGAACGATATTATAATTCCGGAATGGATCTTCTCCCCCAGCCGGTACTTTGTAGTCATCAGGCAGTTCTTTCCATGGCTTGCCGGAGGTAGGTTCGATGCCAAGCCAGCCGTTGGTGACGAAGTCGCCCATCCCGCGCATCCTATATTCGGCCACTGTTTCGAAGCTTCTCTTCCATATCCACTCGTATACTTCCTGCTTTGTCTTGAATCCGTAGTCGCACAGATCCTGGGCTATCTGTGGAGGCATAACCAGAGTAAAGCCGCCTTCATTGGTAGCCCAGGCGTTCTTAGTGAGGTATTCAAGGTAATTATGCGGACCCGGGATACCTTTAACATCGAGGAACCTGGCAATGGCGCCATGTCCTGTCCTCTGGAGCGAGCGGTAGACACCGGGCATATTCTGCTGGCCGATTCCCCAGATACCAGGCATGCATGTCATCAGAACATTCTCGTCTTTTCCGAAACCGAGTTCCTCGTTCAGGCCTTTCCAGCCCTCCGGAAGGCCTTCAGCATACTCGGCAATAATGAAGCCACCGTTGGTTACCGGGCTGCCGAGGGTTGTAATAGTAGTAACGGTTTCCTTGTAACCGCCAAGGTTACGCCACATCAGGCTACCGACACGACCGAGGGCTTTATTGACCGGATTGCCTGGACCGAAAACAAAGTTAGTGACGTTCATGCCTATCTCCTTGTAGATAGGACCGCTGACCATAAACGCTCCGCCGCCGCCCCGACCGTCACCGGTACCGCCGCCTGATTCGGCTATTGCCAGGACAACCGGGAATTGCTCAGGTTTACAGCCGGCCATAACAGCATTAACAGCAACCTGCTCCACTGTAGCCGAACGGTACATCGGCATGAAGGTGACGAGATCTCCCTTCTTGCGACGGGTACTTATGTCGATCGCGCCGAATCCCCGTACATCCAGGTCACGCTGTAAGGTCATCAACTCATCAGGTTTGTGACTGGTACCCTTCAACATCGCTTCTACCCGTTCTTCAGTCGGTATAACGACCGGAAGGCCGTCGGTATATCTGGAAAACGGTGCGTTCAGTATTTCGGGGATATACTCTACCTGATTATAGAACTCCTCTGCTTCCTGGAGAGTTCCTTCAAATAATATCCTCGACTCATACGGAGCCCACAGACCGCCTTTTTGTTCTTCTTGGTTCAATGGACGGGTCAGTTCTTCGATCACAAGTGGTAAAAGGTATTCAGCTTCAGTAACACCGCCTACGGAATTTCGCGAAGCTACAAGGTGGCGCAGTTTGGGGATCCCATGCAGAGTTGAATCATGCACTACTTTCCCTTCTTCCTCACCGAAATTGATGAGAACAGTCGGGATTCCTTCTTTCTCAAGACTTGATAAATAAGGCAACTGCCTGTTTACAGCGCCATGTCACCAGCAAACCCCGAGTATTACTGCATCGGTTGTCTTCCTCTGTTCTTCAGTAAGTTCCATCGGGACGATGTGATACCTCTTATTGACCGTCCAGTTTACATTGGGATAATTTGCCTTCAGCATTTTCTCCATTGGTACCCAGATATCGGCTTCGCCGCAGATGCTCATGTGGATGGTCTTGCCATCAAGACTGTCCAGTCGTGGCGCTAAGGGAAATGTCTTTACGGGTGGTTGAATACCGGTCGGGTTAAGGCATTTGAACGTTTCTGCCATTTACTACCTTCTCCTTACTACATATTTTGTCCGTTTCTACATACATTAATCCCCCAGGACATGATTTGTCAAAAAAGTGATAAAGGAATTTCCATGTTAATAGATTATTTTATTATATTGAAAAAACAGGCGACACCATTCGATGCCGCCTGTTTACATTTATTAATCAAATATTTCAGATACAGAAGTTATTTATCACCTTTGTACTTATAGCCATAACCGTAGTGATAATGATTCTGATCACCATATCCCCATCCAGGTCTTGCATTTGTATCGTTGTGACCCGGTGGTCCATAATGCTCGCGTTTTATATCTCCGTATCCGTATCCGGATTTCTCTTCTTTGGTAGGATTATCTCCGCCTTTTGCTGATATGGGTGAAGAAAAGACCAGCAGTGATACGGTCGCTAGCGTAACTAGTAGAGCCGGTATCTTCTTTTTCATTTTTACCTCACTACCTGTATCAGTAATTCTTTCATGAACATTTTACCATGAAAATCATATATGTGCAAATAGTAATATCTTTTTAAAAAGGAAATGCACCTGTATGAATACCGAGATACACCGGTGAAATTCATGTTGGTAAGATAAAGATATTCCTTAACAGGTTGTACTTCATCGATCGCTTCGATAGAGAATGAGATTCTCCTAGCCTTGAATTCCGCTTTTCCCTTCTTAATCCGGATTAAGCCAGTCCGCCTGATATATAATCGTCGAGGAGTCTGATACGGTAATTAGCTCGCTCAAGCTGTATTCCCAGGAGATCTCTCATTGAAATCATGCCAACAACTCTGTCGTCGTCAATCAGCGGGATGTGCCTGATCTTCTCTTGTTTCATTGCATTGATCGCGTAATCCACATCATCATCCATGGTAGCGATGACCAGGTTTTTTGACATGATATATCCAACGCGCATTGTCGCTATTTCCGCTTCCCGGTTATGGGATTTTCGTATGATATCCCGTTCAGTAATGATTCCCAGCGGATGGCCTTTGTCGTCACAGACAGGAAGAGATCCTATATTATGTTCGATCAGTTTACTGACAGCCGAAGCCACGGTTTCATCCGGTGCTGCTGTCACATTAGACCTGGACCTGAACTCTTCAGTATCTAATAGTTCTCTTATTTTCACATGATCTCCTTCCTAGGTCTCAATCGTTCGTGTATAGATAACAAGTCCGCTGTTATCGAAACCCGCCTCGTGGAAAAAGTTACTTAAATCCCAGTCGTGTTCGTTTACTACGGTACGTATCGTATTTACACCTTTTTCTCTGCACCTGTTTGCTACGGCGTCCAGCAGTTCCTTGGCTATTCCTTTACGTTGGAGGTCTGGATCGACAATTATCATGTGAATAAATCCTACCAATTCGACCGGCATTCCCACATAAGCAAGTCGACCCCAGACGAAACCTACTACATTATTGTTTATCTCATAAACAAAACTAAGATCGAGTTCACTCCCCGGTCTCGTTGATAAAATCTGGTCTGCGGTCAGTGTATCTTCTTCAGGAGTGCGGCGCGTGTATTTCGTTGTTACCGGTCGTAAATCTTTCAATTTGTTATAAACAGTCAGCACATCCTTGATATACTCTTCAGTCATAGGTGTTATCTTCTTTGTGTCTGTTTCGGATAATCCCATAATCCACCTCGCACTAACGAAAGATGTGGTGTAGTTTAACAAGCTTTACGAGCTAAGTCAATCAGTGTAAATATTGGATTTTACTCGAGTTTTATTTTGTATTTTACCGGTATATATCACGATAACCGGAAAGAATAAACAAACGGTCAATAGCAGAAAAACTACTATTCGTTTTTAATGAAGCTCCATCCATCTGAGATTTCTTCGGCTTCCCTGATCATCTCTTGAACGAATTCTTTTACCGATTTAACCTCATTTATAGCCCCAGCAGCAAGTGATACCATGTTCAATCGAGAGTTACCACCTTGCCCTATAGAATCAGTATTTCTCCAGTCAGGATCCTTAAGATTAACTCGCTCTAACATCAGCAGCCACTGATCGGTCGGAACCGTACCCCGCAGTCTCATTACTTCTTCGATATCTTTTGGATCAGCTATGGACAGTACTCGGTGTCTTAATACTGCGTTATCGAAACTTGCCTGAATAATTGTTTCTTTCATCCTGTCATCCAGGGGACATTCCTTCGTTGCCATGAAAGCTGTTCCCATCATTATACCTTCAGCGCCCATGCCAAGAGCCCCAAGCATTCCACGAGCATCTCCGATGCCGCCTGCGGCAATAACCGGCACGTCTATTTCTTTAAGCACCCATACCAGAGAAAGCATGGTCGGGAGCTGTTCCTGGCTCTTAAAACCGGTGCCCTCGAGTCCGACGATAATCACGGCATCGGCTCCTAACTTAGTCGCACGTATTGCATCCTTCACCCGAGCAGCCTTGTGTATCCAAGTCAGTCCGGCTTCCTTAATACGCCGAACCAGATCGTCCGGTTTGTAGGCAGCCGTTTCCAGCGGCACTTGTTCCTCAATACAGACCTCTAACATCTCATTCCATGGTAAAGAGTGGGTAAGAGTAAAATTCACGCTGAATGTACCTTCTGTGGCTTCCCTGCACTTTCGTATATCCTCTTTTAACGTTTCAGGTGTTCTGGACACAGAAGCGGTTATCATTCCATGCGCTCCGGCATCCGCTACGGATGCAGCAAATTCCCAATTACCAAAACCGGCAAAGGCACCCTGGAGAATAGGATACTTACAGCCCAGCAGATTCGTTATCCTGGTTTTCCAATTCATATCTTTTACCTCGTGATTTCGAGTATATCACAAATAATAGAGTCACAGGTTCGTCTATTATATGGTGTTTTGAAAAGCGGTAATATAACCACATATATCACCGCTTTTCCGGAAAATTCCCTGCCGACAGCTCGCACGGGATACGGAGAAATTATTTTCTTTCAATCTCCGTCATCGTAAGTCCTGAGGATTTTTTCCGATATTCCCACTGTTTCCTGTGATTGATCACCCAACCGTCTGAACTGACGCCATACCGGCACCAGAAGCGCGAATGTAAGCACAAAACTAAGACCGTCACTTATCGGGAATGACAGCCAGACACCATCTAAATCAAGGACAGGCGGCAGAATGAAGACTAGAGGCACCAGGAATAATGCACGCTGGGTAATGGAAGTGATGAAAGCTTCTTTGGCTTTTCCTATCGCAACGAACACCATGGATCCCGTGAATACTAATCCCATCAGGTACAGGACAAGGAAAATATTCCTGGATGCACTAGATGCCATACCAATAAGATCTGAATCACTGGAAAAAATCCGGACAAAAGGTGCCGGGATGAAATAAAGTAAGAAGAATGCGATAATACACCAGGAAGTAGATAACGTCATGGCAATTATTATTCCTTTTAGCGCCAGACTGTACCTTTTTGCCCCAAAATTATATCCCAAGATCGGTTGCAGACCATGCCCGATAACCATACCGGGCATCGTAGCGAACATCATTACACGGTTCAGGATTCCGAACGTAGATATGGCATAGTCGCCACCATATTCGACCAGAGCACGGTTGACGAATATAGCGGAAAGACTGCCGGCAAGTGTTCTTGCCAGTGCCGAAACTCCGATAAACATGATTTCTTTTATTATTCCCCATTCAAGGATGAAATTATTAAGGTGAAGCCGTAGATAGCTTTTACCCCGCATCCAGTAACTTATGAAGTAGAGTGCCGAGATAAGATGAGCTATAGTGGTGGCAATAGCGGCGCCCTTTATCCCCATATCCAGCGGAATAATAAGTAATGCGTCCAGTACGATATTACTGCCGGCACCGATAACCATGCCTGTCATTGCTACTCTGGCATTACCCTCCGAGGTTATCAGTCCGTTACTGGCCATACTGAATGTCTGAAATACCATACCGACCAGGATAAAGGTCATGTAGTCAAGTGCGTAGGGAAGTATCGTGTCGGAAGCTCCTACCAGATCAAGCCAGAATTCTGCTGCAGAAAGGCCTGCTACCATTATAATAGTTGACAATGCAATATTCAGACATAGTGCGTTGCCAAGCGCACGTTCCGCCCTAGTAACGTTCTTTGCGCCTATGAGCCTTGAGATTACCGAAGCGCCGCCCATTCCGGTCAGCATTCCCATACCCATTGCCAGCATCTGTATCGGGAAAACTATCGACAGACCGGCTATTCCCATAGTTCCCACATAATGACCTATAAATATGGTATCTATTACGTTATAGAGAGTCATTACGAACATACCCATGAATGCCGGAATCGTCAGTTTAAACATCAGACGACCTATTCTCCTATCGTCCAGCACACTCATATTCATTCTATCCACATATAGCTAATCCATTCCCTCTTGATCTCAATAGATGGCATTATTCCAGTTTTCCAAGGATACTCCATAGCTTTCTCAATGAATCGGATAACTCTTCGAGTTCATCGTCAGATAAGGAAGACATTGTTTCCCTTATAGCTTCTTCGACGGTGTGTTTATGTTCCTCGAGTAATAATATCCCCTGTTGTGTTAGAGAGATATTAATGATCCTCCTGTCGTTGGTATCAGACTGCCTTTCTACTATACCCAGATCCACAAGCTTCTCGATCAACTGGGTCATCTGGGCACGGGCAATCTCAAGTCTCTGCCCAATCTCAGCGACATGCATTGTCCCTTCTTCCATCAAGAGGTGGATAATTTCGAAATGATGGGGAGTAATATCGGCACCAATGTCGATCAGGACTGTTCTAATAAATCTATTCCGAACAATACGAAATATAACAGGCAGTATAGAAAGCAGATCCTCGGTTACTCGTTCAAGAATACTGTAATCCAATTGTTAATCTCTCCCTTTTAGTATACATACTATATAGTATAACTTATATATTATATATAAACTATACTATATCATGCATTTAAAGCTACAAAAGTGTACACGAAA
Source organism: Dehalococcoidia bacterium (assembly GCA_011191975.1). Classification (GTDB taxonomy): domain Bacteria; phylum Chloroflexota; class Dehalococcoidia; order Dehalococcoidales; family UBA2162; genus MGML01. The sequence continues at coordinate 9,245 of DUFA01000012.1, forward strand.
GGTTCATAATCTATCACCCGAAAGAATGGCTAATTAATACTTGAAATTGGTACTATTGCAGGATGATTCTATCTGCCACATGGAGATAACATATACTGCATCGTTATAAGAGGTGGTGAGATATGAAAAAGTACCGGATTATTTCTAAATCTACCCTGATTTCCCTGTTGTTTGTTTCATTGTTACTCCTTACTTCTGCCTGCTCGATACCAACCCAAGACGAGACAAAAATGCTGGAAGATTTATTAAACCGACTGGATGCTGTCGAAGGAGAGATAACCTTCGTTACCAAAAATGGTGAGACTGTAAATATTCAGATTACTAAAGAATCATCTCAGGGGACTAATGAAGAGAATGATATCGTAAAAGATGTGGATAAGAAAGAGGTAAGTACGGAAAAACCGGAGAACATACTGCCAGTCATATGCAGTAAAGAAGATGTATTTAAGCTGTTGGGAGTATTGGATCAAGCATTAGAACTACGTAACAAAGGTCTTTCATGGTCCAGTACTGCCAAAGAGCTTGGATATACACCAGAAAGTATGTATGCACAGCTGGAAGAGATAGGCGAACGCGAACTGAAAGATGCGTTGGATCATGGGCTTATCAACCAAGAACAAATGAAAAAGAAACTATCGGAATTTACAGCTACAGCCCGAAAATGGGTGGATAAGATATTCGCAGATAGCAGTGTTGGTACCGCGTTAAGTCTGAATGATTATTTACCAGTATTAAACTGTATCGAAGATGTATTTAAAACATTAGGAGTCTGGGACAAAGCACACTCGTTACGAGAACAAGGGTTTGCCTGGTCTCATATTGCCACTGAGCTTGGATATACTTCGGAAAGCATTTATATGGCTTTGGTAGTTAAAATTGAAGTGATGTTGAAAGAGGCTTATTCAGTCGGTCTACTCAGTCAGGAGAAGATGGAGTATAAAATCAAATACTATAGTGATATAGGACTGAAATGGATCAATAAAATATTCAATGACGTGACAACCAGCACTCCCGTAAGTATTTCTGATATTCTACCGACATTGACAAGTGTTGAGGATGTTTTCAAACTACTGGGAGTGTGGGAAAAAGCCAACACTCTACATAAACAGGATCTTTCCTGGACGAGTATTGCTGTTGAACTGGAATACTCTGAAGAAAGCATGTACAAGAAAATACGAGGGATCGCTGAACAGGAGTTACATGACGCGAAGATAAACGGTCTAATCAGTTACGACCAGTATAAAGAGATGCTTGAGTTTTATAGTAAATCGGCTGAATCATGGATAAAAGAGATATTTTCTGATTTAAATGATACCTCCGTCTCTGCATAATAAACGAAGGGCATGTTTATTCTTCAATTCGGTTAGCGTATAATATGCTTAAGTCATTATAAGGAACAATAAATGGCAGTTGAACTTCGAGATATGAAAATTACGCTAGCTCTTCACACCGATACGACTCTGGTGGAACGTAGGCTTAAGAAATTGAAATCATATATCTATTCTATACCCTACTATGATTCCCATAATGGTAAAATTATTGGTGTAGATATGTTTTTTGACAAATCTGCCAGGAGTACTCTTCGTAAGCTTGTTAAATCCAGTCAACTGCCATTGTTGTAAACATATCGTCTTGTACATATTTATGTAAACTATTTGTCTTTATTCCCGTTATTGAACCTTGATTTTGGTTTCGGACAGTAGTATCATAACTGGACTTTAGATACAACACCGAGGAGGTTTGGAAATGGCAAAAGTATTAATTCCGTATTTCAGCCTGACTGGTAATACGGAAAGTATGGCACAGTATATAGGTGAAGGTGTCCGGTTTAGCGGTAATGAAGCGGTAGTAAAAAAGATATCAGAAATAAAAAAAGCCGAGGACCTGGAAGGGTACGATGGTTATATTTTCGGTTCTCCTACCTATCATCGCGATATGGCAGAACCGGTAAAAACATTCCTATTTATGGCCAAGAAAGCAAATCTTGAGGGAAAACTTGCAGGTGCTTTCGGTTCTTATACTCACAGTGGAGATGCTCCTAATATCATATTAGAAACCATGGAGTATGTTTACAAGATGGAACCATTCACTCTCCGGTCACTTAATCAACTTGAGAAAGACATTGGTACCCAGGAAGGGATAAAGACATGCCAGAATTATGGTCGTGTTTTTGGTGAGAGTCTGAATTAGAAATAACAATAATCACGACGAGTGACAACGCGGAAATAATGATTATGTTAAGTTATTTCCCCTACTACTCTCGTGGTATTGCTTTATTCGAACGTAAACGTTTATAATTTCAGGTAAATAGGGAATAAATAACCTGGTGTAAATTATGCGACTTTGTGCATATTGGGATTGTATGGAGGAAGTTGACGAAGGGATGTCATTCTGCCGCGAGCATGGCAGAATGCTAAACCGGCAACTCATAGATAAATGTCCAAAGTGTGGCCGGTATAAAGATTCAAGACAGAAACATTGCCCGGACTGTAATTACGGTCGGCCGGTCGCTGACTGGAAAGTATCTAGCCGTAATCTCGAAGAAGTGACTGAGTATATAGAACCCGCTTCTCCACGAGAGTCGTCAACCAGCCATGGAAATTCCGGTTCAGCAGTAACTCCTTCACATACCTCTCCACCTGCCAGAGGAGAAGCAATGTGTCCAAGTTGCGGCTCTGCAAACCTTACCTATAAGGAAGTGTTCGATTATTTCAGGTGCAATGCTTGCGATACAACCTTCGTCACGCCTGTATACAGCTATGGAGAAGCCGGTTTTAAGCCTGGAGGGGCTCTTCCTCAACCGGCAAGCCGACAGAATGTAATCCAACCTCCAGTACAGCAACCTCAGTATCGTAGAGAAGAACATTACGTACAACAGCCCCCACCTCCTCAGCCACCGCCGGCACAATGGCAGGATCCTCGTTTCCAGCAGCAACCACCACAATGGCTGGGATCTTACGCTCAACAACCACCAGTACAATGGCAGGAATCCCAAGTTCAACCTTTACCGGTACAGAGAGAAGAAACTCGCACTCCCACCAGAAAAAGCCCATGGCCATTATCGTCCGGGAAAATTCCCAACCTTGATATTATGAGAAGACATGAGCTCGAAGAGCGAGCGATGAACCAGAGAGCTATAAAGACACAGGGACAAAAGAGTAATCTAGGCTGGATTTATCTGTTAGTAGTGGTCTGTATTATCGCTCTCATCGCACTGCTGGGATGGTTCTTCTTTAATGAACATATTTTATCTGCTATTGACACAATATTGTAAGAAGAGTAATGGCTTTGACATATGGTAAATTCTGTTATACCATTAAGACTACGATAAAATTACTCTCACGGGTAACCTGATGGAATACCGAATTCTTTAAAGAGGTGAACTATAATGACAATGTATATACCACTTATCATATTCACGGTCATAATCGCAGCACTAATTGCCGGTGCGTTTTACGTTAGAAGGAAACTATAACAGACCGGGAGTTTCATCCTGTATATAACACACTGAATTCGGTTAATTAAAACAGCAACATCGGGGATATTTCCGATGTCGCTGTTTTATTATGTTAGCGATAAACCGGTTAATATATTTTCTTAAACATGATTTGTCAGGAGGATATTGTGGATAGAGTAAAAGATAAAGTAGCGATAGTAACCGGAAGCGCTTCCGGTATAGGCAAAGCGTCCGCACTTGTTCTTGCTGAAGAAGGAGCAACGGTAGCAATAACCGATATAGCTGATGAAGCAGGAAAAATAACAGTTGAGGAAATTATAAAAAAAGGCGGAAACGCTTCCTACTGGCATATGGACGTTTCGAATGAGAAAGAAGTAGAAAACACATTTTCCGAGATCAACAAGAAATTCGGTAAGATCGATATCCTTGTCAATAACGCCGGTATACCCGGCCCTCCCAAAGAAACTCATGAGCTTACTGCAGAGGAATTTGACAGAGTTATTGATATCAACCTGAGGGGAGTATTTTTCTGTACAAAGCACGTGCTGGGTTACATGAAACAGGCCGGCGGAGGGAGTATCGTAAACATGTCATCTATGCTGGGTCTTATAGGAGGAGAAGATCCTGCCTACCACGCTTCGAAAGGCGGCGTCCGTCTTATGACAAAATCGGATGCAACCACTTATGGTCCCTATAATATCAGAGTGAATTCGGTGCATCCCGGCTATATATTAACACCTCTTTTCAGGGGAATCGCAGCGAGAAGCCCGAAAGGCGCCGATGTATTCATGAAAGAAATGGCTGATTTGATACCGTTAAAACGGCTTGGTACTCCAGAGGATATCGCCAAGTGTATCCTTTTTATTGCTTCCGATGAATCCAGCTACATAACTGGCACCGAGTTTATCCTTGACGGAGGATTTATCCTGCAGTAGTCAGGTATTTCTCGAGGAATATCTGCCTGGCTATTGGCCATTAGGTTTGACGGCAAGTTCCTGTTTTATCTCTTTCAGGCAGATTTCTATTGCCTTATAATACACTCCGACTGTCTCTGCTTCATTTTCCGGGTTAATCAGGGAGAGATAATATTCGATTTCACTATGTTTAAGTCTCTCAGCGGATGTCAGCAGCTTTTCTTTTGATGCAACAAGAGCACTGGTGTCGAATTCGCCTTGAAGCAGCCTTTCGGTATTCTGAGTTGAGACAAGCTGGACAAGGAAATCTATATACGTTCGAACCTCGGTGTTTTTTTCTTTGATTACATCCAGTTCCGTTGAAAGAGAAGCAACTTCTTGTTCTAGTTCCACTCGTTTTTCATCGAGTTTTTCCAAATCTTCTTTAAGTTTATCGTACTGTTGTACCGACAATTCGGGGTAGCATGACGACGCAAAAAGGCATAAACCCATAAATACAACGATTAGTGATTTCCAAGCCATTGCTACTGCCTCCTTCCCTGTTTAATCCGGTTAAGCGGTACCGGGAGTGCACCGAAAGGCCGTGGAAATAGTGAGGTTGTCCTCTATCCTTTTAAGTGGATCAATTGAAACAGCTGCTATATCAAGTGATGAATTTATAATTAAAGTAGAATCGAAATATTCCGAATCTACGACCAATCGGCTATTCATTGCATCATTATAGTTCAATTCTATTATTCTGGCA
>DUFA01000120.1 GCA_011191975.1 Dehalococcoidia bacterium
TTCCTTTGCCACCTCAACCAGGAAACTGCTTACTACCATTCCCGTAGCATTCTTCGAAGTGATATTATGCGGGGTGATGGTATTTATCGCACCCCCGCGGTCGATTTCCCCGGGAACAATCGGATCGTACCGTGCCCCATGGTCCATGTACACAACCCCGGGCATTATTCTCTCGGTTACGTAAGCACCTCCAAGAACAATACCTCTTTCGTTGTATACCCGGACCACATCGCCGTTTTTCACACCCCGTGACGAAGCATCACCGGGATTAATCCATAATGACTCGTAATTATACCCATCCGAACCTTTAACCTTACAGGTCGGCGCTTCCCTGGTCCAGGTAATCTCGTCACATTGCGAATGCACCCTCCACCTGGGGTGATTGGACATCATGAGAAGCGGATATACCTTAGCTCTTTCACTGGACTGCCTTTCATCATGGCTTTCACCTTTTTCTATCCAGTGTGGCACCGGTGGTCTTTCCCTGTCATCGGCAAAGTGTTTCGCCAAGTTCTGTGAGGAAAATTCTATTTTCCCGGATGGGATACTGAGAGGGTTATTATCAGGATCTTCGTAAAATCTCTTCATTCCTGGCGGTTCATCCTTCCAATCCGGTGCGATAGGAATGGTGAAATACTTCTTCTTTTCGAATTCTTCGTAGCTTATCATCTCGCTTATACCCGTTTTCTCAAAATTCATCTTCAGTAAATCGTCAACCGTTTTACCGTCGGTATAGTCGTCCAGCAACCCCAGTCTTTCGGATACCATACAGGCGATCTCATAGGTACTCCTGGATTCTCCAAGTGGTTCGATGCATTGCCCTCCGGACATTATTGTGTGGAACTGTCCGCTTTCAGCATCTCCGGTGATATCCTTCTCTTCTATTTTCGTACTGCTTGGCAGAATAATATCCGCGAACAGGCAATCGTTCTCAAGCCAGGGATTTTGACCTATTATCGTTTCTATCTTTGGGCTTCTCAGTGCCCTGATATACGAATTACTGTCATTCCAGCAGGTTATCCAGCAGGGTGTATCAGTCCATATCATATGGACTTCCGAGCAGCCCTTTGCCGGATAGGCGTATTGTACAAAGTGATCGTTGGCTGGAGACATGAATCTTCCGTTGCCGTACCAGCTTATCGGCGGATTCAGAATCGCCTCATGAATCAGGTTCTTCGGAATGATCTGCTTCGCTGTCATACCCCTCGGCGCTGGTGGAGGTGTTTCCGTCGGAGGCATGTTTGTGAGCGTTCGGATTCCCGAAACCTGGACGAAGGGAGTCCCTTCGGCGCCTATGCTTTCATGTCCCGGCGCCAGTTCAAACGACTGGGGAGTCACCACGCTCTTGGGCATCGGCCCCTGCCCGAAAATCCCCCACTCCAGCATTTTCACCTGGTGAACGCCAGGTTTACCCAGTCCCTGCATTGCCAACAGGAGGACTTCCAGCCTGGCAGGTTCGGTCGAGTACGGACCTCTTACGGTCGGACCGCCGTTGCCGTGGGCGATCGATGTTCTCTTAGAAGCCCATTCCCGTGCCAGAGCTTTTATTGTAAATGCCGGGATACCGGTGATATCCGCCGCCCAGTCTGCTGTCTTAGCGATATCGTCTTCTTTACCGGTCACATATTCTTCGAACTTGTCGAAACCATAGGTATGCGTTACGACGTAGCCCTTATCATAGGTACCTTCGGTTATCCAGGTATAGGCTATGGCCAGTTGCAGAGCCGCATCCGTACCAGGCTTAATCGGGATCCACTTGTCCGCGTGAACGGCGGCCCCATAGTTGAGATCAGGGCAGATATACACGCATTTGATCCCGAGTTCGGAAAACCAGTAGCAGACCCGGCTTGCCATCTGTCCGTTGAATCCCCATGGCGTTGTTTCAGGATCGCATCCCCAGAACAGCAGCATCTGGCTATTCTCGGCTATATCGGGGATAAGGTTCGCTGCAGGAAGCATCTCTCCGACGGGTTCCATTCCCCAGGCATGCTTGGCGCCCCAGGCCCACCCTTCCCAGCTGTCGGTATTTCTTATCTGCAGGGTAAAACCTCCAAGCAGCTGCAGCAACTTGTTAAAACTGCCGTGACAGGAGTGTATTCCCTTCCCCTCACCATGTCCATCAGACTGGGAAAGCACCGCTTCCGGACCGTACGTTTCTTTGACTCTCAGGAGTTCGCTTGCCACAAGATTTACTGCTTCCTCCCAGGATATCCTGATGAACCGGCTGCTGCCCCTGTTCTCCGGATGTCTTTCTCCGTTCGGATTCCAGTCGATTCTCTTTAGGGGATAGAGAATCCTGTTGGGTGAATAGACTCGCTTTTTATAACCAAAGGCAAAAGGCGGCAGCAATGTCTTGGTAGTAGGCTCCAGGGTATGTCCACGTACCTCCATTTTCCAAGGATTGAGGTCTTTCATGTCATAGTGCCAGTCGTAATGCAGGGGTCTGATCCTGAGGAGTTTTCCATCTTTGACATCGACTACAGAAGGATTACCGTCTCTTCCGAAACCCATCAGGCTCATTCCTTTGACAAATGATTCTTCCTGATTGTTCGTCATCACAATTATCAGCCTTTCTCTAACGAATTTCCCTCTATCTTATATTTTTGGTATGTGTTCAGAAAGATGCATTGGGGTAACAATCGTTAAAGCCAAATGCCAAATATTTCACTATACTTTGTTTCTATTATAGCAAGCTTCGTTCCATTGCTAGGCATGTATTTCGGTGTTTTTAACGTCTGAAATCTAGTAATGTAACGTTCGATGTAGCTATTAAGCAAATTCCCACGATACCAATAACCGTTGCAATACCTTTCGTATTTTCTCCGAGAATATCTCCGTCGAACATAAAGAAAGCAGCGGTCAATGCTAAAAAAAGTCCCGTTATAAATACTGGTAGGAATGCCTTTTTTTTCCTGATGATAGGCTGCTTTATTTTCTCCCAATTACGTAATGCAAAAAAAACCACTACTACTAATATCAGAGCTATCACTATGATGATAATCGGTACACCTTCACCCATTTCTAACCTCCATTCTTGATGCTAGATATCGAATCTCCAGTTATACGGCCCTGCTTCCAGGAGCGTAATAATTAATCATTAAAATCCTGAAAAAGCTGTTTCATTGTATTAGCATAATCCCGAAACGCTTGCCTTCCTCGAAAACTCAATTTTAAGGTAGTTTTTGGTCTTTTCCCCTTGAAGGTCTTCTTTACCTCCAGATACCCGGCTTCTTCCAGTTTGCTGATATGCCCAGAGAGATTTCCCCATGTTAAATCGGTTTGATTCATCAGAAAAGTGAAATCCACACTGTCAACCACATAAAGCAAGGACATTACCATAAGGCGTACCGGTTCGTGGACAAGGCGGTCAATCTCTGCCAGCAAGGAAAGATCAGCGTTTTTAACTTCCCTATTCATGATCGAAATCCTTCCCTTGCAGAGGGTATTTTCGCAGGAAACGTACAAATAGCACTGCGCCTGGCACTGCGATCAATATACCGATGATAATCGAATAGATCGGCTGGTTAAGTAAAATCATGAGGAAAACAGCCAAGGCCATCATGACTGCTATGAAATAGCCACGTGGAAAATCAATGAAATAAGCTATAAGAATCATACTCGGTCCAACAAAGAGAGATCCGATGGTAGCGACAGCCAGATCCATGGCATTTTTTTCCTGGAGGAATGTATTCAACATATCGCCGAATTCCGGATTTCTCCACGATATAAACTGGATAACCAGAAACACGACTTGAATTAAAACTACTGCTCCAAGGACTATAAACATTGTCTTCTTTCGCCTTGCACGTTTTTCTCCAAACTTAACCTGACCCATGCGTGGTAGAGTGATGAACCTCTTGCCTGCCCAGAACAGGGCATAAGCCCCAATCAGGGATATTAACATAAGAACTATATTTAACGGGTTGTATCCTGTTGCAGGTCTATAGAGAAAGATCGACATGCAGATAACAATGAGACCAAAATACAGATCCCACAATCCATCCTGATAGGTAGAACGAAAAGCCTTGCGTTCCAATTCTTTGAGAGTAATCCTGCTCATAAAATTTATTACCTTTGTTACATAGTTATCTTTGTATTATAAAGTTATTTGTATTGTAGCATATTCTCTGACTTTGTCAAGTGGGAAGTCCTCCATGATCAGTACTATCGAATGCGATCAACGTCCCTCTACCGGATAGGAAAAACTTAGATTTGGGATTAACGGCTATAAGATGGTAAACATAAAGTTCCAGAACTGAGTGAAGAGAGAATAAATATCAGGTTATCTACGCGGAGATATGACTGCAAAGACCATATACTTTCAATTTAGTGTCGCAAGATACTAGAAAATGAAATCAAAAGTTATTACCATTGAACAGCCATCAGGATCATCGTCCAGTGATGCGTATAGCCATTTCATATAGTAGAAAATAGAAAGTAACTATTTCATTGATATATCAGATAGGTCCAAATTTAACGTAAACTTTATTATTTTGGTTCCGTTATTTTATAGCTTTTCCGTTGTAGGTAGTTAGCAAGCAGCACTGATGTTATAATGACCAGTGGCAATGCTACCATAAATCTGATAATAGTGAACTTTACTCCAAGGAAAGAGGCTTCAAAGAATGTCATCGGTATTCTGCAAATGGCTGAAGCGCCAATATAGGTGAAAATGACGCTGAGTTTGGCACCTTTAGAATAGAGTGTGTACGCTACCGGAAATGCGACATAGAGTCCACCTACAGTCGTACCGGCAATTAGTAATGACCAGATATATCCTTTGATACCAGATTCTTCTCCAAAATGCCTTTCAATTGTTTCCCTCGGTACCCAGACCTGAAATAATCCTATCAGGATAAATACACAGGGTATTATTTTAAACATCTCAATTGCGAAAGTGGCGAAATTGTTGCCTATCTCTTTACCCTGATCAAAATCAGTTATCCAAGACATTAAAATAAAGAGAGCATAACATACAAGAATARTAATCCTGATYAWRGTTCTGYRTTTCATCAGAATATTTCYCCAAATAYRATTCCTGTTAYWARAGCRACAAYCARYGCRATAAARAAACTGATYACRTTTCTTATAATKGTCACYTTYGTTCCCAGATARGCTCTTTCTACSGGAWAAGTAAGAACTCCMACCATCATCAGAGTYGTAGTGAATCCCGATAAMACCATATACGGAACACCTTTTRTYAAWAGAACACCAGCCAGTGGATARACRATGAAYCCAGGCATCAGTATTGCTGAACCMAKAACAGAAGCTACGAACAAGGCTATGTACTTATTGGAAACCCCTAGATAGTTGGTGATAACTTCATCTGGRAYCAGGAAAAGYGCSAYAGASATCAGGAYAAGCATGAKYAARAAAGCYGGRAGKATATTRGTAAATTGYTTWAMCGMAATCTTRAGTGCTCTTAAGGTTYTTTCTCGRTTGAYAAWRAAAGAGATAACAAGAGCCAGACCGGTGATAATATACAGGTATAACATAAAAAATCAATTTCCAGATTTAAATTCAAGCCATATTGTATCTATTAGAGGTGATGAATACAAATCTGATCAAATCTGAGTATCAACAGCGGGATGACGACATAGAAATAAAACAACGTAATTCCTTATTGGCTCAGAGTATTGAGGTCACATTAGGAGTAATTGTGACCACCAATCTGCTAGATTATTAACTTGATTCATTCCATACTATATTTAAATACCGATATTTACCCAGTCATGGGTGAAGGTATTTGATATTAAATTATGCTTTAGTGGTCAGATTTAACATATATAAAACGATTGATTTTATTTAACCGAGCTATTGACATTTTATACAACATAATCTATTCTGCAGCCAAAAAGAGAGGAGAGTATAAAATGACAGATTCTACTGCTGCAATGATATTTATATTTGATGTTCCTGAAGAAAAACAAGCCGAGTATCTTAAAACTACCATTGAAAAAATTAAACCGTTCTGGGAATCACATGGTTGCGAATCGTATGATATCTGGCAAACGTCGGGTGGTTCACCTGCCTTCATGAAGATTATGCTTTTTAAAGATCCAGATACAATGATGAAAACTTTACAAAGTAGTGGTGAGGAAGCGAAGCCTATAGTAGAACTCTATAACAGCTTTGCGACGAACATCACAAATAAAACATATGTAAAAAAGACCTAATACCACTCGAGAAAAACTAAGAATTACCACAGCTCGAAATTTATTTTACCGCTGGCAATGTTGGCAGATTTGTTCAATACACTACAATGAAAGCGGAGTGTAATTCTTTACTACGCTAAAGCGAGGGAGACAACTCGTGGCACAATACGAACACCTGTTTGCTCCTATAACTATCGGTTCGATGACCGTACCGAATAGAATACTCATGTGCGCTCATGTCCATAGGCTCCCCGAAGAGCGTTTTCGGGAGTACTACAAGGCTAGAGCCAAAGGAGGTGCTGGCTTATTAATCCACTCGCACCCCCTCGGTGAACTCACTACAGGTATGTTTGCACCTATTCTCGATGAAAGGTCAATACCGGGTCTCAGTCAATTCGTGAAAGAGATTCACAGCCACGGAACGCGAATATTGGCCCAGTTCCTCCATCCCGGTAATCTGGGAGGCGGTGAACGAATGATCGGAGGAGCATCTCTTGCTCCCTCTGCAATACCAAGAAAAGGTATTTTCCCGAAACAAATGCCCCATGAAATGAGCATCGATGAAATACATAACACAGTTAACGCATATGGCAAAGCGGCCACCATAGCCAGGGAGGCAGGATACGACGGTGTGGAAATCGGCGCTATATGGGGTCTCCTGGTAGCCTCGTTCATCAGCCCACTTTACAACCATCGTGAGGACGATTATGGGGGCAGTAGTGAAAAACGATTGAAATTTCCACTTGAAATAATTGACTCTATTAGAGCAGCCGTAGGTACTGATTTTGTTGTCGGCATCAAGCTCGATGGTGATGAGTTTATGGACGGCGGTATTACACTGGACGATATGAAAAACATAGCTCCTCGACTGGAAGCCAGTGGCGGCCTGGATTATATAAACGTTGGTGCCGGAGCATCTTTGGCAATGCACGTACCACCCATGTTTTTCCCGCTTGGCCCATTCGTCTATCTGGCAGCAGGAATTAAAGAAGTAGTTGGCCTTCCTGTGTTTGCCGGAGGTAGAATCAATGACCCTGCTGTTGCCGAACGTGTATTAAAGGACAACTTGGCGGATATGACCGCCATGACCAGGCCTCTTATCGCCGATCCAGAATTACCAAATAAAGCGAAAGCGGGTCAGGAAAACCACATTCGTAAGTGTATCGCCTGTAATGATGCCTGCTGGTTACCTCTGTTCGAAGGTATGACACCCCTTACTTGCGTAATAAATCCAGAAGCAGGAAGAGAAGGGACTTTTGGAATAACACAGGCAACAACGAAGAAAAATGTGATGGTAGTCGGTGGTGGCGCGGCAGGGCTGGAGACAGCAAGGGTCGCTGCTCTGAGAGGTCATAAGGTTTATCTTTACGAAAAGGATGACGAACTGGGAGGTCAGTTAAATATAGCAGCCAGAGCTCCAGGAAGAGTAGATTACACAGAAATTGTCAGATACTACACGTACCAGATGAAAGCCCTTGATGTCGATGTATATCTGAGTACTATGGTAACCAAAGAAATAGTTAAGGGAGAGAACTGCGATGCCGTGGTTATTACCACAGGCTCTCTGCCAACAACATCCGAATCACTAATCAATGAAGGCGGTAACGTGGTTAATACACATGAGGTACTCCTTGATACTGTTGAGGTAGGAAAAAACGTGGTAATCGTGGACTATCAGTACCACATGCAGGCATTAAGTACTGCCGATTTCCTGGCTGAAAGGGGAGTAAATGTTGAAATATTAACTCCGGCTCTCTTTGCCGGCAGCCACTTAGAAGAAGGTACCCTGGAACTTATTTACTATAGACTCCTAAACAAAGGTGTAACAATATCGGTATTGAACGACATACGGGCAGTTAAAGGAAAGACAGTGATCGCTTTTAATACATTAACTAACGCTGAAAGGCAGATAAATGGGATCGACACTGTTGTAGTGGCTACAAGCGGAAAAAGTAATGATGCGTTATATTACTCACTGAAAGGGGAGATAAAAGAACTATATATTGCCGGTCAATGTGTGTCTCCTCGTACGCTGCGCGACTCAATCTGGGAAGGTGCCAAAGTGGGAAGGATGTTATAACACCAGTGTGAACACAGCATGAGTTTTAATAACCTATAACCTATTCAGGTGATAAAGGTAATGTATGAACGTTAACAGAGAAGTCTGGATTCTGGCTGAACACCGAGAAGGAGAGTTAGAAGATATAACTTTTGAGCTTGCATCGGCAGGAAAAAGAGTCGCAGACAAGCTCGATGGCAGTCTGTCTGCGGTTATTTTCAGCGAGCAGATTGCCGATATGACAAATCGTCTCGCCAGTCATGCTATAAGCAAAATATTTATAATCAATGATTCATCTTTAAGAGAATATACAACCGAAGCTTATGCAGAGACACTCTCCAGACTTGCACAGGAAAGGAGACCGGAAATCATATTATGCGGCGTAACACCTTTCGGCAGTGATATAGCTTACGGGCTTGCCGCACGGCTGGAAACGGGATTAATTACAGACTGTGTCTCCCTGGATGTGAATGACGACGGTCTGTTAGCAGGGGAAAAAACCGTTTACAATGAAAGATTACAGGCTAAAATTATCTGCTCTTCCGTAAAACCCCATATAGCTACGATAAGCCCGGGTGTATGCGATGTCAGACTCCCCAAGCCTGGCAACAAGGCAGAGGTTGTAACCCTTACACCAGAGCCATTTTCTGCTAAAAGGTATGCCAGGATAACGGGCACGGTTAGAGCAGACTTGAAAAAAATTCCTCTTGACCAGGCGGAGGTTATCGTTTCTGGTGGCAGAGGTATAGGTGGTCCTGAAGGATTCGATGCTCTCGAGAAACTTGCTGAGCTTCTGGGAGGATGTGTAGGAGCGTCGCTGGTAGCATGCGATAATGGATGGGTACCGGAAGACAGACATATCGGACAAACAGGCTTGATTGTTTCCCCACGGTTATACCTGGCTGTTGGGATTTCAGGATCTATTTACCATGCTATGGGAATGAAGGACTCTAAATATATAGTGGCTATTAACAAAGACCGCAACGCACCAATTTTCAGACTGGCAGACCTGGGCATCGTGGGAGACTGGCGAGAGACTGTTAATGAATTAACGGATCATTTGACAGAGATAGAGAGAGATTCCTGATATATATAGATTACGGTATTTATAAATGAACGTGATAGTATGCGTTAAACAGGTCCTCGATAACAGCAGTCCTGTCAAGATAGCTAAGGATGGCAGGCATATAGATGGCACCAACACGGGATATATAATTAACCCATGTGATCTCGCAGCCGTTAAGTGGGCAACTAACTGGAAGGAGAGAAGTAAGTCAGGAGAAGTTGCCGTTATCTCTAAAAATGGACCTTCGACGGGTAAAATTCTCCGCGAGTGTTTTGCCTACGGTGCTGATAGGGCATTACTACTGACTGATCTAGATTTTGAGGATTCCGACGGTTTTGCCACCGGACTTATTCTAGCGAGGGCAATCAAGCTGTTAGAGTACGATATTATACTTTGTGGGATTCAAGCTGTGGATACTAATGATGGTTGGGTAGGACCTGTAGTTGCCAACAAGCTGGGGATACCATTGATCTCACGGGTTATCGATATACAGGTGGATGAAATTAAGAAAAAGGTTACGGTCAGAAGAAGACTCGACGGGGTTAACAGGGAGATAGTCGAAGCCGATGTCCCATGTTTACTGACGGTCGACTCACTGTTGGATGAGCCTAGGTATGCGAGTATAAGATCAATTCGCATGGCACAGAGGCGAGAAATCGAACAGCATGACAGAATCAGCCTTGGTCTATCTAAAGAAGACGTTGGTACTATTGGCTCAAAGACTTCTATTTTGGAGTTATTTGCAGGTAAACTGAGACCAGGGAGGATTTTTATACCCGATAGCAGTTTACCAGCGGCTGAAAGAATACGTTTAATCATGTCTGGAGGCATAACTGAAAAAAGAGAAAACCGGCTGGAAGGCAATCCTGAAGAAACTATTCCAGATTTGATTCAATTCCTCAGGCAGAAAAAGATAATCCGTTAGTGAGATTGAAGACGAGATACCCTCTGGTGATGTTTTTGGTAATTTAACAAATCGTACCGGTATCACGTTTAGCATCATGTCCTGCAACTAGATAGTTCTGGCAAGAATTTCTATAAACTTGCTTGTTACAACTTCGGAAAATTACAGATCGTATTTATTAACATACCATTTCCATAATTTCATAGCCTTCCCGCATGTATCTTTACGTTATCATATAAACACTGGTTTCGTGGAATGCATTACGATCAAGTCTATTAATGCCTAGCACAAACTAAGAAAATGGAAAATTTACAAGACACTGCATATGTAGTATATGATATGAGAATATAATGATAACGAAAGGGAAGTAGATATGTCGAATGACGCAATCGAAAAAGCCTATCAACTGGGCAAAGAATATGAAAAGATTTACAAGGGTTGCAGCCAGTGTGTAATCGCAGCCCTGCAGGATGTCTTCGACATTCGAAATGATGACGTTTTTAAGGCAGCGACTGGGCTTGCTGCTGGTTGTGGTGCGTCAACCGACGGGAATTGCGGTGCTTATTCGGGAGCGATCATGGTACTGAGTATGCTGCAAGGCAGGAATAGAGATGATTTTGCAGACTCAACTGGAGCCATGTTTAAGAGCTTTATCCTGGTGAGAAAATTACGGGACCGGTTTATTCATGAATACGGTTCTGTAATCTGTCGTAATATACAAACGAAAATATTTGGTAGACCATACTATCTCGCTGATATTGATGAGTTTGAAAAATTTGAAAAAGCCGGAGCTCATGACATTCATTGCTTGGAGGTAGTTGGGAAAGCAGCTGCATGGGCAGCAGAATTAGTAACAGAAGAAAAATTGGTATAAATTTGATGTAGAACAGAACTAAAGTATTTAAGTGAATGCATATATTATAGAATAAACACGTTCTTTCGAACTTGTTTCAAAGGTTTAACTGAAAGACAAAAGCATTTTCAGGATGTTTGTTACATCATGCGTACTTATGGGCAATGCCTTTTGGTTTCAGAACTTAATTATATTATTAATTATTTAAATATTTTGGCATATGGGTTTATATTTCCCTGAGGATATGTCAGTTTTGTGTTTAAAAGAAGCATAAGTAAATTGACTTGTTCAGAAACGTCAAATATCTTTTAGTTACTCTCCAATCGTAAGGTAAGTGTCTCTGGCATACCAAATAAAAGTGGAATTCTGATCATATAGAGACATAGAATAAACCAAAAGACATACTGCGGACCGATACTATCCCAGATAAGCCCGCTTAAATAGACCATGATGGCTCCAACCATCATTCGACAAAGCCCCAACACACCCGTCCATTTGCCCATTTGATCTGGAGGTACCAATTCGCGAGCCATAGCGGTTGTGGTAACTCCGGTTATCATAAAAAAGCCCTGAAATGCTCCGGACAGAATTAGAACTGCGGTATTGGGAGCATAAATAAGCATGATATACGAGGCTATTACAGGAAACAAGGTTAGGTAAATTACCTTTTTCCGACCGATTCTATCAGCTAACCTACCAAAAGGAATACCTAGCACTAGAGGAACCAACGCTGAGGCGGTGACCATCGCTCCCAGCACTACCTGTTCTGCCCCTTTGAACTCATGGGCAAAGGGTTGAATGTATGGAGTGACTACACCCATCTCCATGCCGGTCAGAGAAACGATAATCAGCATCCGCTTCAAGTTACGCCCATTTTTAAATAGCTGTGAAAAATCATGCATAAAGTTCAGCCCGGCTCTAGAACCAACTGTCCAATAACGATTTGAGAGCTGAGTAAGTACAAGGAAAAAGGTAACCACAGTGCCTGCCAGGCAGATAAAGAACAGCGGCCGGATACCTTCTACATTTACTCCGCCAAAAGACGTAACCAACCAGGCTCCGACCATAGGAGCAGCCATTCCCAACAGCCCCATTCCGAAAGTTTCACAAATAGACATTCCGGTAGCTCTCTCGCTGCTTTTGAGACAGTTTGCGCAGAAAACGCTGCACCCGAGGATGGCAGTATTGTTGCCAATCCAGTAAGTCATCATAGCAACAATGATAATTGGCCAGCTCTGGGCTAAGCCATATATCAGATATGATCCAGCCAGTATCATTATTCCAACAAGATAAACTTTCCTGACACCTACCCTGTCGACCAGCCAACCGCCGAAAAATCCAGTAACGCCGGCTACTCCCATGCCGACACTGTTAATGATACCGAGTTGCGTGCCAGTAGCACCAAGAGCCATGGTGTAAACAGACACGTAAGGGAGTACCATACGATAGAGAAACATGGCTGAGTTCGACCGCGCTACAGATATTTTCCAATCACGGTCCTGCCTAGTGAAAAATTTATAGCCTTTAGATATAAGACGGATCGTAGTGGTGATGGTACTTAGCACTGATTAAACTCATATTTCAATCAAATAATCATACGTCTGAAAATATGTGATTTTCTGATAATACTAGCATTAAGTAATTTTCTAAAAGATTATAATAATCAATCTCGCTCTTTATCTTTTAGTGTTAAATACCCTCATATAATCGGGGTTTTAATTTTCTTTTTACTTGATTCTTACATTAGTTGATCGATATTATATGCCTAATTTTTCATGTAAACAAGGAGGAGAACCGACCTATCACCGAAACACTACTTTATATTGTCTGATAACAAGCTAACTCCTGGATGTCTGCATTGGCGTATATATTACTTGATTCCCATTAATTTCAGATAAATTAGGCCATAACCTGAGATAACGTGTCTAAATAAGAATGACTTTGAAATTCGAGTCATTCTTCACTTCAATGTGATGTTATGAAAGACTGTTACATAACTTTATTATTGCTGGATTGAGGGGAAAATCATCCCCCATAGATGAACGTGGCACTGGAGATGCAGCTTATTCCTCAGAAGTAAGCCACGCTTTCTTCGATCTCCACATGTAACCATCGTAATGCAGGATGGTTTCAGACACGCCGACAACAAAGACATCGGACGAAGAGGAATCCCAGATACCTTTGAAAAAATTAATGGTGCCGCTGGGCATCTCGCTCCACTTAGTGCCGTCATAGTACAGGATTATACCCGAGTCGTCAACCGCATAGACATCAGATAAAGGATTACCGCACTAACTGAAATTTCCTGTGCTTATAAAGGATTACCAAGAAAAGATGACTTTTTCTTAATAGCAATTCATTTCCTCTGCTTGACATGTCCACAGGCTATCGATAGACTATACACACTCATTTATACAAGATTGGATAAGTGATAGCTTTAAAGTCTCCGAACAGAGGCTCCGGATGACGCAATTATTTATCTTCAACCTAAGGGATTCCATACCTGTCATATAAAGTCTATAAATATGAGGGGTAGAAGTTCTCTCTCAATGTTATTAAGGGGTAGTGATGACAGAATTCAAAAAACTCTTCGAACCCGGAAAAATTGGCACACTGGAAGTAAAAAACAGGATCGTGATGGCACCACTCGGTCATGGTTTCGCGTTCGGAACGAAAGACGGTTTCATGACAGATCGCCTGATAGCATTCCACGAGGCAAGAGCCAGGGGAGGGGTTGGATTGATCCAGCCGACAACTTCCTCACTGGGACCTCCGCATGACAGCGTGACAGCGTTTTCTCCGGGAGTTTTGACCATAACCGATAATGAACATGTTGAAAGCGTGAAACGCTGGACCGAAAGCATCCACTCATATGGAGTAAAGGCTTCTTTTTCATTGAGTCACCAGGGAGCCGCAATGGCACGGATGGTCCAGATGAGACCGTTCACCGACCGTCCCGAGTGGAACAGGGTGGTGACCGCTACCGGGACAAAGGATCCCGTAACAGGCTTCGAAACACATACACTGACCGAAGACGAGATCACCGATATAGTGGAAGCATTCGGACAGGCAGCGGAACGCGGAGTGGTGGCAGGATTCGACCTTGTTCGAATACAGGGATGCCATGCCTACCTGATCCACCAGTTTCTCTCTCCGCGGGAAAACAGGAGGACGGATAAATACGGCGGGAGTATTGAGAACCGGGCACGGTTTGCCTGTGAAATCATCAAGCGAGTGAGGGAAGCCGTCGGTCCGGACTTTCCCATCCTCTTTCGAATGAATGGTGACGACCATGTCGAAGGTGGCATCACGCTCGGTGAGGCGATAGAACAGGCCAGGATGTTTGTCGATGCCGGTGTTGATATACTGGATGTATCATCAGGTCCGTCGGAAAGCAGCCACTGGCAGTTCGTCACCATGTACCAGCCCTCAGGCCTTCTCGTTCCTTCGGCTGCGGCTATTAAAAAAGCCACCGGCGCGACAGTAATGGCGGTAGGAAAAATCAATCCCGTTCTTGGAGAACGCATCCTAGAAGAAGGTCTTGCCGATTTTATCCAGATGGGAAGACCGCTGATGGCGGATCCTGAGTTACCGAATAAAGTCCGGGAAGGGAGACTGGATGAAATCAGGCCCTGCATCTATTGCGGCCACTGCCAGGCAGGAAGTGCTCCGGGAGGGTATGCCAACTGCACGGTTAATCCGGCTCTGGGAAAGGAACTTGAATACAGCGTTGAACCTGCAGAGAAGAAGAAAAAGGTAATGGTTGTCGGTGGAGGTCCTGCCGGTATGGAAGCTGCCCGAATACTGGCGGATCGTGGGCACGAAACAACCCTTTATGAAAAAAGCGACACCCTGGGAGGGCAATGGAAAGCAGTCGCCGTCCATCTGCCTGAACAGAAAAACCTGATAAGTTACCTCTCGACAGGACTGGTCAGATCCGGTGTGAATTTCTACCTTACCAGAACCGTTGACCGACAATTAGTAGAAGATGTTCAACCTGATGCCGTCGTGATAGCGACAGGTTCGATACCGACGGAACCGGACCTACCCGGTATCGATAATAATCACGTTGTCCAGGCAGTCGATGTATTGCTGGGCAGGAAAGATACCGGACAGGAGATAGTGGTCATAGGCGGACGGATCGTCGGCCTGAGTACGGCACTATTCCTGGCTGAGAAGGATAAGAAAGTATCAGTTATTACCAGGAGCCAGATAGGGCGGGGGCTGGGTCGTAACCTTAAACCGGCATTGTTCGACAGCCTGATTAAGTATGGTGTTCATTTGTACCCATTTTCGAGACCGGACAGTATCACCGAAAACGGTGTGAATTTCTGGTGGAACAGCGGCGATGAAAAGAACAGGAACGACGTCTTTGCCTTCCTGAAAGCTGATACGGTGGTACTGGCAACGGGTTCCGAGAACGATAACAGGTTAGCAGAAGAACTGAAAGGGATTGTTCCCGAGGTATATACAATTGGAGATTGTGCGGGAAAACGGAGTATTTTTGCCGCCATGCGCGGCGGGGCTGAAATAGGACTTAAAGTATAAAAAATTCAAAAAAGCGCAGGAGGTTACTATGGACCTTAATCTTCAGAGTAAGGTAGCGTTAATAACAGGAGCAGGCAGCCAGATCGGTTTCGGTCACGCGACAGCGGTAACGATGGCGAAGGAAGGCTGTGACATCGTGGTAAACGACATCAATCTGGAAGGAGCAGAGCAGACGGCTTCCGAGATAAGGAATATCGGGAGAAGGTCTCTTGCAATCAAGGCTGATGTAGGAAGCAGTGCCCAGGTTAACGAGATGGCACAGAAGGCACTCGAGGAATTCGGCAAAATAGACATACTTGTCAACAATGCAGGAGCAGGCGGGGCCGGAGGTCCGATCCATCTGACCAGGGAGGAAGACTGGATCAAAACGATAAACCTGTTATTCATCGGAGTGATGAACTGCACGAAAGCGGTCTTGCCACAGATGCTTGAACGGAAATACGGCAAGATAATCAATATCGCTTCCGGACTCGGAAGAACCGGCAGTCCGAATAATTCGGTCTATTCCGCGTGCAAAGGAGCAGTCATTACTTTCACGAAATCTGTAGCAGCAGAAGTAGCCGATAAGGGGATAAATGTTAATTGCGTCTGTCCTGGATTGTCGACCACTAACTTTTTACGGGGACCGGATGGTAAAATACACAGTCCTGAAATGGTTGAAAGCGTCAGGCAGAGTCTACCGTTAAAGAGACTTACCGAGCCTCAGGATGTTGCCAATATGGTTACTTTTCTGGTGTCGGACGTTGCCAGTGATATTGTCGGACAGACCATAAGCGTGAACGGTGGAAACTCTATGATATAGAAACCATGATTTAACCTTGGTATTAGTAAATACGAAAAAATCAGGAGAGTGGAAAATGAACAATATTATCATTGATGCCTATGCCCATATCTCGCCTCCCAAATACACCGAGTTTATCAAAGAAAAATACCCTATAATGTACAACAACATGCTTGGTCCGTGCGTGCCTCTCTATGATATGGATACACGATTTCGTATTATGGATAAATTTCCTGAGGTTGTTCAGGTCCTGACCATCGGTCCTGTGCCGCCCATTGAGCATTTCGCTAATGAGAGTCAAACGGTTGAGTTGGCAAAGATGGCCAACGACGAAATGGCTGAGCTCTGTCTGAAATACCGGGAAAAATTTGTCACAGCTATTGCTCTTTTACCCATGAATAATATCGACGCTGCCTTACAGGAGACCGACCGGGCTATCAAGGAACTTGGTTTTAAGGGAATTTATGTCCATTCCAATATTAACGGTAAACCTCTTGATGCGCCAGAATTTCTACCTCTCTGGGAGAAAATGGCAAATTACGACCTTCCTGTTTACATTCATCCCTGGAGACCACCGGAATTTTCCGATTACACAACGGAAAAAGAATCAAAGTACAACATTGCAGGTAATTTCGGTTGGCCTTACGAAACTACCGTTGCCATGACTCGTATTATCTTCAGTGGTATCCTCGATAAATATCCCACACTGAAGATTGTAACGCACCATTGTGGTGGTATGACCTCCTTCTACGCAGGAAGGATTTACCAGCACTATGGCAGTCAGAGAAGACACCTTACAAATATCAACAAGACTCCCCTTGAATACTATAAGATGTTCTATAATGATACTGCCATTCATGGTAATACACCTGCTCTTATGCTTGCATATGACTTCTGGGGCTCAGATAAGCTTGTCTTCGGAGCTGATCTACCACTGGGGGACTACTTCTGGGGGAGTCGAAGTTACCGTGTTACAATCGATGCTATAAATGCCATGAATATTACAGATGAAGATAAGAAGAAAATATTTTTAGATAACTCTATAAAATTACTTGGCATTCCGATTTAAGCTAAATACTCATCTATAACCGTTGTAATGACGATCTAAGAAGCCATTATTAGCTGCGTTTCAGATAGTGTATGATTTTCTGGTGCTTTTACTAAAAACAGACTCTGATTAAGAGGAAAGTACCTAATAGTACGCTATCTATTGTAATATTGTGGATATAAATAATAGTTAGGAGGAATGATTATTTGAGCAAAGTAATGACAATGAAAGAAGCGGTCTCGAATTTCGTAAACAGTGGCGATTTACTGTTTATTTCTGGGGCACAGCACGGTGCTCCGGCAGCCGCTGTGGCTGAGATCATACGACAGAAGATCGATCACCTGGGAGTTATAACCTGTCTGACGAATACAAATACCCTCATCGGTGAAGGGCTTGTAGACAGGTTAATTACGGGATACAGCATGCTTAATGAAAAAAATTCTTATGCTCTCCAAAAAGCCAGGGAGAATGGTAAATTCCCTGTGGTTGAGGAGTCCTCCCATTACGGGATTTCCCTCATGCTATACGCCGGGTATATAGGTATTCCATTTATGCCAACAAGAAGCCTGGTTGGTTCGGATATGGAAAAGTACAACAACGACAATATCAAGTCGATCGAGTGCCCGTTCACACATACCCGAGTGGGAGCGGTAAAGGCAGTAGTACCGGATATCGGCATTATACATGTACAAAGGGCGGATTCTGAAGGTAATGCCCAGAAATGGGGTACGCTTGGTATTGACCTTGAAGGTATTAATGCAAGCAAGAAGATAATTGTTACTACAGAAGAAATCGTCGATTCCGACGTGATAAGGCGGGATCCGAATCGTACTATAGTACCAGGCTTCCGGGTTAATGCAGTGGTAGAACAGCCATTCGGTGCATATCCTAGCCATCTTGCAGGTTGTTACAATGATGGTCCCATGGTGTTCGGTACGATGATGGGCGGAAAAGAAGCCTATGAAGAGAATTTGAAGGAAACAGTCTATGGAGTGAATGACTGGAATGAGTACCTGGAGAACCTGAAGAAAAAGAACGGTGCGGATTTTCTCGACAAACTCAGGTTAAAAAATCCGGCATTGAGTGACCCGATTGCCAGTGGCTATGAGACATTCGGAGGTAATGAATAATGACACAGGATGATAAGAAAAATTATTCCGCAACTATCCAGATGGTGGTCTCCGCAGCCCGGGAGATCAAGGATAATGATATTGTATACGTAGGAGTTGGTCTTCCGATGCAGGCAGCATTGCTGGCGAAAAATAACCATGCTCCAAATTGCGTCATCGTTATTGAAAACGGTATTGTCAGATCTAATCTATTCCCCATCCCCGCAGCAACAGATACCCTTGGTTCACAGTCGTTTGCCGACCAGCTGAGTGGGTTATTCCATGTTATGAACCTGGGTCAGGCTGGACATCTTAAAACAGGTTTTCTGGGAGCTGGACAGGTAGATCGTTTCGGTAACTTGAACGATACGTGTGTTGGTGATTATCGGAATCCTATCCACAGGTGGCCGGGAAGTGGTGGCGGCAACGATATCATGAGCTGGTGCACACGGACGATCGTAATCCTGGAACAGGATAAGCGGAGGTTCCTGGAAAAGGTAGATTTCATCACTTGCCCGGGATATCTCGACGGTAGGCCCGGACGTCGTGAAGAGATCGGACTGCGTCCCAATACCGGACCAACAGCAGTGATAACAAATCTGGGTATTTACGGATTTGAAGACAGGGAAATGGTGTTAAAATCTGTCCATACGGACATTGGCGTGACACTGGAAAAGGTAAAGGAAGAAACAAGCTGGGATTTAAAGATTGCATCTGATCTCAAGGATACCGAACCTCCCAATGATGAGGAATTGCGTATTTTCCGCGAAAAAATAGAGTGGGTAGTGGCTGCACGAGCCAGAATGAGAGGCCGGATTCAGCCTTCGGGACGCTAAGGAGGTAATTATGGCCTTGTTTCACGAATTTTTTAAACAAGAAACTCATCCACCTGAATGGCCTTACCCCATCCTTTATGATGAAGAACAGGAAATCGATACGGATGTTCTGGTAATTGGTGGTGGGATGGCTGGGTGCTGGGCGGCAATAAGCGCTGCCAGAAAAGGTCTGAAGGTAGCAATGGTAGAAAAATCGGCCACCATAAGAAGCGGCGCTGTTGGCCCTGGAGTTGACCACTGGTGCGATACACCTAACCATCCCTTATCGAAGGTTGATCCTGATGAGTGGGCCCGGCGATTAACCGGTTCAAACGGGGGTTATAACTGCGGAATCGGTCGCCAGATCCAGTGCCGCGAAGACTACGATACCCTCCTGGAATTGGAGAAAATGGGTGGAAAAATCAGAGATGCTGAAGACCAGTGGCAAGGTGCCGAAGGCAGAGATGAAGAAACCAAGTTTATGTTTTCCCCCAGGAACAATGCTTTTCATGAGTCGAATGTTGTTTTCCGTGTCTGGGGAACTACTTTTAAGCCTGCTCTGCAAAAAGAGTGCTTACGTTTAGGCGTTAGTATTTACGATAGAGTAATGGTTACAAGCCTGTTAAATGAAAAAGGAATTCAGGGAGCCAGAATAGTCGGTGCCACAGGCATAAATACCAGGACAGGCGAATTCATGGTATTTACTTCCAGAGCAACGGTACTCAGCACAGGAGTTCCCGGTTCGATCTGGGTTTTTAATACTGAATTAGCTGGTATCTCGAGTCACCAGTCTCGGGCACTCTCCGGTGATGGTAATGCCATGGCGTGGAAGGCTGGAGTTTCTCTTACAATGATGGAAAAATCAGGGCTGTTGGGAATTGGCACCGGATACAAGCATAAGTGGTATGGCGGTGCCGGAGATGCCAGCTATGAGAACGTTCAGCTTGTCGATGCCAACGGTAAGAAGTTACCGGTAGGCAACCAGGGATGGGGAGTAAATCCGCAATATGTCGATCGACAAGCACGAGCTGGGCCGTGGCAGGTTATCCGTGACGGAGTCCTTAAAGGGGAGTATGCTCTGCCGTTCTATGGTGATTTTCCTGGCATGCCGGAGATGGAACGCAATATAACATGGGGCATGATGCTGCAGGAAGAGTCAGTCACTAAAATAATTGTTGACACCTATAACGAAGCAGGATTCGATCCGTCGAAAGATCAGCTGATGAATTACCAGTTGATAGAAGGTGCGAGCCCTCCTCAATGGCGTGCCATTGACATACCAGGGACTCGAGGTAGCGGTATAATGATTGACTGGGATTTGAAAAGTGATGTAGAAGGACTATACGCAGCCGGAAGTCAATTATTTGCAACTGGTGATACCAGTTTTGCTGCTTCAACGGGTCGATACGCCGGAAGAAAGGCGGCTGACTATGCCCGGCAGGCGGATAAACCGGACATATCGAAAGATCAGATATTAAGAGAGAAGGCAAGAGTCTATGCGCCGATCCGGAGAAGTGACGGCGTTGAGTGGAAGGAACTTCATGCAGGAATCGCTAAAACTATGCAGTACTTCTGCAGCGAATACAAAACGGAATCATTATTTAATCTGGCTTTACACTCACTGAAAGACATTGAGGAGAACTGGGTTCCAAAGCTCTATGCACTCGATCCGCATAAACTGCTTCGTAGCCTGGAAGACCTGAGTATTCTCACCTATGCTCAGATAGTTCTCCACGCCTCTCTGGCACGGAAAGCGAGCAGCCGGTATCTCGATTTTTACAGAATTGATTACCCGGCACTGGATCCACCAGAGTGGAGTAAGTTTATTACTGTCAGGCTCGAAAACGATAAAGTAACGGTCGGTGAAGTACCTCTGGACTATTGTGGTAATTTAAAAGCGAATTACGAAGCCAACAACAGAGACTACGCCGGTGTTTATACAGGTTAGAAAGGAGACTCTAGCATGGCCAAAGAAAAAGTATATGCATTTCCCAATGTTATAACCCCGAGTAGGCCTGTAATTTTTAATGCTGAAGTTTGCAGCGGATGTAATAAATGTGTAGAAGTCTGTCCGATAGACGTTTATATACCCAATAAAGAGAAAGGAAAACCCCCTGTTATATTGCATCCGGACGAATGCTGGTATTGCGGGACCTGCGTTAACGAATGTCCTGTTCCAGGGGCAGTTAAATTCAATTGGCCCCTACAGCAACGTGGTTTCTGGAAACATATAGAAACCGGAGAGATTTTCCGTGTCTAGCTACTTAAAAGACACTCTTTACCTTATTGATAAACAATATAGAAATCTATAGAACATTGATACCATGATGAATTAGCTTTAGGCAGGTGAAGATAAAAATGAAAACAATTACGCAGGAAATAGCCGCCTTCGCTGTAGATACTAGATGGGAGGATTTACCTGACTCTATTGTACAGGAAGTTAAAAAAGTCCTTATCGAACATATCGGTGTTTCTCTGGCAGCCTTATCTACCGATAAAGGGAAAATAATGGTAGCTCTTGGCAGGAGGTTAGGCGGGACACCCGAGTCCTCGATATTAGGTACTGCTGATAAGGTATCCTGCACGAATGCCGCCCTGGTTAATGGTGAATTGATGATAACCCTTGATTATCAGGCCAATATGTCATTCGGACATGATGGGACTTTTGTGGTCCCATCGGCACTTGCGATAGCCGAAAGCGTCGGTGCTTCAGGAAAGGACTTGATTCTTGCTTTGACGGTAGGTTTTGAAATTTCATCAAGGCTTGCCAGAGCTGCCGGGTGGCATAAAATAACTACTGAGGACATTATAAGGTTTAAAGGAGTTCAACCACACCACAAGAACGCTCATTCGAATTATGGGGCAACTGCTGCCGCCGGGAGAATACTGAAATTGGACGGAAACAAAATGCTTCACGCACTGGGTACGGCAGGTCGTCATATAGATATGTCCCTGTCATCCTGGGGAGAGGAAGGCAGTTTCACAGGGATGACAAAATATGTTGTACCTGGCTGGCAGAACACGGGAGCAATGATCGCCGCACTTCTTGCCGAAACGGGATATACAGGGGATATCACTATACTGGATGATCCAAAGCGTATGGGCTGGTATCCTGATGATATAACTGCTGATTTGGGGAAGACCTGGATCTTTAATCAGCAGCTGCACTACAAGCCATATCCCTGTTGCGGAGCCTTTCATAATTCAATGGATTGCTTCTACAATGTGATAAAGCAGAATAATCTTATGCCTGGGGAAATAGAACGTGTGAAAATACACGGTCGCGGTGGGATGATAGGACGCCAAGGAACGGAATTACCTTCATATTCTGAAAAAGAAAAACAACTTGAGAATTTCTACGCGGCCCAGTTTAACATGCCGTTTAACTTCGCTTTGCTGGCCTACCGGATTCCCAGAGGGGTAGAGTGGACTGACCTGGCAACCAGAAAAAACCCGGATATAATCAAATTTATGGATAAAGTTACCTTCCAGGCAGATCCTGAATTCGTTGAACAGGCCGAAAGAGAAAGAGAACAGGATCCAAGGATCCGTCCCGCCAAAGTAACGGTTGAAGCCAGAGGAAAGACTTTTACGAGTGAAATAAAGTATCGAATAGGTGATACCTTCACAGAAGTTTACTGGACTCAGGAAAACACCATAGAGAAATTCAAACATAACGCAGAAAGGATTTTAACCGCAGCTAAAACAGATCGGGCAATTCAAACCATGTTCGAGCTGGAAGAGCTCGATGATGTTTCACAATTAATCAGTGAGATTACGTTATAACCTGGAAACGGTCAAAATCGGCGTACGAATGTCCTGAAGCTGCTTGAAGAGAGCATGCTCCTTATGATGTAAGTACTCTGACCAACTGGCATAACCAAGACTTTTCAGTAAACAATACTGCCTTCAGGATGTATTTATCGGGACTATGCATCCGACGATAAGATATCGTTAACGTTTTACAGCAAGTTCGGTAAGTCTATTTACGTTATCTACTTCCTCAAGATTTTCCAGTAAATCAACGAGTTTTTCCGCATCTTTTCTGTCAACCAGCTGGGAAAATTCCACCTGCTCCATGAACTTGTCAATCAGTCCGTCCCTGGTCAGTGGCTTGTAAGGTTCACCTAAAGGTCTATCCACGTACTGTGAGTAAGTACGCCCGTCCTTCATTTTTACTACAAGCTCTACTCCTTCAGGTTTGTCCAGGTACCCGAGTTTTACTTTTGGAATTAATGCCTGAAGTTTGGGATCGAGTATGTTTTCAGCTATGTAATGTTCATCCTTTGAACTTCTCCTGTACAGGGCGTTAGCTACAGCAAAATGGAAATTCCACAGGGCATTCATGGGAGGGTACATCCCTACTGTGTAGGGTTTTGAATAATGCACGGCGGTGCAGGTAAGTGAAAGGTTCAGGTTGACTTCTTCTATTTCCTCTGTGTTGATATCATTATTACTTGCCAGTGCTATAGCTGCCTCGGTCGTTATATTTGTCGGTCTGCCGCCAGGCCAGGGTTTGAACACCTGCTCGACATGATATATCTTGCCTAGGCCGTCCGTTATTCTTTCGCCCCGGTTACAACTTTCGAGACTGGGATAATAACCATTTCGGTCACCAAAAAACGGGTTATTCACTCCCGGCCATCCCGCTTCAGCATATTGCCCGGCATTAATGCCATTCCGTGCTTCTACCGCGTTCCAGAATTTAACACTGACGGTCTCATCATAACCTCCACGCGCGATTTGTTCTTTGAAAAACGGATCGTTTACTCCCAGCCAGCCGGGATTCGCTTCCTGTGCTTTTTCGCCGCTTTCAGGAGTCGGTCTGGGCTGCCTGGACCGGGAGGTCGTGGATGGAGGAGCTCCTCCTGCCATCATACCACCTCTTTCAAGCATCATAGTAAGACCAAGCGCGTTCCATATCTGTTCGCTTGTCAATCCCATGACACGACCGTAAATTGCAGCAATCCCGAAGGTGGTTGAATTACCCCGGCTGGGCGGAGCTGGAGGAAGGTCGGGGCTGGAAGCCTGCCCGGGTGGAGTTCGATCATTGGCGATAAGAAGTCGAGCTGCAAGATCATCTCCTACCACCATAGCAGTAATAAATTCTTTGCCGTTAATACCTTTGATTTCCCCCAGGGCGAGAGTCGAAAGAGCTGTCGTCTCGGTAATATGGCTGGCAAACCTACGTATCGGCTTGCCGTCGACGTATATTGTACCCGAGGTTCCGTCACCATCGATGATAACAGTAACCTGCCCCCGGTCAAAGGAGCGACCGAATATGCAGTTGAGCATGGCGACATCCTGGACAAGCCCTTTACCACCATAACCGAGAATAGTGGAATCTTTCCTGCCACCCCAGCTTTTATACATTGCAGCCAGTTCAGGATTTCCGTCGCACCTTGTGCCACCAATAGCATTACCTATCATATCGATAATACGTCTTTTTGAGTTATAAATGACTTCTTCACCAAGATCTTCATAACGAGTATTCAACACATTTGCAATCAATGCATCTGAGACTGCTTTTTCTTCACGGTTATCCACACTCAAAACTATGTCTCCTTTCAATCTCTAATTTTAACTAAACCGAGCTGTATTTTGTCAGGTTTACATCCTTTTCTGTATGTTTCTCCACGTATCCGTAGTAAGAAAACTCTCCTCCATATTTTCTATCATTGTAAGGAGTTTCTTCATAGAAAATGAAAATGTGACAGTATTCTTGGGAACATATGGGCGAGCTGAGGGATCAAACATCCCGATCACTGCTCTCGGATGATCCGCTTCTTTCTCAAGATACGGAAATTGCACGATAGTGGAACAACCGGAACCAAAAGGCGCATAGACAATATCTCTGTCGATCTCGTCGAACCGGTAGAGAGTAAATAAGCCGGATAGAACATCGGGCTCAGCAAAGAAAATTATCACTTCAGGCTCATCTTGATCAGAGATGTTATCCCAACGCTTGAATACGATAAAACGCCCCGGAGCTTTGAATACAGGCATCTGGTCAAATAATTCTTTGACCAGTTCTGGAGATTTACAGTAGCGTTCACCCTCCAATTCCCCAGGTATTCCACTCGATAGAAAATATTCGAAATTCGGCATGATACCTTCAGTAAACCCAAGATATCTTTTTCCTCCTGGACATCCGACTGTGTCGACATTAAAACAGAGAGATTTCCCTTTTCGTACGCTGGCTATAGCCCCTATTACGCATCTCGGTGTTTTTCCGGGAACGGTCATCTCAGCACTGTTTTCTTCATTGGTATAATAGAAGGCTAACGGAAGCTCTGTATCATTAAAATATTTCTTCCAGAGACTGAGAAATTTGTCTTTTACTTCTATGTTCATGAGTCACTTACCTCCCTGAAAAAGTAATCCATTTTAAATACCGTTATACCTGTAGACGCTTGTAACGTTCAATTAAGAGCGAACTCCATATCCTCTTACGCCTTGGACTATTTACCGTACCTTTACTCTTATCCGCCTAATGTAACTGGAGAAAGTCCCTTTGTTATGAACTTAGGGACAGCCTTTTCGTTAAGTTCCAGCCCGATGCCCGGACCGTCAGGAGGATAGCAATAACCGTCTTTGTACGCCAGCGGTTTTACCACAATGTCCTCTCTTTCCAGCGAACCGGTAGTATCGAAGGTGCCATGATAGAACATCGGGAAAAGATTGGCATGTGCCAGCTTTCCATACCATTCATCCGAAGCCAGCCACTGTGCCTGTGCGGCAGCTTCGAAAGGACCGTTCATGGATCCGCAATACACGCCCAGGTTTGCGGCCTTCGCAATATAACCCCATTTTACGGCCTCAGAGATACCGCCAGCCCAGACAACCTTTGTACCTACCATATCGCAGGCATCCTGTCTGATGCACTCTACGAGGAACGGTACTTTTACACTGGATTCATGGGCGCAGATGGGTATCGGTTGAGAACTTCGAAGACGGGCCATACCGGCAATATCCCACCAGACGAGTGGTTGCTCGAATTTGTACAGGTTATATTTCTCCAGCCTGCGACAGTACTCCAACGCAGTGGTATAGTCCAGAGAACCATTAGCATCGATGCAGAAATGGATATCTTCGTTATCGCCGATTGCCGCCCTTGTCTCTTTCACGTTTTCAATATCCTTGGAAAAACTACTTCCCCAACTCCCGCCTACCTTAAGGCAGAATGTCATGCAGCCATTTTCAACGGCTTTCGCGGCTACGGCAGCTACTTCTTTAGCCGAAGGATTCCCGACATCGGAAATGACATAATCGACCTGGAGCTTATCGGCCCGTTTACCGCCCAGAAGCTGGTAAATAGGCTGGTTATGTGCCTTTCCCACGATATCCCACAGAGCGAAGTCAATCAGGGCTACACAACCAGGATAGGACAGGCCGACATTGGTATGGATGAACCTTTCCATCCTGGCAAGAATCTTCTCTTTATCAAACGGATCTGCGCCGATAAGCATTGGTTCCCAGGTCTTGATGATAGACATCACCAGTTCCTGACCGCTCCCCCCGGGATATTCTCCTCCGTCTGCTATTCCGACTATCCCTTCATCTGTATGCATTTTTATCAGGACGACATTGTTTTGTCTGGTGCTCGGGGCCGGACGAGGTAAACTAACGGGTATCAGTTCAATCTTGGTTATTTTCATTTCTTTCTCCTCTATCAAAATATCAGTTACACATATTAGCATTTCTTGGTATTTATGTACATAAAATTAACTTGAGTGCCAGACCACCGTTCAGGAATGCTGTTTCGGTTTAGTTAAAATAAGCCTGGTATAGTAACAGCGTTTGCAGCTCTATTTTTAACATTATTGATGACCCAGGTCTCATGTATATATAATTATTTTCATTATAATAATAAAAGGAGCAGGTCTCTTAAGTATTCATTATGAGTGTATTTGAAATAATAATGCTGGTCTGTTTTGGGGCTGCCTGGCCATTTTCTATTTATAGATCGTACCGTTCTAGAAGTACCAGCGGTAAAAGCGTTACCTTTTTATTTATTATATTAATTGGTTATATTTCAGGCCTAGTACATAAAGTCCTCAATAATCTTGATATGGTTATCGTACTTTACGGGATTAACGCGGTTATGGTGTCTATAGATATCCTGCTATTTTATCGAAACCGACGCTATGAAAGAATGGTAGCCGACTAGAAATTTGTCAGACCAAAGAGGAGTACGGTACGACAATATCGTGTGGGATATCATTCTGAGTCCACCACGACAGACGAAGAATCTCATCTCGATCGCTATTTCATTCTGAGGGATCGAAGCGACCGAAGAATCTTATCTCAGTGTTGTATTTCCTCTGTTTCTCTCTATGCGTTGACATTGTTCCAATATGCAATGAGATCCTTCGACCCGAATCCGTTGGGAACTCAGGATGACAGTTATTTATAAAAAGGACTTAACTTCGTGTAAGTTGAGTTTTTTTATCTGTTTAATCTACAATATATTATAAGCTCGATAAATATCGTTAATTATCTTCGCATCTTTAGCCGGTAGGAGGAAGTTATGAATTTAAAGGTAGTGAACCACGTTACGGACCTGATCGGTGAAACTCCCATGATTAAAATAAACAAACTTGTCGGTATAACATGCGCTTCCATATATGCCAAGCTCGAATGGTATAACATCAGTGGCTCTGTGAAAGACCGAATGGCTTTGTACCTTATCGAACATGCTGAAGTTATGGGAAAATTGGACAAGAATAAAATTATTCTTGAAGCAACCTCAGGTAACACCGGTATCGCCCTGTCATGTATTGCTGCTTCAAAAGGATACAAAATTAAGATAGTCATGCCGGAATCGGTAAGTATCGAACGCAGAAACATGATAAAGGCATACGGAGCGGAACTGGTACTCTCGCCGGGATCAAAGGGGACCGGCGGCGCCGTCGAACTGAAGCAGAAAATGCTCGAAGAAGACAGGGATATATACACCGATATCAACCAGTTCAAAGACCACGCTAATATCCTTGCTCATTACCAGACAACCGGGAAAGAGATAATCAAACAGACAAAAGGCAACCTTGATATGGTCGTGGTGGGTATCGGAACCGCTGGAACCGGTGTCGGCACATCCATGCGTATTAAGGAATACAATCCTGAGATTAAAATGGTAGGAATAATGCCTGAACTGGGCGTAAGCATCCAGGGACTGCGTAATTCAGCCGAACCCTACCCTACCGAGTTGTTCAATAAAGACAACTTCGATGAGATTATCGAAATGGGTTCTGCGACTATCCCTGATATCCATGAAACTGCCAGGAAGCTGGCAAGAGAAGAGGGTCTCCTTGTCGGAATCAGCTCTGGCGCCATTATGTACACCGCTATCCGGAAAGCCGGTGACATCGGCGCCGGAAAGACAATCGTCGCCGTACTGCCCGATAACGGCGACAAGTATTTCAGCACGCATCTCTACGATGAATAGGTCCGTATTCACTCAAGAGGTGTTGCACTGGACAGGAGATCACCAGAGTCAGGGAATTCCTGGCTTCAGTATAGACGCCGGAAGATAATCTATGTATATACTGGCTTTAGTTTAAGAAGAGAGTGATCGAAAGACTACTCCCTTTATTTATCCTAGAATATAATTTACTCGGCATCTAATCGGTAAATCAATTTGTTAATATTCATTAGGACTATTATTTTTTGTTTACCGCGGCCTTTATGCAATTGTTTAAAAAATAATCATAACTTAAACGAAACAGGGACCTTGTGATTATTAGGTATTTGACATCCCTAATCTATCTTCATAGACTTAAAGCATTATTCTGTATCCGGAGGGATGGTATGGATAAGCTTGAAGGAAAGACTGCGTTTATTACCGGCGGGGGCAGCGGTATCGGTCTCGGTATCGCCAAGGCCTGCTGCAAGTACGGTATGAATGTCGTTATTGTCGACGCGCGCCAGGAAGCGCTGGACGAAGCAATGGCATATTTTAACGAACACATACTGCCGGTACGCGCTATAAAACTGAATGTCACCGACAGGGAAGCCTACGCCAGGGCTGCCGATGATGCCGAATCCTTCTTCGGTAACGTTCACTTGCTGGTCAATAATGCCGGTGTCGGCGGAGGCGGTCCGGTCGAGACCATGACCTATAACGACTGGGATTACGTCGTCGGTATCAACCTTGGCGGTGTGATCAACGGCATCATGACCTTTCTGCCGCGTATGCTGAAACACGGCGAAGGCGGACATATCGTGTCGACTTCCTCTACCAATGGGATCGCAGCGACCGGTGCGTCTATCACCTACTGTACCACCAAGTTCGCCGTGGCCGGCATGATGGAAGCCCTGGCGACGGAAATGCAGGGCAAGGGCATCGGCGCTTCGGTGCTTGTTCCCGGTCCGACCAGGACGAATCTCGGGAAATCATCGGCGGCAAACAGACCTGCCCATTTACAGAATGAAGAAACGCCGCCACCACCTCCACCACCTCCTCCCGATCCCGACTTCCAGGCACGCATGGCAGATCCCGCCGTCTGGATGGACCCGGTGGAGACCGGCGAGCGGGTGATACGCGGTGTCAGGAATAACGACCTGTTTATCATGACCCACCCGGAATTCAAAGCCGGCTACAAGATACGCCATGATGCGATTATGAGGGCTAACCCCGACGAACCGTTCAACGAGAAGCGCTGGGACATCATCAAGAATTTCAGAACGGTTATC
The DNA here is from genome assembly GCA_011191975.1 of Dehalococcoidia bacterium. GTDB lineage: Bacteria > Chloroflexota > Dehalococcoidia > Dehalococcoidales > UBA2162 > MGML01. The sequence goes on from DUFA01000120.1 coordinate 30,034, forward strand.
TATAATGACCTCTATGAAAAACAGAGACAGATAGGACCGCCGGACTGGTAGATTTCTATCATAACCATAACGAACTATGCACGAATTATCTATCGTAGAATCCCTGCTGGCACTGGTGCTGGAACACGCCGATAAAGCCGAAGCTGAAAAGGTGGTCGGTGTGAACCTGGTGGTTGGAGAGCTGTCCGGCGTCGTTGATGAAGCGGTTGAGTTTTACTGGGATTTCCTGACCAGGGAGACAATCGCGAAGGATTCCAGGATTATCTTCAGGCATGTTTCAGCTAGGTTAAAGTGCCGTAAGTGCGGGGAGGTCTTTCTTTCCAGCGAAAACGGCTATATCTGTCCAAAATGCAGCGAGCAGCAGGTGGATATAATCGCCGGGCGAGAGCTGTTTATCGAGAGCCTTGAGGTGGAGTAAAACGTCTTCTGTCATTATACTTCAACTGTCATTACGAGGAATCTACCTCAGGCAGATGACGTAGTAATCTATAAAAGGTGGCATCCTGAGGACGACGAAGGATGACGAAGAATCTCCTCGAGTACTGAAACAAAATCAACGTAAAGAACAGACGTGGGCTATACCACACTGAGATGAGATTCTTCGCTACGCTCGGAATGACACAGCAATCGGTTTTTGGAATTACAAGAAAGTGATTATCAATCCGGTCACCAATTAAAGCAGATTCTTATTCCTTCCCCCGACTCCTTGCCCAATCAAGCAACCGTTACGCATTTCTAAGAAGCCATACTCTGACTGTAAACAATGCTATTTGTAAGTCTCTCCCTTACCCTTTTCAAGGGAAAGGGAGACAAAAGAGGGATGGGTTGAAGACATTAGAAAAGTAAAAATATCAGCTGAATTATTCAGAAATTAGCTTTGTTAAGACTCTCTGGACCCCGTGTCAAGCACGGGGTGGTAATGAAGTTGGTTTAAAGGTTAGATCACTAGTTGCGATAAAAAGTGAACCATCAATGACTGAAAAAACCTTTGACTTTGGCCGTAAAGTGTAGTAATGTAACGTCGATTCAATTATCAGCCAGTTCGAGCTGAGAAGGAGAACAGGAATGACAGAGAAATCATATATCGTTCTGAGAGAGAAACTCGGAGTATGGGAGTCCGACCGTTTTATGAAAATTCTCGAGGCGATGTTCACTCCCCAGGAAGCCGAAGTCTGTACAGAACTTTTTTCACCGGCAACCTGTACCGAACTGTCCTTGAGACTTAATGTCGAAGAAGGCAGAATGCAGGAGATACTGGACAAACTGATTGATCGTGGCATGCTTACTAGGGGAAAAACACAGTACGGATTTCATACCAGCCTGCTGGCCTTTCACCATGACGCCGTTGCCGATACCGCACCTCACGTAGGTCCACACAGGATACCGGATAATGTAAAGAAGATGTGGGGTGAGTTCTTCAGGGAAGAATGGTACAAGGAATGGATAGAAAGACAGGAAAAATCTCAGGCGGCTGGCGGACGTAACCTGCCGATATCCCCTTCAATAACCGCCATCGAACGCAGCCCGAACGTAAGTTTCGATGACCTCTTGCCCGAAGAAAATTTCAAGAAGAAGATCGAGGATGCCAAGCGCAGGATAATCGCTCCCTGTGGCTGCCGCGTCGTCTGGGGCGTCTGCGATTACCCGTTGATGACCTGTTTCGCCACCTTCGACCGGCCAAGGGGTGAATTCTACCTCAACCAGCCGGGACGCATATTGAAGGAATATACCCTTGCCGAGACTATGGATATTGCCAGGGAAGCCGAGGAAGCCGGACTCGTACACTGGGGCGACTGCTTCTGCTGCGCTTGCTGCTGTGAGAACCTTTACCCGCTGACAAAGGAACAGAGATTTGACCTTATGACGCCAAATCGATTCGCTGCTATCGTTGATGAAGGTACCTGCGTTGGCTGCCAGATATGTATAGAGCGTTGTCCGTTCGACGCTATCGAAATGCGTAAAGGCACCGGTTCAAAGAAATACAAAGCTTACGTAAACCTGGATAAATGCAAGGGCTGCGGCGTCTGCATCCCGTCATGCAACAAGAATGCAATTACCTACCAGATTGTCAGACCGCCCGAATACATCACCAGCCAGAGACCGCCTGTTTCGTCAAATGGTAAACCTGTTCGAACCGTGCCTGTCTGGGGCTTTTACGAACTCAAATAAACATATTTTTAGGAGATGGCATGAAAGCCCTGGTACTCGAAGAAGCTGGTAAGATATCTCTTCGCGACATCGATATTCAGGAGATGCTCGGATCGGATGATGTCCGTATAAAGATACACAGCGTCGGAATATGCGGCAGCGATGTTCATTACTACCAGTTCGGTAAGATCGGTAATTTCGTGGTTACTGAACCGATGGTGCTTGGTCATGAAGCATCCGGCATCGTTATGGAAGTCGGCTCCAGTGTAAAAGACCTGAAACCGGGCGACCGTGTCTGTATGGAACCGGGCATCCCCGAACCGAACAGCAAAGCCGTTATGCTTGGGATGTATAACCTCGATCCGGCTGTCAGGTTCTGGGCAACACCGCCGATTCATGGATGTCTCAGGGAAACGGTTGTCCATCCCGCCCGGTTCGTATTCAAACTGCCCGAAAACGTTAGTTACAACGAAGGAGCGATGGCTGAACCGCTGTCCGTCGGACTGCAGGCAGTGAAAAAAGCCGGCATCAAACCCGGAGATACGGCGCTTGTCACCGGCTGCGGCACGATCGGTCTTGTTACAGCCATGTCTGCCCTGGCAGGCGGCTGCAGCAAAGTAATTATCACCGATGTCATCCAGGAAAAGCTGGACATCGCGTCGGAATATGGCATTACACCAGTTAATGTTACGAAACAGAATGTAGTCGATAAGGTTAACGAATTAACGGGTGGATGGGGCGTGGATATCATTTTCGAAGCCAGCGGTAATGAATCGGCTATCGCGAATATTTTCGATCCCCTGTGCCCCAGCGGCACCGTCGTCTTTATCGGCATGCCGGTTCAGCCAGTACCGGTAGACATCGTCGCCGCCCAGGCCAAGGAAGCGGTCATCAAGACTATATTCCGTTACGCCCACGTCTATCCACGGGCGCTTGAACTCATGGCATCGGGAAAGATCGATGTAAAACCGTTAATCACGGATATTTATAAATTCGAGGACGGCGTGAAGGCTTTCGAATACGCAGCTAATCCGAGACCCACGTCAGTTAAGGTAATGATAGAAATGGAATAATTTCTAGCGTATCGTGTACCCTCCATCTATTATCAGGTCGTGACCGATCATATAACTGGAAGCGTCGGACGCAAGGAAAAGCAGAGCTCCACGCAGTTCCTCCGGTTTGCCGAGTCTGCCAAGCGGCGTGATGGCTTCCCATTCCGGGAACAGGTGCGACATCGATGAGAGTGTCATCTCTGTTTTCATATAGCCGGGACTGAGTGCGTTGACGCGGATACCGTATTCAGCCCACTCCAGAGCCATCGATTTCGTCAGCATGGCTACGCCTGCCTTGGAGGAGTTATATACTGCCTGCTTTTGCGGCACGTTGACGGCATGACCGGATATGGATGCCAGGTTGATAATACTACCGCTTCGCTGTGGAATCATTATCCTGGCTGCCGCCTGCGAACAGAGGAATACTCCCTTCATGTTCGTATCGATAATATTGTCCCATTCATCTTCAGGCATTTCTTCCAGCGGCATCTGGAAGCTGACACCGGCGTTATTCACGCAGATATCCAGTCGTCCGAATTCCTTGGCGGTTTTCGAAAACGCGTTATCGACTTCGTCTTTTTTCGAAACATCTGCCTGGTACGCCAGTGCCTTTACTCCCATCTTACTTATCTCATCCGCTACTTCTTCAAGTCCCTCGATATGAAGTCCGACCAGTGAAACATCGCAACCGGCTTCAGCCAGCGTCAATGCCAGCACTTTACCGATTCCCCTTGCTGAGCCTGTCACCAGGGCTTTCCTGCCCGAAATATCAAAGATATCCATAACACTCATTTTTGTATTTCCTTTTACGCCAGGCTTTTCTCGATTTCCTTCAGGTTTTTAAGACCCTGTACAGCGAGTTCTTCACCGGTATCGGCAAAATTCCGCCAGATGGCGCAGAGCCGGTTTAACTCCTCGAAACCGGGATCGAAGGACTCGATAGATAGAGGTCCGTCATAATCGATATTTTTCAAAGCAGTGAAGAACTCTCGCCATGGCACAAGACCTGTACCAGGAATTCCCCGGTTGTTCTCGCAGACATGCACATATCCCAGGTATTCCTTGCCGCAGATATTCACGGCATCGGTGAAGCTCATTTCTTCGCGTATCATATGGAATGCATCGAGGAGTATTTTCATATTACCGGTACCGACTTCCTTACAATACTTTACTGCATCCTCAGCTATATTGAGGAAATGGGTTTCAAATCGGTTTACCGGCTCAACCGCCAGAATGATATCGCCTTTACTCTTTGCGTACTCAGCGGCTTCCCGCATATTTTCTACCGACCATCTCCATTCTTCTTCGGTACGCGGTTTACCCGTAATATATCCCCAGGAGGCGTATATGACACCGGCGATAATCTTCGACCCTATCTCGACGTTAATATCCACCATCTTCTTCAGTGTGTTCAGCCCCTGTTTTCTGATTTCCGGGTCCGGATGGATAATATTCGAATCTTGGGGCATACCAATGGTCGTCACTACCTCGATTCCGATTTCCTTTATCTGGTCACTTACTTTCTCTGCTGGAAACCGTTCGGGATGGGCAACGTTGATATCAAGAACATCGAAGCCCAGCTCTTTTGCTTTTTCTATAAGCGGCAGGTCTTTTTCGGTAAAATCTTCGGTCCATATCAGTGAAGCTACCCCAAATCTAAACATATTTCCTCCTGTGTTTATTTAATTCTATACAATTACCGGTTCTATCCCAAGGTACATACAGGCATCGGCAATCGGTTCCAGGTAATCACCGTGTATCATGCTGGCATGATGAACAAATCCTTCATATATTAGTGTGCTGTATAAATCATCCAGATCCTCGACCTTTATCCAGCTCCAGGAGCCTCTCAGGTCCTGGTCTGCATGAACCGATTCACCGGTTGTTATCAGCATCTTGAAGTCACCGTTTTGTTCCTGAAGACGGCAGAACGTCACCGTTCCTTCCTTCAACTGGAATTCTGCCGTACCCTGTGAACGGTCAACACCAAGACTTACACCCAGTACACTCTGGTACCTGATTTTTACCTGCTCCGGATCACAGGCCAGCGATGGCGGAGCGTTTCCGCAGTGCCAGCCAAGGAAGGTATCTTGCTCCTCCTGGTGTTTTATTGTCCAGTCGATGAAATGCGGTGCAACTTTACCCATCGATGCGAGATACTGGATCAACATGGTAAGGGCGCCGTAAACATCGACTTCGCAGGAGGTCATGATACCTTTATCGGTCAGCCTACCCATGGCATAACATGGAGAAATACCGTATACTTCCTGCATTGCCGTCCAGCACTGTACTCCTATTGCGGATAATTTCTTTTCACCGGCAAACCTGGCAAGAGAATATTCAAGCCCGGCAATCTTTCCAAGCACCTCATCTGATATCTCTGACAGATTCGCCTGATTTTTCATCTCGTTCATCAGTACCTGAATTGCGTTTTCATTTTCCCCTTTGGGATCGGCTATTTTCATAATATCCGGCAAGGAAGCGGGGACAATCCTTTGTTGAAACTGCCGCATCATCTCATCTTCGTTGAAAATGCATGTCTCGAACCGTTCCGGTCGCGGTCCGACTATTCCCACCCTCGCACCAATAAATCCTTTACAAATATAACAGGTCTTTATAAAATTACCCAGTCTCGACTGAAATTCCTCTTCCTCCGGAAAAACCAGTCCTCCGAATGTAAACGGTATCTGCCTGCGGTGGAGTCCGGATGAGATAGACAGGGTGCCGCAAAATGAATCGGACCGTCTTCCTCCTTCATCGGTAAATTCGCCTTCTTTCGTGCCGAAAAGCATAATCGGTAATTCCTGGAACACCGTCGCGACTGCAAGTGCTGAAACTTCATCTCCAAATGTCATGGTACCGATTACCAGACCATCAATCCCATTTTCTGAAAATAACTGAATAACCTTTTCGGCTTCATCGTCATCCCTGATGCATCCTCCTATAGTTAGTTCTTCGTCAGGAACAACAATATCCATCTCGGGAAAATCATAGAATACGTCAAGGCATCGTTTTCTCATATGTGCTGCCCACTCCTCATCGAACGGTTCCCGGTGTGCCGGTACAAATCCGATCCGTATCTTTTCCATTTTCACCACACCTCGTTTGTGTTCTCTTTCCGGTTATGATAAATAGTCAGAGGTTCCATGTCAATGCATGGGGTATAGATAACATTGTAGCGAAAGCTCTGAACGTTATATAATTACCAGTAAATAACGGGCTTACTTCACCAACACCACATTTCCGTTCATTTCATAAAAATGGAGGTAATCATGGCAAAAGAAGTGCTTTTTTCCGTAGTGAGTCCTGAAGCTGAAAGGTACAAGCTTGCCCCGGATGAGCCACCCCCCGGATTCCCCGGACCGGCAGGAGCTTTCAGATTCGATCCCGGTTCTATCACCTACGCCGAACGGCTTGATACATTGGACAACAAGACTATATACCTGGTGGATATCGGATTTGGAGGTGGTTATAACTTTATGCTGGAAGTGCAGAGATGGTTCAACGACCATATGCCTTCCGTTACCACCATACCGCGTAAAAAACCCGGCCATGTATTTTCCGATGACAATAACGAACTCTGGGAAGAGGTAAAAGAAAAAGGGGACGCCGTCATCCTCGGCGTTGCCGGCTGACCGGGCTGTGTCGCGGCAGTTGCCGGCGGCGGAGTCAACCTGGAACAGAATTACGGCATTCCTGTAGCTCCTATATCAGCATATACAATGGAAGCGGTTGCCAAGGCAGATCCGAGGGCGATCGCATTACCAATCATTTACACTCCCGATCCTGTTATCGGAATGTCACCCGACACCCTCTACAAAAAACTTCTCGAAGGGAATGACCCGGAAACCGGAAGACCGGTTATCGATGAAATTCTTGATGTCTTGACCAAACCTCAGAAAAAGAAGAAGAACGGCTCGAAGCCATCTACTGAACCTGCGTTCCCGAAAGAGATAAAACCGGATACCGAAGATAACCTGCAGCAGGCATTCTATAACAGGGGATGGACAGACGGGCTGCCGATCATTCTCCCCACCGAAGAACGGGTCCAAAAAATGCTGACCGGCACCAAGCATTCACCTGATGAGGAGGTTGGACAAGCCTACGATCACGACCATCATGAGATCATCAAGTATACCGTCCGTGACATCGCTGTAGCAGCAGTGATGGCTGGTGCAAAGCCGGAGTACTTTCCGGTTATCCTTACAATAGCATCGATGAGACAGTCATCAATCGTTCCTTCCACGACAGCTTTCGGTAGTATGATTCTTGTAAACGGTCCTATTCGTAATGAATTAAAGATGAACTCCGGCATTGCAGCGTTCAGTCCGATAAACCAGGCGAATTCGGTGATAGGAAGAGCCTGGACACTGATGAGCATCTGCTGGGGATACGCTAGGATAAAGAGGACTCTCTGGAGTTCCCAGGGCTGCAATGAGTTATACAACAACATGTGTATTGCCGAGAATGAGGAACGAAGTCCCTGGACACCTTTTCACGTCGATAAAGGATATAAGCCCGAGGAAAGCGTCATCAGTCTGTTCAGAGGCTGGGCGATGGTCAACAGCATTGGATGCGCGGCAAATCGTCCTTTGCACGAGGAACTCAGCCGGCAATACACGGCTATACCACCACTCGGTTCACGGGCTACCATTGTAATGGATCCCCTTGTCGCCCGGAATCTAAAAGATAACGAGGGATTCGAGACAAAGATGGACTACTGCAGGCACCTCTCCGAGAATATCAGAATAAAAGCCGAAGATTACTGGAAGACCGACCATATCGATATGCTGGTTTCATCCGAAGCTGCTAGAGGTGTGGAGCCATTCGCAACCTGGAAAGCTTTACCGGATGACGCCTTATTCGCTCCGTTCCATATGCCCGAGAACATTAATCTTATTGTCGTCGGTGGTGAAACAAGCCCGTTATGGAAGGCTTCCGAATACGGATATTCGGGTAGCGCATCGGTTGACAAGTGGAGAGTTTAAGATACATTAAGGTAAGTATAATTTTAAAGAATGAAAAAGGAGGTATTGAATGGCTGACCAAAAAGAAGTGGCACGTCTGAAAGAGCTGGCATGTGATATGCGTAAGAAATTACTCTATCTCTGCGGCACTTATGAAGGTGTGGTGCATATCGGGGGAGACCTCTCGATGACGGATCTCCTCATCGGTCTCTATCATCATGGAATGAATGTTAATCCCGACGATATCCAGGATCCGAAAAGAGACCGGTTTATCCTCAGCAAAGGACACGGCGCGGTATGCATGTATATCGCCATGGCATTGAGAGGATTCTTCGATTACGATGATATCCTGAAGAGATACGGAAAACTTGACAGTCCGTACGGAATGCATGTCTGCAAAGTCTACCTGCCCGGAGCAGAATGTTCTACTGGTTCTCTCGGACATGGCTTGGCAGTATCGGTAGGTATGGCATTTTCCGCCAGACAGAAAAAACAGGATCATCGGGTTTTCTGCATGATGGGGGATGGAGAGACCTGTGAAGGCTCGGTCTGGGAAGCCGCGAATACTGCCGGTTCCTATAAACTGGGCAATCTTATCGGTATCGTCGATAAGAACAGCCAGCTTATGACCAGCTTCGCAAATGAGTCCATGAGTTTTGAACACTATCCTGAAAGGTGGGAAGCCTTCGGATGGAACGCCGTCGAAATAGATGGGCACAACATGAACCAGATAATAGACGCTCTCGATAATCTACCATCTGTTACAAGCGATAAACCTACCGTAATTATTGCAAATACGGTAAAGGGGAAAGGCGTTTCATTCATGGAGGGAGTGATCGGCTGGCACGCCGGCGCTCTCAGTACTGAGGACATGGAAAAAGCAATGGCAGAAGTTGACGCTGCCTGCGAGAAAGAAAGGAGTGCAGCATAATGAGAATTTCGATGAATTTCGGAAGTTTCGCTTCTGCCCGTTCTATCATTGGTGATACGCTTCACGAACTGGGTGAAAAGTACGATAACGTATGGGCACTTACCGCCGACACGGGCGGTTGGATTTCGGCGTTTAGAAAAGACTTTCCTGACAGGTTTATCGACGTCGGAATAGCAGAACCTAACCTTGCTGGTATCGCTGCCGGTCTTGCTCTGGAAGGGAACATACCCTTTATTGCCGGGATGATCCCCTTTATGACCATGCGTGCCTGTGAACAAAATAGAACCGATATAGCCTACCAGGATCTCCCTGTTCGTCTGATCGGTACCGGCGGCGGACTTTCATCCGGTGGCGGTTCCACACATAATGCGATGGAAGATATCGCGATTATGAAATCCATGGTCAACATGACGGTAATGTCTATCGGGGATCCGAACATGATACGGGATATCATGCACCTGAGTATCGATTACCCTCACCCGATATATATTCGTCTTGCTCAAGGTAAGCAGGATAGAATAATCTATGAGCCTGGCACCATTGAATTTAAGATCGGGATGGGACTCGTTGCCCGGGAAGGTAAAGATGCGGCCATAATCTCCCACGGCGATACGGTATTTCAAGCTATCGAAGCGGCGAATGAACTCGAGAAAGAAGACGGTATCAGTGTCAGAGTTATTGATATGTACTCCATCAAACCCGTCGATACCGATCTTATTATCCAGACAACGAAAGAAGTCGGTAAAATTCTTGTTCTTGAAGACCACCTTATGGATTGTGGTCTGGCAAGTGTAGTCGCTGACGTTTTTGCTGACAATGGCGTGTATCCTGAGAAATTCAAGCGACTCGGTATCCCTCAAGTATATGCCGGTTTTGGGAGTGGTGCTGAGCAACGCGCCAAGTACGGTTATGATAAAACTGCCACAAAGGCTGCCATAAAGGAAATGGTTAAGTAACGTCTGGTCATTCTATAAAGTTACTACACTACGAGATTAAAGGGGGAGTGAATTCATTCTCCCTTACTTTTTGTTTTTATAACTATATCATTCTCTGCCAGATTCCTATAAAATATCCTGTAAATACGTTTGAGGAGTATGTTAATGAGTAAAGGACCCGTATATGCAATGGCTATTTCACCCCATCCAGCCGACAATGACTTCGGTTTTGGGGGAACCGCAGCCAAGTGGATAAAAGAAGGTAAAAAGGTTGTCTATGTCATAGCTACTAACGGAGATAAAGCGTCGAGTAATCCTGACATTCCTGCCGACGAACTCGCCAGGATAAGGGCAAATGAACAGAGGGAGGCTGCCAAAATACTCGGCGTAACGGAATTAGTGTTTATGGGACATCCTGACCTTGGACTTGAGAATGTACCAGGTCTGCAGAAAGAAATCCTCAGGTTATTCCTGACATTCCGACCGGAAATTGTGATTACCTGTGATCCCAATAATCCTCCGTATTTCTCTAATCCGGACCATCGCGCCATCGGCAGAGCTGTTCTGGATGCCGTATGGCCAATGGCCCTTGCAGTAAATTATTATCGTGATCTTATGGCAGAAGGCCTTGAGATTCACCATGCGAAGGAAATGTATCTCTGGATGAGCAGTCAACCAAACTATTATAGCGACATTTCCGATGTGTTCGACCTTAAGATGAAAGCCGTTGAGGTTCACCAGAGTCAAATAGGCCCGAACGGGAGTGCTCCTGATTTCCTAAACTTCTTAAAGGAAGGGAACAAGAACGCCGGGAAACAAGCTGGTTGCGAATGGGCTGAATCGTTTCACCGACTGGAAGTACTACAGAGGTTATAAGTCTACCGTTTTAGGTAAATCAAGAATCATCGTAGTGGAGTTGTAAGGATAGTCATGCCCTTAATTGACTTGATCAAGCAGAGACGAAGTGTCAGGGATTTTCTTGATAAACCTGTCGAGAGAGAGAAATTAATGACCTGCCTTGAGGCTGCCAGGTTGGCTCCATCCGCAAGTAATTCTCAGCCGTGGAGTTTCCTGGTAGTGGATGACCCCGTGTTAAGAGACAGATTCTGTAAGGATACTTTCAACGGTCCGTATTTTATAAATTCTTTCTGCAAGAAAGCACCGGTTATCCTGGTCGTTATATCCGAACGGTCGAAATTCTTTACCAGGATTGCGGCTGTATTTCGAGGAACTCAATTTTATCTATTAGATATTGGCATTGCTGTTGAACATTTCGTTCTCCAGGCCGAGGAACTGGGTCTCGGAACATGCTGGATAGGATGGTTTAACGAAAAAGCTGTCAAGAAAACACTTTCCATACCTCAGAGTAAAAAGGTCGACGTACTTATAGCTGTCGGTTACCATGACAACTCAATACCTTTCAATGAACACAAACGCGAAAAACTGGAAGATATTACCGCATTCAATAATTATAGATAATGATAGATTGGTGGTAACTCAATGCCCGTAGTTAAAGTAAATGATATCAACATGTATTATGAAATCCACGGCGAAGGAGACCCTCTGGTACTCATCATGGGACTGGGTGGCGACCACTTCCGTTGGTTCAGAATACTTCCTCTCCTTACCGAAAATTTTAAAGTAGTGACATTTGATAATCGAGGTGTCGGGAAAACCGACAAGCCGGATATTCCCTATACAATGAGAATGATGTCTGACGATGTTGCTGGTCTGATGGATGCTGTCGGTATCGACAAAGCCCATGTCTTCGGCATTTCCCTTGGAGGAATGATAGCACAGAATTTCGCTTTAATGCACCATAACAGAATTATCAGTCTCATGCTTGGATGCACATTTTGTGGCGGTAAACACACCGTTTCGAATGAAGAACGGTCAGGCCCGGGTGTGCTCGACCCGTCTTTAATCGAGACCATGCTTCCGGAAGAAAGAGCTGTAGAGATGATGCCGGCGCTTTATA
>DUFA01000121.1 GCA_011191975.1 Dehalococcoidia bacterium
CCAAAGACATAAACACACCACGATTACCTGCTTTCAGCGATAAGATGAAAGCGAGAAGAACGGATATACAAAGTTGGGTAAGTGCTGACCTAGTTCCTTATATCACTCCCGACCGAACCGGTGTCCAGGGGTCGCCTACCAGGGTATATAAGGTGACGGTTCCTTCCGAAGACGAAAGGAAGAGCAGGATTTTCAGAGATTCACTAGAGGATGCAATTAAGGAAGTAGTATTGGTATTAGATAACCAGGTGAAACCGGAATGAAGGTTCACTCAAACATAATGGTCTTTTGTGAGCAGCGAGAAGGCAAAGTCCATCCAATTTCTTTCGAATTACTGAGTAAAAGCAAGGAAATGGCTGATAGACTTGGTGTCGAAATCTCAGCTGTGTTACTTGGTGAGAGTATCATTGAGGAAACAATAGAACTAATCCAGTACGGTGCAGACACAGTATTCGTTTATGATCATCCTTCACTCAGGGAATTTGATCTGCTGAATTACAAGCATACCATTGTTGACCTGGTTAGAGAACAAAGTCCTGAAATTTTACTTTTCGGGGCAACAAACCTGGGTAGGTCACTGGCTCCACGCGTATCCGTAGCCTTAAACACGGGCCTTACCGCAGATTGTATTGGGCTCGATATTGATGAAGATGGGAGTCTGATACAGATTCGTCCTGCTTTTACCGGTAATATACTCGCCTGGATAAAAACCTCCACCAGACCGCAAATGGCAACCGTACGATACAAAGTAATGCAGGCAGGATCGGCAGATATTAGCAGAAAAGGTAAGGTAATTCGTAGAGAATTCCAGCCTGTACCGTCATTTTTTACAATTATTGACCAGGAAAAGCTAAATGGTGTGGATATTTCCGGCGCCGAAATCATTATTTCCGGTGGCAGGGGTCTTAAAAAACCTGATGACTTCAGTTTATTAGCAGAACTTGCAGACCTATTAGGCGGTGTTGTCGGTTCAAGTCGTCCTCTGGTTGATGAAGGCTGGATTGGCAGAGAGCATCAGGTGGGATTCAGCGGGAATACAGTCAAACCGAAATTCTATATAGCCTGCGGTATATCAGGAAGCGCTCAACACATGGCGGGAATGCGGGGAGCGGATGTGATCATCGCTATAAATACCGACCCTTCTGCACCCATTTTCCAGATAGCTGACTATGGAATTGTAGGAGACCTGTACGAAGTGGTACCCAGGCTGATCGAGGAAATACGACGGAGGAGAAAATAGTGGACATAGAAAAACTTCGAAAAATTACCGGTAACGACTGGGTTGTTACTGATCGCGATAAAATGCTGGACTATATGAGAGACGCCGTGTTCGATTCAGTGCTGCCGTCTCCTGCTGAGAACGTAATTCTCGTGAAACCTGCGAATGCAGCTGAAATATCTGCCATTCTGAAACTGGCAAATGAGGAGAAATTTCCGGTAGTTGTCAGAGGTGGAGGGAGTGGGCTTTCAGGCGGAGCAATACCCACTATAGACTGCGTTCTTCTCTCTCTTGAGAGGTTTACTCAGATAGAAGAAGTCGACAGGAACAGTCTGATGATAACTGCTCAGGCAGGTGTCTCTTACGCAGACCTGGTTAATGCTGCAGAAGACGCAGGCATGTTTTTCCCACCGAAACCTGGCGATGCTGGCGCTGCCGTCGGTGGTATCGTTGCCTGTAATGCGGCTGGAGCCAGGGCAATAAAATACGGTGTCACCAGAAATTTCGTGAAAGGTCTTGAAGTAGTCCTTCCAACAGGAGAAATAATTACCCTTGGCGGCAAGTTGATTAAGAATGCCATGGGTATTGATCTATTGCATTTGATGATAGGCAGCGAAGGTGCATTAGGAGTAATTACAAAAGCCGTATTTCGGATGATACCGAAACCCAGACACAGCGCTTTGTTGTTAGCTTCATTCAGTGAACGACTCGAGGCGATAAAGGTTTCTGCTGTCGTAGCATCACACATGATAGTACCTCTTGCGGCAGAATACATGGATCATGATCTGGTAGAGATGACCGCTAACTATCTAGGTACAGAGTGGCCTGCTAAAAATGGTAAGGCTCATCTATTCTTTATCAGTACAGGCGAAACAGAAGAGGAAGTATATTCTCAACTGGAAGAAATAGCCGGAATCTGCGAGCAAAATGGCGCTTTAGACGTATTGATGGCAGAGACAAAAGCAGAACAGGACAACATAATCAGGATAAGGGGTGAAATAGCAACCGCTCAAAAGTCGGCGGGAACTGTGGGAGATTTCATGGATATCTGCGTGCCGCCAGCAAACCTTCCTGCTCTTTTCCAGTCGATTCTTGATATTGAGGATAAATACAGCACGACGATCCCCATAACAGGACATTCACTGGACGGGAACCTGCATCCTACCCCGTTAAAAGAACTCGCCGATAGAGGTTTACTCGAGCAAGCTAAGGAAGAGATATACAGCGAGACCATAAGGCTGGGAGGAGTATTGACAGGAGAACATGGCCTGGGCACAATCAGACTTCATAACACACCACTATGGCCTGATACAGGTATCTGGACTTTGATGAAGGAAATCAAAAAAACTTTCGACCCAAATAACATTTTGAATCCCCATCGTGTGTTTCCAGATTAAGACTAAAAAACAAAAAATAGTTTTAGGGAGGGAAAATGACTTCTGAACACAGATATAAAGGATAAATTCCTTATACTCTGGAAGAAATATTTCGATAATACAGAACTTCCGCTCGCCTTATACTATAAAGAGTTTTCTTACTACGGATACATGAGAAAATATAAAAAAAAGGATCTAAACCTGACAAAACCCAGCCCATTTTACCTGAGTTGACGTACTTAGTTATCGTTTAAATTACCTAATGACTAACCGATATTACCCGATAACGGATGACAATTAAGTTTGGATTGCGCGAGATCGGCAGAGAGGAAGAGGAAGAATGATTATCTACAAAAAAATCGGAAATACCGGTATAGAAGTCCCGGCAGTAGGTATCGGCACCTGGGAAATCGGAGGTGGTCTTTCACCAGACAGATCGAAGGACGACGAAGGTATCCAGGCAATAAGAAAAGGTATCGAACTGGGTATGACGTTAATAGATACCGCCGAAAAGTACGCCGACGGTCATGCTGAAGAGCTTGTTGGTGAAGCCATCCGGTCTTTTCCCCGTGATAACTTATTCATAGTCTCCAAGGTCTGGCCGGACCATTTGCAGTATGAAGAAGTTCTCACAGCGGCTGAAAGAAGTCTCCAGAGACTGGGTATCGATCGGCTTGATTTATACCTGGTTCATCATCCTAATCCCGATGTACCCTTAAAGGAAACCATGCCTGCGATGGAGGAGTTAGTCAGGCATGGAAAAGTAAAATTCATCGGCGTCAGTAATTTTAACGTTAGGCAGATGGAGGAAGCCAGCAGTTACCTTGAGAATAATGTCATCACAGTTAACCAGCTCCCTTACAGCCTGCTGGACAGGGATATTGAAAAAGAGACGCTTCCTTATTGCGTTAAGCATAATATCACAGTCATGGCTTACTGGCCTCTTTCGAGAGGGAATCTGGCGAAAGATGAATTTTTATCGAATATAGGCAAGAAATATGGTAAAACGTCCGCCCAGGTAGCGATCAATTGGCTTATTACTCATGAAAATGTGATTGCCATTCCCAAAGCAGTCAATCCAGAGCACCTGGAGCAGAACGCTGAAGTTGCAAACTGGCGATTATCCGAAGAAGATATCGAACTAATATCTTCACATTTTCAATAACGTTTCAGACAAAGCAAGGATTTATTGGAAGGTAGCTTATCTCAGTGAAAAGCAAAGATATAGCTAATAAGTTATTTTCTATGGCAGGAATAGAAATTGGTGGTAATGATCCCTGGCATATTTCTGTCCATAATGATGACTTCTACGATAGAGTCATGACATGGGGTTCTCTCGGCTTAGGTGAGTCCTATATGGATGGTTGGTGGGACTGCACGCAACTTGACGAATTCTTCTACCGTGTACTCCGGACAGACATTGAGAGTCAGGTCAAACAGAACTGGTTTTTATTAGCTAATGTATTATGCGCACGATTATTTAATATGCAATCAAAGAAGAGAGCATTTCAGATAGGCGAGCGGCATTATGATATCGGAAATGATTTATTTATGAAAATGCTTGATAAACGGATGACCTATAGCTGTGGGTATTGGCAAAAAGCTGACTCTCTGGATGAAGCTCAGGAACACAAACTGGAATTAATTTTCCGGAAACTGGGACTTCAACCCGGGATGAAAATACTGGATATAGGTTGTGGTTGGGGCAGTCTCGCCAGATATGCGGCCGAAAAATACCAGGTTGAGGTGGTGGGTGTGACAGTATCAGCTGAACAGGTTGAAGTTGCCCAGACACTATGCAGGGATTTACCGGTTGAGATAAGGCTACAGGATTATCGTGATGTTGACGAGAAGTTCGACCGTATCGTATCCGTAGGTATGATAGAGCATGTTGGTTATAAGAATTATCGGACTTTTATGGAATTAACACATCGATGTCTTAACGACGGAGGTTTGTTCCTGTTACAGACTATTGGAGGAAATCAATCCAGAACTTCGGTTGATCCGTGGATCAACAAGTATATTTTCCCCAATGGGATGTTACCGTCAATCAAGCAGTTGGGGGAAGCAATTGAAGGATTATTCGTTATGGAAGACTGGCACAGTTTTGGTGCCGATTATGATAAGACACTTATGGCCTGGCACCGAAATTTTGAAAAGAGCTGGGATGTATTGAAAACGAACTATGATGAACGATTTCATCGTATGTGGCGTTACTATTTACTCTCTTGCGCAGGCTCGTTTCGTGCCCGGAAGAATCAACTATGGCAAATTGTTCTGTCCAAGGATGGCATTCCTGGTGGATATATTTCTATCCGTTAAAGATTAGTAGTAAACCTATACGCTGTCTAGAAGATCCTCGGTCTGTTTATATACTGAATCATTTTTCAAAATTCATATTTAATCGAGTGTCATAAAGTGTCAATTACGTCTGATCACATCAGGCGTATTTGCCAGTCAATTGTGGGGTGAATCCTTTAAGACCTTTTTGCTGCCGTTCCGATCTGGTCTCCCTCGCCCAGGTACGTTTCAAATCATCCCGTACCTTTATTTTCAGCCGATCTAATCCTTCTATCTCCATTTCTATCGAATCGCCATCCTGGAATGGATTTAAACCTCCATGATTAGTACCGGTAGCTACGATATCTCCCGGGCCCAGGGTATGAATAGAGGTAATCCATTCAATACACTCCGGGATTCTATTGGCCATATCCGATGTGTTGAAATCCTGCATCAAAATCTCATTATTCCAGAGTTTCACATTAAGATTATGAGGATCAGGAATCTCATCGGCAGTTACTATACAAGGACCAATAGGAGCAAAGGTATCCCTTGATTTCATCTGATAAAACACGTTGATGGGGGACGGTAAACCCCTGGCTGATCCGTCAATGAAATTGGTATAGCCAAAGACATAATTCATAGCATCAGCAGCTTTCACATGGGAAGCACGTTTGCCGATGACTACCCCTAATTCAGCTTCACCCTCAAAAATTGTGGCTGGAACATCAGGCAGTATCATGGTATCACCGTTACCTATAATACTACCGGGTGACTTCTGGAAAGCGTTGAACGGTGGTTTTTCTGACAACGTCCCGTTCTCCATGTAATTGACTGCCATACAATCAATATTTGCAGGTTTCGGTAAAGGAGGTCTGATCGATACTTGATTAACCGGTACTCCCCGACTATTGTCTATTATAGATTGTAATTCTTCCTGGTAGTCTAAAAAATTCTCAATGATCGTATTCATTAAACTTTGCGGATCGGTGTATGAGATTTTCTGGATAGAATCCGATAGGTCGATTACCATATCACTTTTGAGTGCACCCAACCTGAAATCATCAAAGAAAAGAAGCTTCATCGTTCCTCCTGTAAACCTATTACAATTCGAAAGTGCCCCTGATCGACTGTCTCTGTAAGTTCTTATTTCCAGGCATTTTAAATACCTTGCTTTTTAGTGTACCTCCATTCTACTCAAGCATAAAACTATCCTATAATGATGTCATCTAATTCACGCTTAGGCACATGGTGTGTACCATCCCTATCATGCCAATAATTAGTTTTCCCGTCGGATCCCACTTTCTCGACTATTATCTTCTCATCAGGTTTACCGAGAGATAATACATAGAGAATTTCATAACGTTCCGGTATATCCAGAGCTCTCCTCAAATCATCTCTCTTCACTGACCAGTGCATACACCCACCCAGACCTTTTTCTCTTGCTCCAAGCATAATACTCTGAGTCGCCAGTCCGGCATCTACCTCACAAAACCTGTTATTCACGCTGGTATCGGCGAGAATAATAATATAGGCCGAGGGTCGTTCACCATCTGCAGGACCTGGCCAGTCTGCGATCTGTCCTGCCCAGCCAAGAGTCGGGAATATCAGATCGTTTCTCACCGGTTCATCGGACAGCATATATCTTAATGGTTGAATATTACTTCCCGAAGCTGTGAACCTTGTCAAATCAACCAGTTCACGGAGGGTCTCAAGTTCTATCCTGAAATCTTGCTTGAACCTTCTGCAGGTCCTGTTTGCTACTATCAAATCTCTTATCATTCCAAATCTCCTTTTTAGTCGTAGTTGCTAATGTAATTATGGGGAATTAATATCTGACGTAATCTTTGATTTCGTTAAGCATCGATTGTATCGTGTCAATACTGCAATCGTCGGGGAGTCGTATGTTGAGGAATATTCCGCCGCCCTTTCCATACCTGTCAAAGATATCCTTATAACAATCAACAACCTCCCGTGGTGAAGCCTTTTTCAGTGAAAACGGACCTCGAACCATTAGACAGGTATGACCTTTAAGAATATCTCTCGCTTTGACCAGGTCAACGTATTCAATCGAAGCGATGATTTTTCCTTTTGGTAGTTCGAGCAAACGTTCCAGCCGGTCTCCGAATTCCGCTTCAAAAACCGGTATCGGAACGCAACCGAGATCTATCACTGCCTGTAAAGCTCTTTTTAATCCTGGCCAGTAAAATGTATCGAACTGTTTTTCGGACATGAAAGACTTATCACCCCGCCAGAGAGGCATGCCTATTCTTCTTGGCTTACCTGACTTGAGAGGTTCGGGACGAACAGCCAGAGCAATCCGCCTGTCCAGGATCGTATCACACAATTTTATTAATCTTTCAGGCTGCCGATACATATCCAGCATCGCACCTTTCATCCCTCTCAGGAAGCTTGATACGGTGTCATATGGAGCTCCGCCGATCCCGCCAACACCCAATTGTGAATAAGGAGGAAAGCCGAGGTATTCGAGATCACCGTAGGAATTACCGATCGTTTCGCGGAATTTCTGTGTTTCTTTACCTGCTTTTGCTAATGCTGCAGCAGCCTGTGCAAATTCAGGAGTGGCAAACATTGGGGTGATACCGTCAAATCCCTGCATCATTAATCCTAATGGAGGTAGGTTCGTCAATGGTTCGAGAGACTTATATATACGAGGTAGAATTCTTCTAATCATACAATCTGTAGGATCAGTCAAGTACATATCAATTTCATCTTCTTTCAAGAACTCCATTTCTTCGAACTGATATTCATAATCAGGAGGAAGTGGCCCACCAGGCCAGAGTCTGTTTGTAACACCCAGCATTTCCATTGCTGCTCCGGATGTCGGTAAACCCGCATTACACAAATCTGGTTCAAAATCAAGCGTTATCTTTCTTACAGCTCGTTTCCATCCGATAGGGTCATAATATGCTGCTGACCGCTGAATATTTGTGTACCTGGCAGGATCTGCGTTTATCGTGATAGGCATCCTGTCCGGTTCCATAAGTTCTATTGCATCGTTAGCCCGTTTTTCTCTTTCATCATATAATTGTTCTGTTGTTTTACCATACTTTTTCTCGATTACCTGCTTTAACTGTTTTTGTTCTTCATTATATTGAGCAGTTTCTTTTTCCATCTTGGAATTATCTCCTGTTTATTTTTAATCACAATTATAATATTTCGAAGTTTTATGTGTACAATAACCAACCGACTCAAATCTCGTCAATACATATTGAATACTAAGTGAAGCCTATCCAAATGATCACGAAAACCGAAAAACCTCGGTACAAATAGCCTCTACCAGGGAAATCCAGCGCGATTCTTGCAAGAGAATGGTAAAAAACCTTTAGTATTTATATATGTAGTTTCATCTTAGTAAAAGAATGTTGTATCATGTAAACACTCTTGCATAAACCCGGTACAACTTTTCAAGAAATCATTGATAAAATAATTCTGTTGAAAGAAGGAGGGTATTCAAATGAAACTAACGAAACTTGAGACTTTTATTGTGGAAGTACCCCCACCCGGTTATGGTGGTACCTACTGGTTCTTTATAAAGTTGCATACCGATGAAGGGATATACGGCTGGGGTGAAACGGCTACTCTCGGCGTATTTTATCGTTTACAGAAGAGCTATAAGACTCTGATGGAGGAAATATTTGAAACTCATCTGAAAGGTGAAAACCCGTTAGATAGAGAACGTTTATCGAAAACACTCTACACAGCGCTTTCCTGTCGTCATTCGGAATACTTTACACAGGGACTTGTTAGCGCTATCGATGTGGCACTATGGGATATTGCTGGTAAAGTATGTAATCAACCGGTATACAACCTGCTTGGTGGCGTTTTCAGGAAGAAAGTACGGAGTTATACCTATATCTATAATATTAAGACAGGAGGAGAAGTACGTTCCGACTGGTTCGATGCAGGCTGGATAGCGGAAAATGCACGGTACCTGGTTGAAGAAGGCTTTACAGGTTTAAAACTAGACCCGGTGCCAATGGTGCACTTTGAACCACCTTTGACTGCTCAAGAAGCAGCTGATCCGAATTTGAGATATAGAGGTGGATACCGCAATCCGTTTAATATGACATTGGAACAATATGAGAAAGTGGAAGAAACCATAGGAACACTTCGTGATGCTGTCGGTAACAAGGCTGATATTCTGATCGGAACTCACGGTCAGATAACTACCGCTTCAGCAATCCGCCTTGCCAAGGTACTCGAACCATTTAAACCATTGTGGTTCGAAGAGCCTGTACCGCCCGAGAACACCAAGGAGATGGCTAAAGTAGCCAGGAGTACCTCTATTCCCATTGCGACCGGTGAAAGACTCTCTACCGTCTATGATTTCACAAGGTTGCTTGAAGACGGAGCTGCTGTGTATCTGCAACCTGATCTTGGTTCATGCGGTGGAATCACCGAATGCAAGAAAATTGCAGCTGTTGCAGAAGGTTACTACGCTCAGATGGCACCTCACGTCTGGGGAGGACCAGTTATTACCGCGGCGGCTCTGCAAATTGATGCTGTAATACCCAACTTCCTTATCCAGGAAAGTATTTATAAAGGTGGCGGTTACTTTGATGAAATCGTGGTAGAACCGTTTGTTTGGGAAAACGGTTATTATATCCTGCCGACATCGCCGGGAATCGGTTTGGATCTGAACATGAAGGCTATCGAAAAATATAAAGTCTAGCAATATATCCGTCACAACAAGAACCATGCCTGTCTTCCATGAAACAGAATGCTTTTAATATGAAAAGCATGATAAACTGAAGAATATGTTGGGGAAAAGCTATGATTTTGACGAACCAGGCTTGCTTTCCGTTATTTCGGTAGGAGTGCCCGGCAAAAGAACATTCTTCCTTGTTATAGGAGAGAAAGAGGAATGGATTCGGTTATGGCTGGAAAAAGAACATCTTGAAGCTTTATCAATTGCTATCGATCAATTTATTGTTAGGCTGTCTCAAGAACTCCGACAATATTCAAATGAACCATCAATCCAATCTTCCGGTGATGACCTACCCGTTGGATTGCCTTCAGGTGAATTTGAGGTAGACCAGATTGGTATTGGTTTTGACAATGAAAAGGTAGTTTTCGAGTTCCTTGTTCATGCATTAGGCCCACAAAACGTTGATGGTATTATGGTGAGTTGCCGGATTAATCCTAGGAAAGTAAGAAGGCTGGGAAATCTGGCAAGAGAGATTTGTGCAGCCGGTAGACCTCGATGCAAGCTTTGCGGCAGACCTATCGATCCGACAGGACATGATTGTCCCATGCAAAATTGACTGCCTGATATTCTATCGTTTTCTACGACTTCTGCTTAAGTAAATCCTTGCCTATAGACTCCCGCAGCTTCTTGTATCCTGGTCGTAGAACATTTATCCAGTCTTGAGGTTGGCGATGAATACGGATGTCTTTAACGATCTTATTGACTATACCCGGTGTTCCTGCAATGAGAGGGGATGACCAACTCTGGAAAGACTCATGTGTTGTATCGATCCCTGTTTTCTCTGTTTCCAATTCGTGGAGTTCTTTCCAGTCTTTACTCTTCTTCTCATAAGTAAAGATAAGTCCCCCGGCTTCTCTAACCAGAACAACTCCAGAAAGTACATCCCATAATTTAGGACTGTTAAATAGAGCGAATTGAAAAACTCCACATGCTGTCAAAGCAAGTTCAAGAGCAATGCTGCCAAGATTCCTGACTTCGTAAGGTTCTTTTCTACTTTTTCCGGATAAACGGAACTGACTGCGATATTGAAATGGCATTTCCGAAAGAGACTGTCGTAGTGAATCTATGGCAACCGTTATCCTTTCATCTTCATAAAAAGCTCCGTTTCCAAGAAAGGCGTGATAAACGCCTTCCGCAGTCTTGTGACTGACCGGCACGTAGATACTTCCTGCTACAGGGAGATTTCGCCATAATACTCCGATAGAGACAGCAAAGAAAGGCAGACCATTAATAAAGTTAGCGGTACCGTCCAGAGGATCCAGTACCCAGGTAAAGGGAGAAGAATAGTGGCAAGAGATACCCTCTTCTTCGCTCAAGATACGATGCTCAGGGAATTTTTCTTTTATTGCTTGTTTTAGATATTCTTCCGAAATACGGTCGGCTGTCGTCACTGGATCGGTATCCTTCTCACCTTTGTAATTTATTTCCAGAGGCTTTTGAAAATGTTCAAGTAAAATATGCCCTGCTTCCCTGGCAATATTTACGGAGAAATTATCAATCTCTTCTAGCATCGCAATATCAACGTTTTCTTGGTTCATATTTAATTACACATTTTAATTCGTATTTTATTGATACTCACAATAGTTAATACCAGGGAAAGGGCACACTCCAGGATGAAGTGGGATGGGGAAATACAGCTTCCTGGAGTATTTTTTTTATGCGAATATCCAGAGCTTCTATTTCTTTTTTGTCAAGTAATTGGAGAAGTTTATTCCGTATATCTCTGCCTTGCTTCAGTCTATCACGCAGTATTTTAATATCAGCTACCATTTCCTTTGGTATCTTCTGACCTGCATAGTCCCAGAAAACTGTCCTCAGTTTCGGTACTGAGTTAAAAGTCAAACCATGATCTACTATCCAAAGTCGACCGTATTTATCATTAAGCAAATGGCTGATCTTTCGATCGGCATTATTTACCAGGTAATCAAACAAAATAATTTTTTTAAGTAGCAAAACATCTACAATAGTATCGTTGAAATTTCTTATTCTTTTCGGAATTTCTACCATGTATTGCATCGAGCCAATGCCATATGGACCTTGACGAATAATTGTTGGAGGTACAAAGTACCATTCGATCTCCAGACTTATCAGGAACGCAGCATATTCTCTCTTATAAAGAGTCCCGTCCGGAAAATCCCAGAGGGGTGCTTCACCCTGGCATGGTTTATAGATTGATTTTAATTCCCGTCCATCATGTACCATCCTCACCACAAACACATGATTGGATCCGGCAAGCAGCCAGTCACAACTCTCTATTTCAGCTTGTTTCATAAAATCACATAGCTGTAATAATTCTACCCTATCCATTCCCACTCTCATCTAGGTCAATGATGTATTGCTCAAATTAATAATATTGCCGACTGATTGTTTCGTTCAAGTTTTTATAAGTGTAAGTATAACAATTAAGAGGTATAATAAACTCTAATATAATACTACATAAAATATGAATAAGAGGTGTGCAATGAGTAACAAGTGTGTGGTATTGGATCCGATTGGTCAGCCGAGTGGAATATTCGGCAGAAGACTCGAAATCGACTCTCCAATGTTCGCTATCCATGATCCTACTTATCAACCGAGAGACACTTCCGAAAATCTGAGTTCACTGAAAATGGCGGAGCGTCTCGATACTCTCGAAGGCAAGGCGGTCTACCTTGTCAATACCGGTTTTGCCGGCGGCAGGGAATTCATGGAAGAACTCCAGGACTGGTTCGCGAAAAACCGACCCGGTGTGAAGACAATCCTTAAGAACAAGACCACCAGCATGTTCACCGACGAGCCTGATCTCTGGAGGGAGATAAAGCAAAACGGAGATGCCGTCGTGTTCGGGGTCGGTGGCTGAGACGGCTGCTCGGCGAGTGTCGCCGAATTCTCACGCACCATGGAAAACGACTATGGAATTCCTACCGCTCCTGTTGTTACCGCCCGGTTTGCCGATTACGTCGAAAGAGATAAATTAAGCCATGGCATGGCCCTCCGATTTACCTATCCACCTTACCCGGTCGGATGGGTTCCACGAGAAACACTCCACCGCTACATCGAAGGTAACGATCCCATCACCGGGATACCTATCACTCAAGAAATAGATGATGCTCTTACTCGACCGCTTTCCGATTTCGAAAGGAATTTCAAGGCAGGAAAAAGACCTGAACGGCCCCGCTTGCTTGAACCGGATACTGAAGAAAACCTGCACAGAATGTTCCTCGAAAACGGCTGGACCGATGGTCTACCGATCATACTGCCGACCGAAGAACGAGTTGCCGAGATGCTGACAGGTACTGACCGCAAACCAGATGAATACGTTGGCATGATGTCGGTAACGACTCACGAAGAACGTCTCCAGTACAATGTCGAGAAATGCGCTGTTATTGCTGTCATGGCGGGATGCCGACCAGAACATTTCCCGGTTATCCTCGCTCTTGGGGCTTCTGGACGACCATCGATGCCAAGTTCCACCACTTCGTTTGCCAGCATGATGATCGTGAACGGACCGATAAGGAATGAGATAGGCATGAATAGTGGTCTTGGTGCCCTTAGCCCGGTCAACTATGCCAACTCGGTAATCGGCCGTGCCTGGACGCTGATGAGTATTTGCTTCGGCGATATGCGTCCCGGAGCAACCTTCACCGCTACTACCGGCACGACTATCAACTACAACAATATGTGCTGTGCGGAGAATGAGGAGAATAGCGTCTGGGAACCGTTCCACGTGCGGAAAGGTTACAAGCCCAACGAGAGTACCATCAGCCTTTTCCGTGGCTGGAATGTTATTATGCTTGGAATGAGACCATCTGAAACGACGCGGGAAGTTGCACTACAGGTAAAAGGAATGGGTATGTCATTCACCTATCTCATTGATCCGCTCGTTGCCAGGAGCCTTAAGTATGATGAGGGATTTGAAGATCCGGCTAAATTGAGTGACTGGGTCATTGAACAACTGAATCCCCCCATGAGACGGCCGGATATGGTTAACTTCATTGTAGTTGGTGGTGAAATGAATCCGTTCTGGGTTGCGACGGATTTCTCCTATTTCCAGACCATCTCAATAGATGAGTGGATACCAAAAACAGGAGTAAAGAAAGATCAAAAACCACTCCGTATGCCGGAACCTGTAGTGTGCAAAGACGGGTCATGTGGAATTAAGATTTAACAATTTCCACTTAGTCCGTAACGAAAGAAGGAGGTTTAATATGAAAAACTTTCAGGATAAAACTGCCTTTGTCACCGGTGGTGCCAGTGGTATCGGGCTGGGTACGACCAAGGTGTTCGTAAAAAACGGCATGAAGGTAGTAATCGCTGACGCACGGCAGCACGCTATAAACGAAGTTTTAGAGTATTTCAAAGAAAACGGGGGTGAAGTCCACGGTATTTGCTTTAACGTTACGGATCGAGAAGCCTACGCGAGAGCTGCCGATGAAGCAGAATCCGTATTTGGGAATATACACGTACTCTTCAATAATGCCGGAGTTGGCATGGGTGGCGGCCCTACCGCGCAAACAACCTTCAAGGACTGGGACTATGGAATGGGTGTTAATATCGGGGGTGTTATTAACGGAGTGCTGACCATGCTACCGCGCATGCTCAAGCACGGTGAAGAAGGTCATATCGTTTCAACTTCGTCTACATGTGGTCTTCTGGCTACAGGTGGCATGGCCATATACTGCACCTCCAAGTATGCGGTTACCGGCTTCATGGAATGCCTGGCTGTTGAACTCCAGGATAGTGATATCGGAGTTTCTGTTCTTTATCCAGGACCGACAAGGACCAATCTGGGACAATCAACCTGGGAAAACCGTCCCGAGCATCTCAGGAACGAAGGTGATACCGGGTTACCTCAAAGGTCTGGAGAAAGACCACGTTCAATGGAAGACATGCAAAGAGTTTTCATGGATCCATTGGAGATGGGTGAACGAGTTCTGCGTGGCATCAGGCGTAATGATCTCTTCATTCACACTCATCCCGAGTTCACAGAAGGTTATATTTCACGCCACGACGCTATCATCCGTGCTGTACCGGATGAACAGGTCGATGCAGAACGCTGGAATATTATCAAGGGATTCAGTACCACCTATACGGATAGATATGACAAACAAGAGAAGGTTGGACCTCCAGACTGGTAGATTTATTTTACCCAATAGTAACGCCCCGATGTTTCCCATCGGGGCGTTTATCTTCTTAGTGGAAATGAGAGGATGATTGAACTTTTTCGAAATAAGGTTGTGCTTTATCAGGTACTAGCTTTATATATTCTGTATTTTGATTCCGTGCGATCAACATCATCACTATCTCATTTTTTGAAGGTAAATATTCCCCAGGGAGATATCCTTATCAAGTAAAATGCTTTCAATCGTGATCGGGTAATACCCCTCAGCTTGGATATTAAGAGAACATGCTATGCCTGACTCCAGGCCATCAAATTCAAAATCACCGTAATTGTTTGTTCTGGTAGTAAGATTGGTCTCTGCAGCTTTATCAATCAGTGTAACCTCTACATACTCCAGACAGTCTTTACTTTCATTGCAGTATACGCTACCAGCAATAAAAGCCTTTGGTAGCCCAATATAGTAAACCGTCGGTGCTGTCCCGTACTCAGGATGAAGCTGCTCTGCTTTTTCTATTAAGTCAGTAAGTTCTTCTTTGTTTCCGAAAGTGAAGACTCGAGCTGGACAGACTTCAACGCATCTCGGTTGTTGCCAGCCTTTATCCAGGAGATGGGCACAAAAAGTACATTTCTGTGGAATTTCCAACTCTTCGTTCCAGTAGACCATCCCGTAGCGGCAAGCTGTCACTATTTGTTTTTGTCCTTTACTCTTTTCTGGATCTATGATGACAATACCATCATCCCTTTTATAAGCAGCACCATTTTTTGCAGCCTTTACACAGAGAGGATCCTTGCATAGCATGCACAGCTTCGGAACAAAGGTACCTTTTACCTGGGGAAACTGCCCTCTTTCAATCTCATCGACCTGTATCCAGTACTGACCTGTTTCAGGTTGTGCTTCGCTGTATGGCAGCCAGGACTGGCCGGCAAATTCATCTTTACAGGCGATAAAGCAGTCAAAGCATGCTGTACATTTCGTTACATCAATTATTAATGCTTTCTGTCCCATGCTTATCCTCCCCATTTTTCTACTTCTACAAGACACTGATTAACCTGTGCCGGTACGTTTGCCGACATGAACCTTGATGAGATAAGAAGATTAACGGCTCCACCTCTGTCAATGGAATTCGGATTTCCAGGTTCCACCGGGTCATACTTTGCTGCACAGCGAGCATGAACAACCCCAGGCCTTATCTTTTCCGTTACCCAGGCAACCAGCAGTACTGCCGCTCTGTCATTAAACGCTTTGACGATATCACCGTTCTCGATACTTCTGGTTCTGGCATCGCTGGGATGAATCTGGAGCGGCCAGTAATGATGCCCATCTTTATATATCCTGTGCATCCATATCTCGCTAGTCCAGGGATCCAGATTACCATGACTATGGTAGGAAAACTTGGAATGGGGAGTTATAAGCTGCAAAGGATATTTAGCAGTTAAAGGTGTTGTATGACCTTCCCATGATGGTACAAAGTGAGGTACAGGATTCCTCTCTTTATCATCAGGCAGGTATTTCTGAAGACGCTGCGATTGAAATTCAATTTTGCCTGAAGGAGTATCAAGACCTGTCCCAGTTTCATAGAATGACCTGAAGGCAGTGTTCGGCTTGTAATCCTCAGGGATTGGTACTACGAAATATCCCTTTTCTTTAAAATCCTCGTAACTCATATATTTTGGAATATCGCTTCTTTCAAAGGTCTTTCTGATCCAGTCCTCATCCGTATTGCCTTCGGTCAATTCTTCCTCAAATCCCAATTTACCTGCTAAAAGCGTGAGTATTTCCGAATCGCTTTTTGATTCATAAAGCGGATCCATACATTTTTTGTGATACACGATCACCCGGTAATTGGTTCTCCACACATTAAAGTCCGTTGAGGCCCACTCGCTGATATCATCTCTTTCAAAATGTGTACAGGCAGGAAGCACAATGTCCATGAAAGGCGTTTCAGCCTCCATCCATATCGTTTGCCCCACGGTAAATTCTATTTTAGGACTCTGGTATGCCTCTACCCATCGGCGACCTTCCGGGAGAGTTCCAAAGTAATTGCCACCTATTCTATATATCATCTTAATTTCCGAGTACCGTGGCTCAGGATAACTATAATGCCTAAACTGGTAGTCTTCACCCCATTGTGTGGACAGACCTCCGGCGCTTATCCAGTGAATTGGTGGGGCAAGTATCGCCTCAGGTAGTCTGAGTCGGTAAACGTATTGGTCTATTGGATTAACAGGCTGTTTTTTTGACACTATTTGCTGGGGAGCTGGGCGGTAACTCGGGAAAGAAAAATCGAGATTTAATGGCGAGCCACTCTGGCTGTCCCATATGGTTATGCCGGGTTTTCCTAGGCCTTGCATACCCTGTAAAAATACCATCATCCTAGACCATTCAGTGCCACCCTGGGCACGACAGGCTCCGCCCATTCCTGCTCTAATGCAAATTGTGGTTCTCTTCGATGCCCATTCTCTTGCCAGAGCTCTAATTATCCCGGCTTCAACCCCGCTGATTTGCTCCGCCCATTCCGGTGTCTTGGGTACACTGTCTTCCTCTCCCATAATATATTCTTTCCACTTTTCAAAACCATACGTATGAGTAGCTACATAGTCCTTATCATAGGTATCGTCAACAAACCAGACGTAGGCAATCGCCGCGGCAATCGCCGAATCTGTTCCTGGTCTCGGAGCAATCCATTTGTGGGCAAAACGCCTGGCTGTGAAGTTACAAAAAGGATCGATATAAATTTGCTTGATTCCCAGTTCTCGTATCCAGAGTCTCCAGAGAAGACTGTCCTGTCCTCCGTATCCCCAGTTGGATTCCGGGTCGTTTGACCAGAATACAAGTAACTGGCAGTTATTCATTACATCTTGTAAAAGGTTTGTATTATCGGGAGTACCAATTGTTTTTTGAAAACCCCAGGCGTGAACGCCACCCCAAAACCAGCCTTCCCAGCTATTTGGATTTGACATTATTTTGGTTGTTCCTAATATATCGAAGAACCTGCTGATATAACCTCCGTGGGTGAATCCCCACATGCTATGCCCACCAATTAACGGTAAAAAAGCAGAGGAACCATAAGTTTGTTTTATCCTGTGTATTTCTCCTGCAACCGTATCTAGAGCCTCATCCCACGTAATTTGTTCGAACTCACCTTTCCCCCTATTAGCTACATCTCCTTTGCCACCAGGCTTAAATCCTACTCTTTTCAGGGGATGTTTCAGCCTGAGAGGGTTGTAAACTCGCCCTCGAATGCCAATCCCGTAGGGTGTTACCGTAGTCCTGGTTGGCGGTCCGAAAGTCCTATCTCCTACTTTTATCTCCCAGTGTGCCGGTTTGACATCCTCTTCAGTCAAAGGTAAAGGTCTTACCCTGACTATTTTATTATCCTTTACATGGACTAATATAGGCCCCCCCAGAGTACAGGAAGTACATAATTTTTCGTCTGGATCGATCGGTTCTGCTGGTGGATCAGGTGGTAATATCATTTTTCCCCTCCTAACCTGCTATCGTGCAAACGATTATATTTCAAATGTAGGATTTAAACAAGAGAATAGACGACAAAAAGGGAGATTCTGGTGCTTTATTAAAGTCCTATTCCTACCTGAAACAATGCCTTGTTTTGTTTAAGACCTAGTGAATATTTGAATGTATATGTGGATCAATAGACCTAAATCGAGGGCAGTGAAAATAATATCCGAAGCGGAAGTATAATTACTTAAAAGTATACATGTCAGCCAGCCACATACTGGCTCCGTTACCGGCACCATATCCCGAACCACTGGGACGTTTACCATTAAGTTGCTGCTTTACTGACTCCCACCGTGCAGTAATGATTGTCTTCAATCCGAGAGAATTAGGTCCGTATCCTGGCTGACGAGGTGGCTGAGGTGATTCCAGAGGTCCGAATTTATTCTGCAGGAACACATGATAGTTATCTTCCTCGAGTATTTCTCCAAGTGTATTGATATCTTCCTGATTCAAGTCAACGCTTAGAAGTTCGTAAAGACTGCTGACTCTAAAATTAGTACGTAACGCAGAGGTTTCTTTAGGGCTGAGGAAGAATGGCATCATCGGTGAAGGGCCACCGGCCTGCCATCCTTCGAAGACATCCGGTGGTCTCAGGTCTTCGGTAAGGCAGCGTTCCCAGTCCTCGTAGGAGTAAAACATCTTGGTATCTTCCTTCGCATACGGCCTGACAAGTTCTGCCAGTCGGTCGACTCGTGGAAGGATTACGTTAAGGGAAAATGGACCATCCAGTAACTCCTGCAGGTAATCACGATATTTCTCCAGATATGGTTTATGAGACAACAAACGATCAACAAGAGGGAACCTGTTCATCGGACCAGCGGTTGGTTCGTCAATATAATAGTTGATTATTCCGTCCTTTCGGATGCCACCATTAAAGGTACCGAATGTCATATTAAGATCCCAGGGAACAAGCGAAAACTTCCCGTTAACCTCATAGAGATAGGTATTGTGCCCGATGCCTATATAATTATCCAGATGTAAAATACCGGCTGACACGGCGAAAAACCTTAGCGCTTCATCTACATCCAGCACCTTCTCGATTTCTTGAGGAAAAGTCTCATCCGGTTCGTTATTCAAAACATCAAGTAACCGATAAAGAGAAGAATGATCCGGATTGTTAGTATTGGTTTTCAGTCCAGCTCCGGTGATCAGATTATGTGGTCTTTTCATCGGTGAAGTGACGACACCTCCAGGTTTACCCGCAGATTCCAAAGCGGGGATCGCATCTTCCTTATCCATAGCTTTGAGAATATCTCCGAGAGGTCCTCCACCCAAATTTAGACTGACAATCGGATCTACTTCCGGTTGTGGTTGTTCCATCCCAAATATCACAATGCTTTTATACGCGTCTTCTTCCGTCCAGTCCAGACGTGCTGAAACAACCTCCGGTTTATACAGATTACCGTTAGGATTAGCAAAGTGACGCTGAAGGAATGGTTTATCTACAGCTTCGGTCATGGTGTAGACGCCTAGATGCATATTGTTTACCCAGAGATCAACCAGAGATGCTCGTGGCGAAGGAACGTCCATTTTTGCGAATATTTCATAGGAAATAACATCCCGAAGGAGTGTGGGATCACTCCAACCATTATTGAAATGTACCTTTTTCATACCATGAAAATTTCGAGCCCGATTGAAAAGGTTGAAGTCAATCGCCAGGGGAAAACGACGGCTTTCCCAGCGTACTGTTTCCAGCAGTGAAGCATTCCCTTTAGTTCTGACAGCGACGTCCTGTACCAGTTCATCATCAAACCAGAAATCGGCTTTGTAGTATTCTTTGGCATAGGCATTTTCCTTTAATGATTCCCAGTCTTCCTGGCTCAGAATTATCCGCACCGTAGCGATATACTCGTCTGTGAACGGATCAGTATTGGGATAGGATACTCTGATAGACGTTGCACCGTCACATCCTGTTCCTATTAAAACTAACACGGATAGTAAACCTAAGAAGATAGTAAAAACTACTTTTTTCCAGATATTACCCATCGGTCAAAAAAACCTAAATATATTTCGTACTCCATATAGAATAGTCTGATTCCATTATAACAGGTATCCTGATTATATCCTTTCAGTGAGGTTATTTGAGAATCGAACTCCAATTCAATCCTGGCGTCCCGGTAAACTTAAGCAGGTTTTGGAATACTCTATAATCGCTCTTTAGCTGCTGGATAATGAAGAGTTTTTGTATATCCTGTTGGCCTGTAAAGGTCCGGGATAGAAAATATGGACCTGTTTTATCCAAGAACGCTATTTGGAATTCCGTCCCATGCTGCCCGTTCACCCTCGTATGGAGCTATTTCAACATGAGAATCAGAACCGAGAATCATCATTCTACGCTCAGTACCGTATCGAGGCCAGATTCCAAGTCCCGGGCAACTCGGATCATCGGTTTTGGCGAAGGCGATCCAGGCATCCTGCATATGACCTACTAATTTCCATGCATCAGAGCCACACCCGTGGAATTCTTCGTTCAGATTTCCGAATATAAAACCAACATCCAGCACATGACATGCTCCGAAATCCGGTGCTGCTGATTTCCAGGTAAAGACATATCCGTAACCGGGCGTTCCCAGCTTCTCCTGGTATTCGCAGAGCCGTATATTCGGCATACGAAAATGCTGATCACCCGTGATAGCTACAAATATCTCAAACGGTGTTACCGGTAGATCTCTATGACTCAACGCATGACGGTACTGATCAATTATGGAAGTAGCATATTCCTCGGGTACAATCTGACTAACGCGACGAACCATCTCTTCCTCTGTCAATTCGAGAACCTTTCGGCCTGCCAGCAGGTTAAACAGTTTTCCTTCTTCAAGATTCGAGCCTGCCATCACGATAACATCTCTGGCTGAACCTCGCTGAACGGCATCCAGTGGGATATCCTTGAGTATCTCTCCATCACGAACCGGACCGAATCCCCCAGCAGTCATGACAAGTTCCGTCTGGGCAACAACCAGCTTTTCTGTAGGAATCGAGCGTAATACTCCAGCATCTCTCCCAGAGAGACCTAGAATCTCCAGATACCTTTCAGCAGCTTTTTCCGCTCTTTCAACCGGCTGAGATTTACTGGCACCACTTTGTAGTATTGCTTTTCGAAACAATCCTTTTGACTGTGGCATCGCAAGTAAAGCGCCAATACTCTCTGCCCCGGCAGATTCACCGAAAACAGTCACGTTATCAGGATCTCCACCAAATTTCGAAATGTTTTCCTTCACCCATCGCAAAGCGGCAATCTGGTCAAGCAACGCTTCATTTCCGGCAGAAGGAATATCCCCATTTGTTACATTTTTGAGGTGCAGAAATCCCAGCGCACCAAGCCTGTAATTGATAGTGACCATGACGATTCCGCCACGATCCGGCAGAGTTCTGCCCGGATTTACGGGTGTGGAACCTGATCCGTGGGTAAACGCACCCCCATGGATCCATACCATTACGGCTCGTTTACCGTTATCTATTCCCGGAGTCCATACATTCAGTAAAAGACAATCCTCGCTCTGTGGTTCTTCAGAAGGTTTCCGTCCTGGAATTGGAGTCGGGCTGGTATCCTGAGGGCAAATAGCACCAAACTCTTCCGCTGAACGAATTCCGGTCCATGGTATCACCGGTTGCGGTGGCATCCAGCGTAACTCCCCTAGAGGAGGAGCAGCATACGGAATTCCTTTAAATACGTAAAGGCCATCTTCATATATTCCCCGGATTTTACCTGACTCTATCTCTACCACAGTACTATTTTGTACCACTTCGAACTCCTCTCATTTCCTTATATTTCTGGATTAACTGCTATAGTCTTCCTCGAGACTGATAATGTCAGCCTTATATTATCTTACTATACACGTTATGCTGCAAGGCTTGATGATTGCAACATATAGATGTTTATCAAAGTATGCATATAACTATCTGATTCTAGTTAGCTTCAGCATTTAGCAAAAACCTCGTTCGATCATTATTATCTATTCATACCTCCATGTTTCTTTTCCGTTTGTCATACTTTAGAGTACACAACCATTGAACTTAGAGTCGGTCTGTCACAATGTTTTTCAAATATGGAACAGAATACCTATCCCATTTTGTACTTTACCGTTATATATTAACGAATAGTATTATAACGGAGGATGAATTATGAAACTCAAACTGGTGTCCTTTCTGCTGTTTATTGCACTAACGCTTGCTTTACCGTCTTGTATTATTACATCTAAAGAAACACACGTTGCTATTACCTGTGATGCATTCAGGGATAATCCTTCGGGAACCAGAAATGAATTTACCATCGGAGTTGGCGACAAGGTTTACGTTGAGTTATGTTCAAATCCCACGACCGGGTTTAAATGGTCGTACGAAATGTCGGGAGATCCGTCGGTGAAAGAGGAAGACTACGATTTTGAAGAACCTGACAGTAATCTTACAGGTTCTGCCGGAGTAGAGAAATGGACATTCGAAGGAGTCGAAAAAGGTACTGCGCGAATCATGATGGAATACGGTCAGCCTTGGGATGGTGGCATCAAAAAGGAATGGATATATCAGATAACCATAACCGTAGAATAAAATGAGTAACGTGGAAATAGATATTGTTACAACGGGTAAACGGAGATCGTAGACAAAAAATCATTCAAAATCTGGATAACTCCGTTTTAATCAAACACATTTCTTTTGACGAAAGGTGCGAGCAGAAACCGTTTTATAAGTTTCGGTGTGGTCAGGTAGGAAATAATAACTCCATTTTTCTTATTATTCAGCACCTTTCTGGCAATCCAGGGTGTTACTACCTCAACCCGTTCTGACAGGATATTGAATATTCCTTTTACTCGCTCCCAGTCTTCGGGGTGTCCTTCATACTGACCGGTAACCAGTTTTGTTACAACCATGCCGGGTCTGATGCCGCCAACTATTATCGGTGTGCCTTTCGTTTCCTTTGACATCGCCTTTGTAAGGTAGCCCAGTGCGGATTTTGACATTCCATAGAGTGCCATCCCCCTGATAGTCCTGCCATCGCTTCCCAGGCCTTCCATGTTGTAGATACTCCCCGTGTCCTGTTCCTTCATACCTTTCAACGCGACCATGGAACCGAACAGTGCACCGGAGATATTCGTATCTATTACTTCACGCACCAGCGGGGCAGAATAGTCGCTAATTTCCGTCTCGGCATGGGCTACCCCGGCGTTGTTTATCCAAATATCAACTTTACCAAATCGATTCACAGCTGCATTCCATAATGCCTGAACTTGATTAAAATTGGTTACATCGCAGAGAACACCAAATATGTGTTCTTCCGCGTACTTCTCAGTCAGATTTCTGAAGGAAATATCCAGTTTATCTGCAGATCGTCCACTGATAATGACCGAGCATCCCATTGACAGGAAAGATTCGGCAAGTCCATATCCGATTCCGCTGGTGCTTCCGGTTATGACTACATTCTTCGTCATCACTTCTCATTGGTACCGTCGATAGCATCCTGTTTGATTATAAAATGAATTACTTCTAGGTTGTCATCAACACAGGAAAGAATACTTGCCAGGCTAATAAAGCCTTGGCTGTAAGACTGAGAATTATATACACCTTCTCTCCAAAAAGATAATCCCGCCAGGGGCCAACCTGTTTGTATTGCAATACCATATTAACGGCGAAGCAGTTAAAGAAAATGAACAACGAGACGATAATTCCATAGACAAATCCTGGTGGAGAGACAGTAACGCCCGGTGCTATTACATAGATAACAATCGCCACCCATGGAATAATACCAGCGAAGCTGCCAAACCAGAAAGGAAGCCAGCTCGGTTTGCCCGGGTTTTCGTATTTTTCCTGTAGGGCTCCGAAAAGAATCATACTCGCGTTGATTCCAAAAATAGCCAGCAAGGCAGCAACATCACTGATACCACATATCTGAGAAATTAAAACAATCATAATGGAAGAACTGAAAAAGTACTCTATCCATCGGCCGTAATTGCGGTTCTCAAGAAGATTACGTTTATACCACGAAAAAACAGGAGGCAACGCTATAATGAGTAAAGCCAAAGCTGAGATCGCCAGGAAAGCAAACACCCCCCATCCGGTTGAAATGTTAAACCATTGATACAATTCAGGAGCTGTTCCGGGCGGTCCACTCATGAAAGTTGCTGTAACCGGCAGAGCGAAATTATTGGTCAGCACCGCAATCATAGCTGCCTGTACCGCAAGGACAAGACCAACGGAAATATTCCAGATCCGCAAACGATTGAGTTTCTTTTCGATAGATTGGTCAATAACCATAATATTCCTCCTTCCTTTACTTGATAATTCCGTTTAGAGTCACTCTGTCATCCTGAAAGCTGATGATATGATACACTATACTTCCATCGATTGAAAGGAGGGCAATATGTTGCAAAGGATTGATCTGTATCCCGATAAAACAAAGTATAAAAACTACAGTTTTTCATCTTGTATTATTGCCGGTGATTTTATATTCACGTCTCACCAGGAAGGAGCTTTGAGTGACGATGGAGAATTCCTGCCGACCATCGAAGAACAGACCGAATAGAGTTCCAGGAATTTGGAGAGAGTTCTTGGAGAAGCGGGGCAACTCTGGATGAGGTTATTAAATTGATGATCTATATGAAGAACGACAGTGATTTCCAGGCAATCGAAGATATATACACTACTAAATTTAAAACGGTTTTCCGGTCAGGTCTGTCGTAATCACCGGTTTCGTATCGGAAGGTATTCTTATACAGTTATACAGATAGATGCGATAGCCTATAAGCCGCAATAGTGTCTGGTAAGGTTAACTCAATAAAGATGATAGTTATTATCGGTTATGGTAGTATATATGATTAGCAAATATTAATTTGGAGAATGTATATGGCAGAAAAAGACAAAGTCTACAAGTTTCTTAATCCAATCGGGATACAGGAACCGGTAGAACAGCATGGCCTGGCGCCACGCCTTGATAAACTCGACGGCAAAAATATCACTCTGAGTATCGGTGCCGGCGGTGAGCAGGGTATCCTGATACCTTTGCGTAAGATGTTACCGGAAAGGTATCCCCAGGTAAACTGGAATATCAGCTTTGCTGCTCCTCATGCGACCAAAGCTGGCAGCATCGCGTTGACGGAGGAGGAGCAAAAGACAACTGACGCCCTTATCCGCGGTGTCGTCTGGTGACATGGTGCCATCTGGGAGCAGTTGCCCCATTTGTCATCGATCGAAAGATCCGGTATACCCAGCGTATTCATCATTTTCGAAGACCAGGATAAAGTCTGGGAAGAAGCCTGCAGGCTAAACGGCGTTCCCAACATCAGGCGTGTCTGGGGATCACGTCACATCCCCGGTCCTGAAGATGTTCCCACCTGGATAGACGACCTTATGGACGCACTGGTTCGACCTCTTACCGACGTGGAAAAGAATCCTCCGGAATGGAAAGTTGAAAATCCGAGATATATCTTCGAAGGTGCATTGCTGGAAGCTATCGATTTCTTCAATCAGGAAACTCCTATTCCTCAGCTTTATAACAATGCCCCTGTCATGAAATTCACCGACGGTCTTCCGATAGTTCCTCCGACCGAGGAACTGGTCGAAAAGATGCTGAAAGGCACCAGCCACAAACCGGATGAGATAATCACCTACCAGGCTGACCGCAGACTCGGTGACCGTGTCCAGCAGATGGGCAGCTCGGGCATCAAAGGCGATCCTGTCCACTTCATGCCGATGAGACGTACCGCCACCGTCGAAAAAATTGCTACCATCGGTGTGATGGCCGGATGCAAGCCCGAATATATGCCCGTACTACTTGCCATCGCCGAAGCCGGCGGCGGCTGTGGCGACGGTCGGGGCGGTGGAGCGTATTGTATAAGTGGTCCTATCGCCAAAGAAATAGGTATGAATTTCGATACCAATGTACTCGGTGGTACGAATCGCGCCAACCGTAGTATCGGACGAGCTGCTGAACTGATGTGGAAATGTCTCGGTGAGAATATTCCTAACGTAACAAACGCAGGTGTCTGGGGTAACTCTCTGAATAACTGCTTCCCCGAGAATGACGATGCGTTACCCGAGGGATGGGCTACCTTGAGAGAAGAGTTCGACTTCGGTAAAGACGAAAGCTGCATCGTGCCCATACATATGGGATTTTCAGTTCGGAATACTGAGTTTATGCCGGGCGGCTATCGCGAACTCCAGAAGAGTGGTCATGGCGGCATCGCTAGAAGGCTCGGAGTAAAAGGAATCCAGGGCCCCCATAACTTCATGGAATACTTCATCGATCACCTGTGGGCTGACGGTGAAGGCGGAAAGACTTTCTTCCTGCTGCCCGAAATGGCCAGGGACATGAAAGCCTATGGTTTCAATACAAAAGACGATGTTTATGAATGGCTCTATAAGAAGAGTTTCATGACAATGAAAGAGTACCGGACTCACCAGTCTCCCGATGTCTGGACAAACGGCTGGAGGTCTATCGAACCGACATCCGGAAAGCCCTGGCTGGAATTGCCCGAAGACTACATGGTTCCGGCAGTCGCCGATCCTTTCATGAACTGCATCATCGTCACCGGTGGCGGTGAAGAGATGGCACTCTGGACCGGTGGCCGCGGCAGAGAATCCGCTGTAGGCATCGACGCCTGGCGGTAAACTTTACCTCATTCTAAATCAGAAAAAGCCCCGGGGTGAATACCCCGGGGCTTTTCGTTTGGTAGTTTACCAATTCATATCGTGGTGAGTACAAATTTCATTATTCATATTCACCGAGTTCATTGAGAATATCCAGTTCCTGTTCGAGGGTGTAGTCGCCGACATCATTCATCTCATCCTCGAAATACCGGCTAAATTTTTTAAACAACCAGAAATACGGTTCTGATACTTTCAGCCTGACCGACTGTCGTTCCCAGTTATGGGAGTAATCAAGGTTGCATGAAATGCCGGTATCGTCGTTAATCCGGGGTTTCCAGCCACCCCTATCTCGCAGGTAAGTTCTCTCGTCCAGCATCCAATTCTGCAGCAGGGCGGCATATCTTGAAAGTAATATACCTTTCTGAATTCCGGTATTATCAAAATATTCTGGCTCGACGTCGTCCAGCCGGATCACGGACTTGGAGGAGTAGTCCCTTCCGTTCCTGTCCTCGTAATCGACTCGCAGGTATATTTTGTCGTCATCTTCCGAAATCAGCCTCCGCAGTTTCAACAGGACAATCCCGCCTTTCGTGTTTCCACCCTTCGACTTCGAAGGAAACAACGTATTTATCGTCATCAGCCTCCCGCTGTCCGTATCCGCTGTGGGATTACCGAAAACACGCTCGATCCGCCAGCCGCGTGATTCGAACCGGAGTTCCAGGTCGAACACCAGCGGTGTGACCATGAATTCGAATTCATCTTCCATCTTTTCGCGGAACTCGCCCGGTGAGTGTACCGTGTAATAATTGGCACCTTTCGTCTTGCTGATCAACTCGATAAGCTGGCTGTTGAAATCGACCCCGATACCAATAAAAGTAGTATATATCCTCTTTTCTGCGTTCCTTTCTATGTCCCGGTAAAGACCGGTGCTGCTGGTATCACCGGTATTGGTCTGGGCATCGGTGAGAATGATGATTCGATTTTCATATTTGCGGCTACTGTAACGTCCGTTTTTGTGGAACAGGTCGGTAGCCATCCCGATGCCGGCATCCATGTTTGTTGAACCGTGTGCTCTTATATCCCATATATCGTCCTCTATCCTCCTGGTATTCCAGTCTTTAGCTCTCTCCCAGGCTCTGGCAAGCGTGGCATCACCGTTGAAAAGCACCAATGCAAACTGGTCATCTTCATTAAGCTGACGGAGGATAGTAACAACCGCAGCTTTGGCACAGTCAATCTTCGTTTTCCTGAAAATGCCTTCGTCATCATAGGAATCCCAATCCCTATCGTAATAATACTCGTCGAAGTTTTCCGTCATCGAACTGGAGATATCCAGGACAATTACCAGGTTGAGGGGTTTTCGCTGGAAGTCGCTCTCTTTCATTCCTGAATTCAGCCCGACCGACAGGTAATACTCTGTCTGATGTGATATAGGATCGCGCGTGACTGCGGTGGAATATGAAGGGCAGAACAGCTCATCGCAGGGCTGATTCATCCCGGTATCGAAATAGTAATCATAGAAAAGTCCTTCACAGGTGACATCGGTCGGCAAGGGAAGATAACCATTATCGATATTTTCCCGGAAATTGACGATATTCTTGGCTCCTCCTGTTGAAAATCCGATATTGTCAACATACTTTGATGAAGATGAATACATTGAGGATGAAGTCGACGGAGAAGGTGATGATCCTTCCCAGGAATTATCGTTGCCGAACGGCCAGAGGCGCTCAAGAAGAGGTTTGTCCAAGCCCATCGCCTGTCGCAGATGATCAGAGGGTAATTCCGCCCCCATTCCCGACTGTTCGGACATCTGCGACATCATCATATTGATGTTTTCTTCACTGTGATAGTTGTACATAAAGAACCGGATTCCGGAAAAGATAATAAGAACAAAAACGAATATCACGGCGTATTTCAGAAGTATCCTGAATGTAAGTTTCCTTCTCATTTTTCTCCCTCCTTGATAGCTTTTCGTTGAATCGATTCAGTTATATATACGGAGAGAAAGAGAAAGTATCACAAAAGGTTATTATGAAATGGAGGGTTCTAGTTTTACTGGCAGGCGGACATGTTTTAAGGACTACAATCAAGTAATACAGCGATTCTATCAACCTGTTCTAGTCCAAAAGGAGTGTGATGATAAAGATAATTGCTATGATTATGAAAGTGATCAGGGCAGCAATTGTACCTTGCCAGAACTTCCGACGAGTTATTCCCCAGAAAAGTAGCTCCTGGTCACCGGATTCTTGTTTATTCTCCTGTTCGGCTAAACGGTGAATCAATTCTGCCTTCAGGTTTTCGGCAAACTCACCGGACGGTTTTTCACGCATCGACGCCATCTTTCGGGCAAACTCCGTCGCAGAGCGAGTGTCTTCATCTGCGGATTCCATCACCTCATCTTCTCGCCCTTCCATTATCCGATCGAGATTGTCCAGTAATTCCCTGTCTTTTTCGTTATTATCTTTCATATCACCACCCTGAGAAATCATCCCTGAGTTTGCGTATAGCCCGGCACAGGATTGTCCCCACATTCGATTCTGATAGACCTGTAATCCGTGCAATCTCACGATTCGTTATTCCACCGCTGAATTTCAACGAGATAAGTTCCTGTTCATTGTCATTAAGCTTTAGTATACATTCACGCAGCCTATCTATCTCCTCGGATCGCGATAGCTTCTCCTCCGGTGAATCCGAGTCAAGTGAATTTTCAGATTCAGTGCTTTGTATGAACTTAGATTCCTTTGCATGTTTCCTGTAATAGTCTATTATCGAATGACGCGCTATCGAGAAAATCCATGTAGAAAAAGAAGCTTTCTCAGAATTAAAACGCTTAAACCCATCAAGCGCTTTATTAAAAATATCAGACGTTAGGTCTTCTGCCACTTCCTTTTCTGAAACACGATAACGTGCATACTGGTATATTTTAGGCAGGTATATCTCATAAAGTCGACCGAACTCTTCAGCCGATGAAACCGTGCTAGTAACGACTTCCCGAACATTTTCAGTGTTTACCTGTCTGTTCGCCACATGAAATACCTTTATGTGATTTAATACTTTATACGAAAAACAGGTGAAAGTATCACGTATTAAGTATCATAGATGTATGGGTACTAAAGTAGCACATGGGATCCGCCGGAGCAATTCCTGAAATTTTCATCCCCGTTCCGTCAGAAAAGCCTTGTGAAAAGAGTAGTATAAACGGACGCCTGTCGGATGTATAGCTTTCCATTTCATCTTCCCGTTTGTCCTGAGCCTGTCGAAGGACGAACCATCATAATACAGAGACTTGTTCCAAGGTCCAATCTCCCTGTATCATTACTTTTTTTCACCTTGTTGCCATCCTTTGATTCACTTTTCGCAAGCTATTACTTCTTTTCGTATAGAAACACCCGTATCCATATGATATATTATCCGTGTTATTACTCCATGAAGTATGCAGGAGGAGTCAAAGTACCAATATATGATTTACGGTAGTTCTGTGAGAAATCTCGTGATGCAGCGTCAGTTCCTCGATAGGAAAGCTTACAGGTCTGAATATAACGAATTATTCCGTCTGATGAGTCCCGTCAGGACGCCATACTGGTGCCGTCCCGGAAGTCCTCCCAGCCTAGCGCACCGCGCCGGCTTTGATGAGTATAGTTATGTCTTCGACATGCGCAGCCGGAGAGAGATAATCAAAGGCAGATTCCAGGGCGGCGGCATCGCTTATATATACGCCGACGAACTGCCCCTGTTCGCATCTGTTTATTCCAGAGACAGGCGTAAACCATCTTATGATGAATTCGAGATTCTTGAGTTGCTGGAGCGCGAAGGTCCGATGACTATAAGAAGTATCAAGGAAGTTACCGGCCTCCTGTCAAAGCAGATCTCTCCTGTTCTTCACAGACTCCAGCAGAAATTCCTTGTGTTCGAAGACCAGGTCGATGATGAGTGGGATCGAGCTTGGTACCTGTTCGAGACCGAATTTCCCGATATAATCCTGGATGAATCTGAAAAAGAAGAAACTCTGAAAATCCTGATAAGTAGGTTCGCATATCTGAATGTTTTTATCGATACGAAGATGTTGAAATCTCACTATCAATTGCCAGAGGAAGAATTCCAGGCTGCTGTTACCAAGCTGGCTTCTGAAAGCACGCTAAAACGCGTAACGATCGGGGATGAGGAAGGATTCGTGCTGTCTGAAGACATTCCTCTGCTGGAAAAAGAAACGTTTCCGCCAGGTGGTGTTTTCGTACTCGATCGAAACGATTTCCTCTGTAAATCGAATGAAAGCCACCTGTCGGAAAAATTCAATAATGAAAAACACGATTTCCACCGTACACCCGTCAAACCCACTATGATGCAGTTCATCCTGGTCGACGGTGATTTCAAAGGTTATACGGCGGGTTATTTCAGGATAAGACCGAATATCCTGGAAGATATTGTCCTCGATCTCGAAGAATCCGAAGCAATAAACAGGAAAGAAGAAATACTCGAAGCTGTCAGGCTGGTAAATGATCCTGATGAAAGTCCGATTAAAAGGTATTGCGGGGAAAAGTTGTAGTAATACGATGAGTGTGAGTAGTAACTTTAGTACATTAATATCCGGGAAAGAGCTTGAGAGAGGGCTTCGCCCTCTCTCAAACCTTCTCCCCT
Organism: Dehalococcoidia bacterium; assembly: GCA_011191975.1. Classification (GTDB taxonomy): domain Bacteria; phylum Chloroflexota; class Dehalococcoidia; order Dehalococcoidales; family UBA2162; genus MGML01. Next base: position 31,441 of record DUFA01000121.1, read on the forward strand.
TTCCTGCCTGATATTATCCTCTCTGGATATTAAAGATACTAGCAGGAAAGGGGTAAGGGGATAGGTTCAAAACAACGGTTTGAATAATAAAAGTATCAAGTAATTGTATTTCACCACTCTTTCAATATAAAATTTTCGCATACCACTGATTTCCGTCCCAGCTATAAAGCTGCATTAAACGTGAAAGGACACGGCAATGAAGAAGCTGATTAATGATCCCTACCAGGTAGTAGATGAAACCATATCGGGTATCCTGAAGGCACATCCCTACCATCTACGTATGGCTGAAGGCAGCGGACGGGCTCTGGTTCGCGCCGATGCACCGGTAAAAGGAAAAGTAGCAATATGCACCGGTGGCGGCTCGGGACATATACCTGTCTTTCTTGGCTACGTCGGACCGGGACTGGTCGATGGAGTATCGATAGGTAATGTATTCTCTTCACCCAGCGCCGACGATATGCTTGCGGTCACAAAGGAAGTTAACGGCGGAGCCGGCGTGCTGTACCTGTTCGGGAACTACCAGGGTGATATTATGAATTTCGAGATGGCGGCGGAAATGGCGGATATGGATGATATCCGTGTAGAAATGAGCATCGGCAAAGATGATGTAGCATCCGCTCCTCGTTCCGAAGCGGATCGCCGTCGCGGCGTCGCCGGGATATTTTTCGCCTACAAGATAGCAGGAGCAAAAGCCGACACGATGGCAAATTTGGATGAAGTGAAAGCCACCACGGACGCGGTAATAGACGCTACCTGTACCATGGGTGTCGCTCTCACTCCCTGCACGATACCGGCTGCCGGTGAACCCACCTTCACCATCGCTGATGATGAAATGGAACTGGGTATGGGCATTCATGGCGAACCCGGCATCGAACGAGGAAAACTCAAACCGGCCGACGAAGTGACTGTAATAATGGCTGAAAAGATAATCGCAGATCTCCCGTTCAAATCGGGAGACGAGGTTGCTGTCCTTGTTAACGGATTGGGTGCCACACCACCGGAGGAACTCTACATTATTTACAATAAAGCCTATGATATTCTTCAAACTCACGGTCTGAAAGTATACAGGAGTTACATAGGCGAATACGCCACATCGATGGAGATGGCCGGCGTTTCTCTAAGCCTGCTGAAACTGAACAATGAATTCAAAACATTACTGGATGCTCCAGGATTCTCACCATTCCTGCCGCAGTGGAGTAAATAATGAGCGGAATAAGTCTTGATATCGATGGTATGAAATCTGTACTGCAATCTGTTGCTGACGACCTGAAATCTCATTCCGAAGAACTTCGTCAACTCGATGCCAGGATTGGCGACGGAGACCTTGGTGTCACAATTGAACTCGCCAGCCAGGCAATGTTAAAGTACCTGGCATCATCTGCCGAGACCTACATCGGAAAGCTGCTGGCACAGTGCGGCATGAATATCAACAAGGTTAGCCCTTCCACCTTCGGAACAATTCTTGCTTCAGCCTTCATGGGTGGCGGGAAAGCCGTAACGGGAAAAGAAAAACTCAGTCTAGAGGACCTGATACTGGTCGGAGAAGGAGCTGTAGAGAATATCAAAAAACGTGGAAAAGCCGAAGCCGGAGACAAAACGCTACTTGATGCTCTGATTCCTGCTGTAGAAGCACTTAAAAATGCAGCTGATTCGGATGGAAAAAAAGCCCTCGATGATGCCGTGAAATCAGCTGAAGATGGGATGAAAGCCACGGTAAATATGAAAGCGAAATTCGGTCGGGCGCAATGGTTCCAGGAAGGCAGCGTCGGTGTACAGGACGGCGGGGCTACCGCTATTTACTTTATGATCAAGTCGTTCGCAGAACACATTTCCGAGTAATTAACATAGATATTTCAACTATGAAAAGAGGGTGGAGAAATCCTCCACCCTCTTTTATGTTTACATGCTGTTCAGTATTAATATCCCATAGAAGCCTTGAGATCTTGGTCTACCCATATCCACTGAGTCCAGTGGTCAGTACCCCAGTAGCCGATACTGGTTTCACCACTGTAATTCTTCAGCCATGGCCACCACATCGAATAGGTCGGTACTCTTGGTGTCGGAATACAATATGCCTTCTCAATCAGATAGATACAAAGTGGACGGCAAAGTTCCATTGAAGCATAGAAATCCGTGATAGCCAGAGATTTTACCTCTTTGGCCTTTTCATCTACATATGGTTCATTGATAAGACTTGCATTAACCCAGTTTCGTACGGCGTAAAGCGACTGCTCCGGGTATGACGAGTTCGGGGAAGTGCCGATGGAGATCAGTTCGTAGGTAATGCTGAAGGCACGCCCGATATGTGCGCCGAAATCAGGTGAAATATCCAATTCCAGTTCAATGCCAACCTTTTCCCACATATCCTTGATTATCGAGTAGTAATCGACCGCATCTTGGGTAAGTGTCAGAATTGCTTTGAAACCGGTTGGATAGCCGGCATCGGCAAGAAGCTGTTTAGCTTTTTCAGGATTATAGGTGAATAATTCCTTTATTTGGTCGGTGCAATCCGGATCGTCAAGAGAGACAAACAGTGGCTCATAACCTTGAACACGGAAATAAGGCCAGCTGATAATATCGCCGAGACCGTTGTACAGACCTTCGTTTATCTCATTAAAATCGGTGGCCATCGTCATCGCCTGGCGTACGTTAATATCGTTATAAGGTGCCTGGTCTGTCTTCATGAATATCGGTGTAATACCCCACTGGCCGCGAGCTTCCCATTTAATATCGCGTGCCGTGGTTAACATCGTATCCTTATCTTCTTCATACATCCCGCCCATCTGGTCGAGTTGTCCCGTTCGAAGAGCTGCTTGACGCGTCGATGCATCCGTCATAATAATGTACTTGAATCCATCAATATAAGGTAATTGGTCTCCCTTACCGGGACCTACAAGATTCGTCATCCAGTAGTTTGAGTTCTTTGTAAGTGTGACAGTATTGCCTTCAACGTAGTCGGTAATCATGAAAGGTCCCGTCCCGACAGAATGGCGCCATTCAGTGGCTGATTCATAACCGTAGGCGTTCCATACCTCCGGAGCCATAACACGAGCGCATAGGTTCTCCCTCATCGTAGCATCAATATGATCTTCGTAGTTATGGGTAACCTCGAAAGTGTTCGGACCGGTTTTTACTGCGGTTGGGTAGCGTACATTGGGATATAGCTGCCAGTTCTGGGCGTTCTCGTCTTTGATAGGCCGGTTCCAGCTATCGACACAGTCATCGACGGTCATCTCTCTTCCGCCAACCAGTCGTCCGGCTTCAGTATCGGGGGAAGCAAAATGGATGCCCTCACGAATCGTGAACCACGAGGTTACTTCAGTACCGTCGGGACTCACTTCCCATCCGTAATCCGACGCAAGATAACCTGTGTCAAATTCGGGGATCCTGGTACTCTGACCCCAGTCTGTTAATCCCTCACCATAACCGCCGGCGGGTCCTTTTGCCCAGTTACCATCATACATTCTCTGATGAGCTTGTTCTTGTGGCCAAGTGCCACCGAAACTAATTAAATCCCACCTTGGATCAGCGATCAGGGCTAGAGTAATCGTGCCGCCGGAAACTGGCTTTTCTGAACCGGTTTTTCCCTCTTCTTCCTCGTCCCCACCACCACATGATGCTATGATCAATGAAAGCACCATCAGGCAGCTAACCACCAGCCATACTATTTTCTTCGCCATTGATATTCTCCTCTCGTTTCAATAAATCATTGTGAATCCGGTTTCTTCCTTCATTGATTTACCGGATAATCCATGCCTATCATTTTCACGTCAATTTTTCACCTCTCTCTGATCCACCATATAGACACTAACAATTTTTCTTTTATCTCTTATGCTTAGTTATTTAGTTCATTCTTGCATGATTCAAGTAATTAATAAAGGCATTAATAATCGTAAATAAAGCTGAGTACAAATGCCCTTTACATCTTCGTTATCCCCTCCGCAGGTTAGAAGGTATAAGATGGAAAGCGTTATTTTCTTTGTGGCCGGCTAAATTGTAATTCTTTTATATAGTCTTGTCAATATTAAACGAATATTAATCGAAGCTAGAATTTATTTACAATATTCGCGTTTTACTAGAACTAATTTTCTGAATTAGTATCATCTAAGTAGATAATTTTACACTTTTTTGCGAGAGTGGAGGAAAATAAGTACTTCTTTATTTATGACATTCTTCCAGGACTTGTGATATATTGTGCCTGTAAAGAATTATTCAGCCTTAATGTAAAAGCTAATGATATAGCACCTAACCTTGAAGAACGATAGAAAGAGAAACCTCTACTTCATAAAAAAGTAGAAAAGCGGAGGATAAGAATGTCCGAGAAAATCACAGTCCTGAATCCAGCATGCAGCAGTACTATGGTAGAACGTGTCCCACTGACTCCTAGGAATTTCTCCAGCCTGGAAAATAAGACCATTTTTATGATAGACATAGGCTGGGGAGGTCCTACTGCAGGTTATGATGTTTTCGATGTGATGACTGAGTGGTTCACCGAAAACATTCCCTCGGTGAAATCTGTTCTCGTCAGGAAAAAGGGCGGCTTTGGCGAGGATGATCCCGAACTATGGACAAGGGTGAAAGCGGAAGGAGATGCAGCAATCCTCGGGATAAGTTGCTGAGACGGCTGCGCGGCGGCCTTGAGTCGCCATTCAAAAGCTCTTGAAGTCCTGGGAATACCGACTGCTCCCTGCACGGCAATAAATGTCAGTGAATACGTCAGAGGATGGGACAGGATGTACGGAAGCGGTATCCCGCTTCGCTATACCACCTTTCCCCTGCCCATTGCCGGTGCATCGCGTGAAGTACACAAGTCATACATTGACGGCAATGATCCCGTGACCGGAAATCCAACGATGTCGCAGATAGTAGATACCCTTACCAAACCTCTCACGGATGAAGAGCAGTTAACCGGCCTGCCCGAAGGAGCTGTTGAACCTCGACTATTACCACCGGAAACCGAAGAAAACCTGCAGGAACTCTTTAAAGAAAACGACTGGACTGACTACCTTCCGGTTGTCATGCCGACCGAAGAAAGGGTCGCTGACATGTTGAGTGGAACAAGCCATAAACCGGACGAAGTAGTTAAAGTACTTTCCTGGCCGGGTGGAGGTCGGCAAATGACCGTCGAAAAGGTAGCGGCTTATGCAGTCATGGCAGGAGCCAGACCCGAATATCTTCCAGTAATTCTTGCCATAGGAACAATGGCACCCTTCGGCAACTCAACTACTTCAATGACCAACATGATAGTGGTGAACGGTCCGGTACGGAAAGAACTCAATATGAATTCGGGAACAGGCGCGATGGGCCCTCATAACGAAGCGAACGCAACTATCGGCAGGTCTTTCACCCTGATGTCCAAGGCAGCCGGAAACCTCCACGCCGGAAAGACAACCTTCGGCTCTCTCGGAAGTAACCTCCAGTACAACAACCTGTGTTTTGCCGAAAACGAAGAGGAACTCCCCGACGGATGGAATCCCGTTCATGTCCAGTTTGGGTATAAGAAAGAGGACAGCGTTGTCACCGTTGCCACCGGTTGGACATATATATCCTGCGTAGGAGAAGTAATCTCGGAGTACCCACCCCAGAGGTTTATAGCCGATTATATGGTAGCAATGGCAGCTATGGGCTCTTCAGCCACTCTCTGTGCCGATCCTCTCCTGGCTAAACTGCTGCATGACGAACAGGGATTCGAATCAAAGGAGAGTCTCGGTAAGTGGCTTGCCGATAACGTAGAAATGAGGGTAGAACAGTTCTGGGGAAACGGAGTTATCACAACAGGGCTTAACAATGTCGCCCTCCAGGGGCTTGAACCGTATGCAACATGGAGAAAGCTGCCTTCTGAATCCATGATCAAACCATTTAATAATCCCAAGGGAATTAATACCGTAGTAGTAGGCGGAGGAACCAATACTATCTGGTTTATGACCGATTTCAGGCTTGGCAGAGGTGTATCGGTCGATCACTGGAGATAAAAATAACCAGCATACGTGAGGAGAAATATGGAGAACGTTAGTGTTCCTCGCATGTTATGCGAGGAACTCCAGCAGATGATAGAAAAAGATGAGAAAGTCGTCATTATAGATACTCGTGCCACTGCCAGCTATAAGGATGACCATATTAAAGGTGCAATCAATATCTACCTGAATCCGGGAGGTGATCCTTTTGAAAGGCAAATGACCTATATGGCACTTCCGGCGGACAAAGCCCTCATAATTTACTGCGATTGTGTGGATGAATCGGATAGCCTGATAGTGGCACGTGAGATAAAGGACGCCCGATACGATATTAATGACATTAAAGTCCTTGAACTGGGAATCAATAGGTGGAAGGACCTTGGTTATCCAACCGAAAAATCCGAGTTTTAACAAATCCTTAAAAACAAAAAATCCAAACATCAGAAGGGAAAGGAAATGGCGCGAATCAAGATAAGTCTTCCCGATAAATATATATTTTCAACTGACATCCCTGTTCGAAGTACCGATATCAACCGTGGCGGGCACATGGGTTGGAATCATATGTTTAACATACTGGATGAAGCTCGTATCCAGTTCTGGGACAGTATCGATTATTCCGAAACAGAGAACGCAAGGGTGTCCAACATTATGGCTGATGCCGGAATCAACTACAAACGCCAGGTATTCTACGGTCAGACACTTCGAGTGGAAATGGCTGCTGATGAGTTTACCGAAAGAGGTTTCGATCTTATCTTCAGGATATCCGATGCAGAAACAGGCGAAGAAGTTGCCAGAGCAAAGACAGGAATGCTCTGCTTCGACTACAAAGAGCAAAAAATTACCCGTGTTCCGGATGATTTCAGGGAAAAGCTGCAGGGAGAGGTTTAAAGATCTTTTAGGTAAATGATAAAGGGGGATATCGATTGATATTCCCCTTTTTTATGTGTTTGCACTATAGTAAGTTTATATCTGGTGAATCTCACCGGTAGCCTTGTTCTTCCAGTATCCCCGTGACTGTAAAGGCCAGTTGAACTTCATCGCACCGGGCCGAGGGCAGTCATTAGCACAGCAGCCGCAGTACCAGCATTCGTCGGGATGGAGAATAATCGGTGGTTTACCCTTTTCCGGATTGGGTATGTAAACATCTATCTGGCAGACTTCGACGCAATGGTTGCAGCCATTGCAGATATCGGGATTAAAAATCACCGGACTACTCGGTGTTATTATATTAGGCAGTGCAGTTGGTTTTTGTTGAGACATCTTTTCCTCCAAAATCCAGTTCGTTAACGGTATGATTTGATTTAATGACCATCACTATCCCCTGTACACACCGGTATAGTCTTTATTGTGGGCTTCATATTGTTCTTTCATGTTGCCCCAGAAATTCCGCGGCAACTCACCGGTTTTCACCTGGCCATTTTCCTGCTTGATAGTAAGAAAGTTCCGCCCTTCCGGACTTTGCGGTCCGCCCATCCTTGGCATATCCAGCGAGATACCTTTTGCTTTTGCCGCCAGCATAGCTTGAATAATTACCTGGGCATAAGTCAGCATACTGAGATCTTCCAGGCTGCGCATCAGCTTATGCGGATCAAGTGCATACAGCTCGGGCACTGATTCGTTTTCGATTTTTCGTAATGATATGAGACCCATATTCAGAAGATTTTCTGTCTTGAATTCACTGCAATAATACTGCATGATCCTGGCAATGCCGGCGTGCAGCTCTTTCCACTCCATGCCGCTGGTTCGCTTTATCGGGGCATAAACACGCTCCTTCTCACGGTCTATCTGTTCACGCGATATCCTGGGTTCGTCCGTCTGGCTTGCGTATGCAGCAGCTTTTCGCCCGGCATATCGACCGGTAGCCGCGCAGAAGCTGTGGTCTTCAGAGGAAAACATCTGCATCCCGGCAGCATACAACCCGTCCACCGTGGTCTTCAGGTTCCAGTCTACTATCGGACCGCCGCTAGCCTGCCCCCATTGCGGTAGACTGTTGCCCTCGATAAACTTGTAGCTCTGGAGCAGGTCGCGGCTTTCGTCGTAACCTGCCTGGTTAAACGTATCGATAATGATCCTGGTCGTTGATTCTTCTCCCAGCATGAGGTTCCAGGTTGCTCTTCTCTCCACGTCTGACATAGCCGGGAAATCACCGTAGAAAGGCAATTCATATTCACCTTTACGGATGCCTTCCTGGATAGCCTGCATCGTTTCCATAGACGGCATCATGGCGCCAGCATCAACCCAGCCCTGGATAGCATAAGGTACCGGTTTACCATTGGCATCGACTATGGGAACATTTTCATAACTGGCATCACCTGCCCCGGTGTACCACTTGTGTTTAAGACCGGTGGCAATACCGATCACTCCGGTCCTTTCCATCATGGAAAGCTCTGCTCCGGCATTCCATGCCATAACAGTACCGTCACCCGAAATAGTGCGGGACATCATGCTGGAGATACCGCACAGTTCGGTATTCATGAGCCATATCTGACCGGCTCCGGCGGTGGCGAGGATAGTCGTCTTGGACTTGAAGATCATGAATTCCCCGGTACGGCTGTTGATGCCGGTAGCTCCGACTACCGGGGCGCCCTGTTTTCCATTCTCATTTAGCAGGCTGGTTGCCATCACCCGGTCGAATATTTTTACTCCCAGGCGCTGGCATTCCTTTTTCAGGACCGGTTTAAAAGTGCTGCCCCAGACCCGTATTACCACGTTGTTTCTTTTCTGTCCCGGATTGCTTTTGAAAACTTTTCCCCTTGCAGTCTCATCCACCCAGGCATAGCTGTGTATCACCCCATAGCGTGGCGAGATCATCAGTTTGGTCTTTTCGTCACGCCCCTCGGCACCGATGTACTCGTCATCGGTATCCCTGATCTTACCGCCCATCTGCTCCATTTCCTGTAGCGTATCCCAGTCTTCGCGGCACTGGATCTGGATACCGATACCATTGCAGAACGGGCGGTCGGCCATATGCTCTGCCCATTCATCCGGATCCACGTTGGACAGTGGATTTGCCGGAGCATCACACCAGTGGTCACATCCCGGACCTCCGGCACCACTCCTGATAACATCGCCCTTTTCCACCAGGGCAACTTTCAGTCCCTGCCTTGCAGCGCTGATAGCCGCCCAGCAGCCGGCAATGCCGCCGCCTACCACCAGTACATCGGTCTCGATCTCCTGTTCCTGGTCGTACCGTATAGGATACGGCCAGTCAGGCGCATGGCCCTGTTCTCTGAAATAATCATTCCATGTACCCAATTTACTTTCCTCCTTTAACTATTTCATCGGAATTATCAGATCTATCCGACTCAGAAACGAATCGGTTTCTCTATCAGGTCAACGCCAATGATATGTCTCCCGATAATCTAATGTCAATACCAGATTGTAAATCCTAATTTCGACAATTACTTAAAAGCAGTATTTACTTGTTTATAATGAATGTTGTATTACTAATAGGAATATGAAAAATCGGAGGAAAATTTCATGACAAAGAATCCAGACGAAGGAAAATCACCGAAACAGTTACGCGATGAACGCGAACGCAGAATTATGGACGCTATCGAGCTTAAAGAGCCGGATCGGGTTCCGGTAATGACACCGATGGGTTACTTTCCCGCCAAATACACCGGCATCCCGTACTCGGCTGCGTATTATGATTATGACGCATGGTACGCTGCCTGCAAGAAAACACTGGAAGATTTCCAGCCCGATGCTATATTCCCTCAGGGCTTCACACCGGGTAAAGCCCTGGAAATGCTTGGACCCAGGAACATGAGATGGCCCGGATATGGTGTGGATGAATACATGGGGCATCAATCCATTGAAATCGATTATATGAAAGCCGATGAAATCGACATGTATATGAAGGATCCATCGGACTACATGTTACGTATATTCATGTCCCGGGCATCCGAGATATCGGGAGGGCTGGCCAATCTACCCAAGCTTTCAGACCTGGGTGGTGGACCTATGGGTATTCAAATGCTTGCCGCCGCGCTATCCGAACCGTCGGTAGCAAAGACAATCCGTGAGTTACAAAAGGTCGGGCGTGAAATGAAAAAGTGGCGTTCCAGGCAG
>DUFA01000122.1 GCA_011191975.1 Dehalococcoidia bacterium
AAGAGTATTACGATACCTATACAGTTGACGGGAAACAATATCTGCTTGAAAAACCTCTTATACCTGATTTCGGTTTCGTCAAGGCGCAGAAAGCCGACAAATTTGGCAACCTGGTGTACCGGAGAATGCAGAGAGTCCATAATCCGCTGGTGGCCAGGGCTTCGAAAATCACCATCGCCGAGGTCCTGGAGATAGTGGAACCGGGGGAGATAGACCCGGACCAGATACATACCCCCCATGTGTATGTCGACCGGATAGTGAAAGTGCCGAAGGGAGGAAAGGGGACTCCCGAGTGGGATGAAATGATGAAAGAGCGGATGTACGGTCCGGAAGGCTCCAGGAGACAATCGAGACTGGCCGCGTCGGGAAGGGGTGCGTAATGGATACAGAACGTGAAAAACTGGTTGAACGATACCGGACGGAAAAACTCGATATGGAAACAATTGCCATGCGTGTCGCGAAGGAGTTCAAGGATGGGGATGTAGTCAATCTCGGCAGGGGAATACCGGGACTGGTCGGTAACTACGTTCCTGCAGGTGTCGATATATTCTGGCACGGCGAGAACGGTATCCTGGGATACGGTACTGCCTACACCATCGATGAATGGCAGGAGATGGATATGGCGGTCCATAACTCGTCGATTCAGCAGGTCAGGGAACGACCCGGTATGGCTATCTTCGATTTCGGTGAAGCCTTCGGCATGTTGCGGGGGCACAAGATCGACACCGGCGTACTCGGCGGCTTCCAGGTCTCGGAACACGGCGACTTCGCCAACTGGTCATTCGACTATCCGCCGTTGAATTCAGGTATCGGGATAGGCGGCTCGTTCGAGCTGACGATAGGGCCGAAACGCTGCATCGCTGCCATCACGCACCTGGACAAGTACGGAAACTCAAAGATAGTTAAGGAACTTACCATGCCCCTTACCGGAGCGCCGCAACAGGTGGACCTGATCGCGACCGACCTGGCAGTCATCGAGGTAAAGGGTGAAAAAGGAAGGAAAGAGGGCCTGGTCCTGAAAGAAGCCGCCCCCGGCTGGACGGCAGAGGATATTGTGACGATAACGGGCGTTCCGATGGAGATAGCCGATGATTTCCTGGTGTATCAGTTATGATACTAGGAAATCGTAATATAGAGAATATCCTTTGTATAATATACTGAACTCATTTCTTTTTCTGTCTGTAATCATTAATAACAAAGCCAAAAACCAAACCATTCATAATCGTAGCGGAGAGGGTGGCTATTGATACAAGTATATCCTTGATATCTTGTGATTTTACATAAGTAGACAGGACGAAGACAGAGAAAGTAAGTGATCCAGCGCCACCCATAAAGAGTAATTTCCTCTTTTTCTTATTCTCAGCCTCTTTAAATCCAAGTAATACAAGAACGCTGCCGCTTAACACAAACACTACTGTAAATATAATCCTTAAAATATCCAGTTGTTCAGCGTTCATATTTCTATCACCGATCAAAATATAAAATTGTTATGCTCAGCGCCGTTTACGCCGCACACGGGCTAATGCTCATAATTTACATCATTTACGGGCTTGTTTTAATAACAGCAAATATTCCATTGCTTTTTTGTGATGGTCCAAGTTATCTATCCATTCTATATACGGTTCGCATGGAAAGACACCGCAATCTCCGCAATGATTTATTCCTTTTTCTTCGCAACATGTGCGAATATGACAGTCTTTGATTAAGTGGTCTTCGCTTTTCTTCCCCCAACAGCCTTTACAAAACGGTGGATTTTTTTGTACTGCTTCAGCACCTTCATTTTTTTCAATCCATCCCTGTTCCCTATACCACTCAACCATAGCTTCCGCTGCTTTTAGATCGTGCTCTTTGTTGTAGGTGCCACATTCGTTGCAATCAACTCCGCAAGCTCCTAATTTAAGCCTGCTCATCGTTAAGTCTCCTTATTGCTTCGAGTATTCCTGGGAAATACTGTAAGCCAGACGCGCCCATCCTTTCGGATAATTCATCGAATATATTTTTATCCGCCATTATTCCATCCTTTAATTGTGTTTATATCAGAGTCGACAAATTTTCCCGCATTGTACATCTTTAGGTATCTAGTATCAAGTGAATCTTCCCGATTGTTCGTGTCTTGATTTCTTTTACCAGTAAATGCATAATTATGAACATCTTGTTTCATATGATGAATATTATACAGATATTATTATGATGTTATTAGAAATGCTTAATTATTAGTATAAGATAAGAAAGGAGAAATCATTATGAGTACACTTACCCCTGATGATCCTCGCAGATATCCTAAATCTCCTATAGTTATCGCAACCGTTCTCGTACGTAAAGAAGATAAAGTACTTCTTGTAAAAAGGGGTGGAGAACCTTTTAAGGGATTGTGGGCTCCACCTGGTGGTGGAATAGATTTAGGTGAACCTGTTGTCGATGGAGGAAAACGTCAACTTCGTGAAGAAACTGGCATTGATGCTGAAATCGAAGGGGTGCAAGAAGTCGAAGATTACATCCATCATGACACAGAAGGAAAAGTAGAAGCCCATCTGGTAATAATACGATTGCTTGGAAGATACGTAGGAGGTATAGCCAAAGCTGACAGTGATGCTGATGAAGTTGGCTGGTATTCAATTGACGAGTTGGAAAACCTTCCACTGCGACCCGGTGTACGTGAATTGTCGATTCAGGCTATGTCAAAATAAAAATATGAGCAGTAAATAAAACTAAATAAGAATTCTCTTTCTAAATTCTGTAGCTAAACGAAACTAAATAGCCATACACATGAAGGGATAAACATTGGGATAAACATATGTACCTACGAAAATTCTTGACTTCTCTTAAATCCGGTAATAGACTGTAGCCATTCTTGAGCTTTATCCGGTGATTGTTGTGTGGTAAATCGGGAGGGTCGAATACGAGGAGAAAATATGAGTGCAGAAAAAGACGCGTATCAGAAAATAGCAGAGCGATACAGCATGGTTGACTCCGAATTGTTTCTCAAGGTGTTGAAGGGGATGATAACACCCGAAGAGAGTGGGATTCTCGCCAAATTAGATAAACCGATGACATTGGCTGATCTGGTTGAAAAGACCGGGGCCGGTGAAGACGAGTTGAAAAGCAAACTCGACGGGATGGTAAAGAAGGGATTGATCGGTCTCATGGGCGACAGATACTCGATGCCGACTCATGCCATGCTGCTGTGCCACCGTACCCAGAACAAGAGTGATGAAGTCGACAAGCTCTGGACGGAATTTTTCTTCAAGGAGTGGCGTTATACCATAGCGGAACATTCGCATAAACGGCGGCTGACGGGTATGTGGTCGACCCACCGCATCGTACCAGCTCTCCAGGCCCTGGCTGCCAGCCCTCATATCCCGAAAGAGCAGATATTGCCGTACGAGAACTACGAAGAGATGTTCAAACATTCGAAGATGATACTGTTCCTGCCCTGTTCCTGCCGCACCCAGCACCGACAGTGCGATAACAAGATGGAAGTATGCGTGCATGTCATCCTCGATGATGACGACAGAAGAAGTGAAAAAGAATTCGCCGGCATCCTGCAGCGTTGGCCGGAACTTAAGCCCCTGACGTATCAGGAAGCGATGGATGAGATGTATGCACTGGAGGATGCCGGACTGGGTCACCTGTCTCTGAACTTTCCTCGATTAGAAGAAGCCTGCAACTGGTGCGAGTGCTGCTGCCGCGTGGTCAATCCTCTTATTTATGCCGGATATGACTACGACCTGATGGATCCCACCAAGAGCCGGTACCAGGCGAGTATCGACCAGAACACGTGCAGCGGCTGCCAGACATGCATGGAACGGTGTATATTCGGAGCGGTAGAGATGGTGAAAGTGCCCGGTTCGAAGAAGATGAAGGCAAGCATATCGGAAAAGTCGTGCATGGGATGCGGTCTCTGCGTCTATACCTGCCCGGAACAGGCGATACGATTCGACATAGTCAGGCCGCCCGAACACATTCCCAATATCACCCGGGAACAGGTTTTCTCATGGGGTCCTACTCCTTCACCGGAAGATATAAAGAAGGCGTACGAACCGAGAAGTTATTAGATAAGATAAATATCCTGTAAGTATAATGTGTTACAATAAGATATCAGAGTAAAAGTAATCGTTACTCAGGACAAGGAGACAAAGTGAGTAAAGCAGGATATGTAGTGTTCACGTTTAGATTTGAAAAAGAAGATGGGCGTTGGACTGCGTACTGTGACGAACTAGGCACTGCGACGTTCGGAAGGTCATTACCGGAAGCAGAGAGGAAACTCAGTGAAGCTATACTACTTCATCTAAAAACGTTAGACGAAGTAGGGGAAAGAGATCGATTTTTTAAAGAACATAGTATAGAGTTTTACCTCAATAAACCGAAGGACGACATACAGGTTCGTTTACCTGTCAGCAGTAATTCGTATATCCATCCTCACATTCAACCAATACCCGCTGGTGTGGTTTAGTCTACAATCCATGTTTGTTAATGATAACGAGTAATCCACTTTTACCGATTCCCGTCTGTTTAACTCCTAATATCGCATTAAGAGTACCTTCGGGAAGACTTGCTCTCGAATCCGGCACAATAGTAACTATAGAACGCCTGTTCACGATTTTCTTTAGTGATACACCGTGACGTGTTCTACCATGTATTTCCCATCCATCCTTTTGCAGGAGTGAAATCAGTTGTTTCCCACTCAGTGCCGGGATTCGAGTATACTTCGCCATTGAGTTAAGTTTACTTATTATATTTCATAAGTGCAATACCGTGAATAGTCCGTTCATCCTGAGTAGTTCGAAGGATGAAATGGTGATACGGTAGTACAGTATCCAGGATGAACATATTATCATGCACTCAGCCAGTTAGGCACAGCCGCCCTTTTTTTACGGGCTTCAGCCAGTCCACCGGTCGGGATATGCTCAGGAGGGCGAACCAGTTCCATAGTCAGGGCGTTCTGTTCGCATGTCAGGACGCACAAGCCACAGCCCATACACACGTCGTTATCGACCGATGCCTTGAGCTTTTTCGAGTCGGGACTTTTCGTCATTTTGATCGCGTTGAAATGACAGCGGTCGATACAGGTCTGGCACCCGTTACATAATTCCCGATCTACCGTTGCCCGGTAACGGCTGGGAGCCAGGTTAGCCTCTTTGGTAACAGGATCGCCGTATTCGATGTATGGATGGGCCACCTCGCAGCAGCATGGGCAGCAGTTGCAGAAGAGTATCGCTTCCGCCTGGTTGGGCGGGATATTCAGCATGCCCAGGTCTTCGCACTTCTCACAGATTTCGATTGCTTCATCGGCGGTTATCTGTTTTCTCGGATCGGGCATTCCGCCCATTTCCTGGTAGGAAATACCAATGCAGGTCTCCTAAGGGTATTCGCAGTTGCCCCAGACCGAACGGCAACCGCAGTTACCTATGGTTATCTTCACCGCTCTCCTGAACATCTCTGGCATATCTTCATACCAGAGTATCTGCTCCGGATTGATGTCGGGGCTGGCTGCAAGCGCTCTCCGCTAAGGCAGGATACGGTGAATCGGCTGTCCGGAAATGTTATACATCCGTACCCACGTTTCCAGCAGCCACTTCGGGTGTTCGCCCGAACGCCAGAAATCACTCCAGACTTCCACTACCTTTTCGCGGGGAATATCAGGCAGAGACCTTTCGGGAATCACGCCTATCATGTTCGGTATGCTGATATACTTTCCTTCAACCGGGCGCGCCCAACCTCCGAGAGAATCGAGTTTTTCCTGGACGTATTCCTCTCTCTCACCGAGTTTTTCAACCAGTTCAGCACGGGTTACCGGAGTATTCAGTTCGAGAAGTACCCTTCCTTCTTCGGGCGTAAACGCTATCTCGAATATCTTTATAATCCTGGAATCATCAGGGAACCGCCAGGCATTCGCCACTTTCCTGTAGATATCATCGGTCTTATCAATTGAAACCTCCTTTTAAGAACCTTAACGACAAGTTAATAATTACAAAGGTTTAGAAAGCATCCCGGTATATTTGGGCTATTATTTCAGCATTCATCTCGGTCGGATGAGGAGTATAATCCCAGAGTTTCAGCGCTATCCCGGCTATCTCATCAGCTTTTTCAAGCTCGCAGCCAAGGTCTCTCAGTCGGAGTTTCATTCCTACTTTTTCCAGCCAGTCTTCGAATGCCGCTATTCCGTCGGTCTTTCCGAACGCATTCTTCCCCAGCAATTCGAACCTTTCCTTTCTGACAGGCTCGAACTGCTTCATCCATGCCGGCAGCAGAGCAGACAGCCCGGCACCGTGATTGACGTCATAATAGCCGCTGATGGCGTGCTCGATGCCGTGACAGGTCATGCTGCCGGCTGAGCCACCCAGCCGGGACAGGTCCGAGCTGGCGATGGTACTTGCCCAGGAAATCTGGGAACGGGAATCGACATCATCGAGATTGGACAGAACTTCGGGAAGCACCTGTACTATCACCTTCATTACCGCTTCCCTGATGGCGTCGTTCATCGGTAACGGATTTTCCGGCATCAGGTAACACTCCATGATGTGGGAGAGGGCATCGACTCCTCCCCCGGCAGTAAGTTTTTCAGGCAGGGTGACAGTCAGAGCGGGATCGATTATAGCCGTCTTCGCCCACAGGTTGGGATCGAATGTGAACCGTTTCTCGTGGCTTTCCCAGTGGGTAAATACGCATATCGGGTTCAGCTCGGAGCCGGTTCCTGCCAGGGTGGGAATTTGAATAAGGTTTGGAATGGTGCCTTTTGCCTGCGCTTTACCCAGCAGGTAATCCCAGATCGGGGCTTCGCCCGAACTGGCCAGGGCGATGCCTTTCGCTGCGTCCATGGCGCTGCCGCCGCCCATCCCGATAACCAGGTCGATCTTTTTTTCACGGGCGATTCCGGCTGCCCGGTCGACCGTGGTAGTGCGCGGATTAGGCTCAAGTTCTTCGAACACCTCTGTATCGATGCCCTGGCTTTCGAGGTCTTTCAGGACGATATCCAGAAATCCCAGCCTGCGTATATCCGGGTAGGTGACGATCATCGCTCGACTGCCCAGGCTTTTCGCTTCCTGGCCAACCTGCTCGACGCTTCCGGGGCCGAAAAGAACTTTTACGGGTATGTAAAACTGCTGTATCATCGGTATGAATCCTCCCTGTAAAGTAAATCACCTGCCTGTTTTATATTATGAACAGTCGAACTTGATTCTTTCTAGCTCCGATTCTTTCATATTATCGGCCATCGTCCAGAAAAACGCTTCTCCCTTACATACGCGGAACAGGACGAACAGGGGATCATTGGGCTCTTCTATTCCAAGCATTTTAAAGAACGGTCGCTCTTCAATCAGTTTCGCTTTCAACACCAGATCATCGACGAATTCCATTTCCCCGTTGACTCTCATGACCTTACCGAGTCCTCCGCCTTCGGTGTCGTAAAAGCATAACTCGACGTATTTATTGGCTTGAAGCTGCTTATAGAAACTCTTAACCGGTTCGGTCTGGAAATAGAAACCCCGTTCGTCGGCGAACTGGAGGGCCAAGGGCCTGACATGGGGAATGGTTCCTTCTGTCGTGGCGATGAAAACGGTTCCGCATTTATCGGCAAAATCCACACAGTCTTTGTATTCCATTTTCCAAATCTCCTTACCAGATAATAGTAACAGATTACGACATAGTTTTTCTGTACGTTGGGCTAACACCTGAGATATAAATTCACGCAGTTTATCAGATTTGTTATTGAATCAAATGACTCGTGTTATAGAATAATTTCGAGGATCTCAGATAATTCCTGTACGTATGGGATATCACTGATATCAGTATCTTCATTTCTTAGCATCACTACTCCATTCATACCCATCTGAATTGCTGCTTTCACATTATCGAGATCATCATCAACGAATAAGAGATTCTTCGGGACGATTCCTATCTCTTCAATGGCTTTTCTGTATATCGGTTCCTCCGGTTTGCAGCAGCCAACTTCGGCTGATATTGTGAACGATTTGAAATAGTGTCGTATGCCCAGAGAAACGTATTTATTATGGAGTGATGGCCAGGCATCTGAAATCACTCCCAGTGTTACATCATTGTTTGTCAATTTCTCTAATACTGGTACCGTATCAGGATATAGCTGAAAATTGCATTCTTCCACATAGGCGTGCATCAGGTCTTCGATCAGTTCATCATCTTGGTTAATGACCAGTTTATCGCAGATGATTCGATAATATGTCCTGAACTGGTCCTTCTCTTCTTCGAGATTAAGAACCAGGTGGTTCGCATCAAGGTACGCGTATCCCTCATCCAGAGCCGACTTTATGGTATCGGTATCGAATTTAGCAGCATCGATGCCATATTGCAGCAGAATTGAGTCAAAGTCAGGTCCCGGCCACCATGCACCGGACTTCGGAAAAACCAGAACATCACCTGAATCGAACAAAATTCCGTTAATATCCATATTTTACCAATCGTCTTCGTATCCGCTTCGCCGGTTCACGCAGTACAATACAGCAGTTATCCCTGATGTTAACAAAATGGACTTTTTGGGATCTGAGATATCGAATATCTTCATAGTGCTTAAAACAATAGCAAGTGAGTATATGAAGGATTCTTCACAGACTTGAATCCTATCGATTCATAGAAATTACTAACGGGTAAGTTACCAATATTAACGACGACGCCTTTATAATACTTCCCGGCAAACGTTATTAAATGATTTACGAGTTCAGTACCTATTCCCCGGTTTCGGTATTCCGGTAGAACATACAACCGCCTGATGCGTCCATACTCAGTATATGAAGGCTCGATATTCAAGCCACAGAGCGCTACGACCATACACTCCAGAATATAACCAATGAGTTTTTCACCCTCTTTGTCGAACCGGTTTTCACCCGAATCATAATCGGCGACCAGGCGGTTCAACATGTTGTATCCTTCCTGTTCAGCCATATTTCTGATGTGGCTGATGTCATATTCATCTAAATCGGTAATATCAATAATCAACGATAATAAGTTTCTAACAAACTACATAGCATATTTAAAGTCCAGACTTTTTTTGTTTGGCCAAAATCTGTTTTTCAATTAATGCGCTCAGGTTTGAGGCTAAAAGTAGGTATTTACCGATACCGAATTTTTCTATTTTTCGTCTTGTTTCTTCGGATAAGTCCACTATTGGAGTTTTATTCAATATCTCGTAGGTTTCTTCTTCGGAGAAAGCATCTCCGTCTAGAATATTACTCACAAAAGATTTGTTCGCCGGACATATTGACTGACAAGACATGCAACCGATGAATGCATTGATCCAATCAGGCTGAAGTTGAGCCCAGTAAGGGAAGTCTGGTTCTCTCTCGTTAAGAGTACCGAGACATTTCTCAGCACGTATAAGGAAACGGTCGGAGGAAATACTCCCTGTCGGGCAATTCTCAAGACAGAGGGAGCAATTCTCGCAAATTTTCATTACTTTTGCATCGCCCCAGTTATCATCTTCACAAGGATAATCCGTATAGAAAGCTATCAACCTGTAAAAGCTGCCAAATTCAGAAATATAACTGATATTATTTCTTCCGTATTCAGCCAATCCACTTCGTACTGCAAGTGTTTTTAGAGCCAGATGAGCTTTGACTATTGAATATCCATACTGACTTAAGACTGCATTCAAGTTTTCTTCGACGCGTGATTCATCTTCCTCGAAAATGTAATTTGGGGCAATTTCTGCTGAAAAAGTATTTCCCTGCCACTCGAATATGAGACGGGTAATAGGTTGGGGCATTGCCACTATGATGATTGTTTCTGCTTCCGGTAGGTTGTTATTGGTACTTAGATAGAAGTGCCAGTTCTTATACAGCTGCTCATTTATCAGTCCCTGCCTGATCAGATTCTCAACTGCTTCCTGTACCTCTAGCAGGTGTGATATAGAAACGGTCCTAAATCTGAACTTGCATTGTCTCATTACGCGTGAAATCTGGCCAAGAATATCTGTCACCATTTGACCTCTCAATATCGGATGAAAAGTAACACATTATATTTCACACAAAACGCTAGTTTGTTAAGTATTAGATTGCTATTAGAATCTGTTAACCCAAAAGCAATTTTGACAGCTCTCGGGCATGCTGGCCTCATCGTTTACTTGTCTTCTTAACTCCCGGTATCTCTCACTTGTCCAAACGTCCTTAAAACTTTTATTACTCATGTTTTCCACTGTATCCCCGTAGTTGCAGCACAGGTTTACCTCTCCGTCCCAGGCTATCGCAGTACAGGTAAACGGAGCGTGGCATTTCGTGTCTACAAAGGAGTCGGCGATGTCTGTGTATTCGCTGCTATTCCAGATGTAGTTCTTCAACCTTACCGGATACATATCAACCGCCATTCCTTTTTCTTCGGCGTAATGAATGGCATCCGCTATATTTCTCATTACCTTTTCGGTTGTCTCAATTTTGCACTGATCAGGATTAACCACCGGCCACATGCTGATCCGTCTCACTCCCAGATTGTTTGCTGTTTTGATAATGTTTGTCAGGTCACGCCAGTTGTATTTCTGAATCGATATACCGATACCCGGCGCACGAAATGGATTCATATGAGACGCGAGTGCGGCTATCCGCTCCACGTTCCTGCAGATCTGTGTAAAACTGCTTCCTCTCCGTATGCGTTCAAAAAGCTCGGCATTCGAACCATCGAATGAAATACAGACTTCGATGTCCTGGTCGATTAAGAACCTGCTTATATCCTCGGTAAGCAGCATACCGTTTGTGGATATATCAAGTAACGTACCGGGTGATTTTCGCTTTGAAATATACTCTAGCCGGTCTTTAAAATCGTGTAAGAGTAGGGACTCTCCGGTGTAAAAGAGGGAATAACCGGTCACTCCTTCACAGGTCTCATCTATTATCCTCTTGAACAGCTTCAAATCCATCATGCGGTTTGAGTTTTCTATCGACTCTCTGCACATGATACAATAAAGGTTACAGTCGGGCGTCAAATCAAGGTAGACTTTTGCCGGGATATTCGGTGTGATCTGCCCACTCGCTTTACTCATCTGTTGTTGCAGCATATTATTCGTATATAATTTCATAATAATTGCAGTAGCGTTATCTCTCGTCTATTTCAATAACGTCACCGATACACTTTATTTCGTTCTCTACTACGACAATACCTCCGCTGTCCCTGGCGGCATAAACACGCATCTGCTTATCGCGCGAGTATTGTTTAAGGTCGTCCAGAGTAACGGGGATGTCCCCAAAATGCGGCACGAACGAGAAGTCGACAAGCCCCAGGCCTGAAAAGTCAGTCTCTCCTTCCATCACGTCGTCTCCACATAATGCCGACGTGGATATATCCGGCGTCATCAATATGGAACCTGCGCTGACACCTATCAATACTCCGCCCCGGTCGACGTACCGGATCAAGGTATCCATCATGTTTCGTCTGCGAAGCCAGTGTAAAAAGTAATAGGTATTCCCTCCGGAAAGATGAACGGCATCGCAGTCGAGGAGTGACTCCAGCAGGTCCGGACTCCAATCATTATCCAGTTCGAAATAAACGTCCAGATCCATGCCGAGTTGGTAGTAAAAGGATTTACATTCTTGAAAGTAGCTGCGTTCGGGGTCGGAGGACGAGGGAATGAATGCTATCCTTGGATTGGCTTTGTCGAATAACTTCTTTAGTTCGGTATCGATTTCATTCGATAGAGGAGGAATCTGATCGCTGTATAAGACAAGTTTTTTCATACTTTCATCCTTCTGAACCGGTCAGGCCAGCGCCCGTAATATGATTTCGCGCAGTTTCTCGGGAATCGGGAGCCCGTCGAGTTCATCGGCAGTAAACCATCCGGCGTCGGCTGCATCCGAACTCGCTTTTATTTCTCCGCCGGCATATCGTGCTAACAATCTTATGATTATCGTATGTACCTCAACTTTACCGTCGGAGTCCAGGTAGATCTGGTCGTCGATTTCCTGGACGCCTTCTATTTCGCACTCGATACCTGTCTCTTCGAATACTTCACGCTTACCGGCGTCATATACGGTTTCTCCCAGGTCGACTCCGCCACCGGGCGGCGCCCACGTTCCTTTAAAGGGTTCTCCACCTCTCTGTATTAGGAGTATCCGATCGTCTTTCCTGACAATGGTGTGGGCGCTGACTCTGGGATATTCGGGATACCTGCGCGGGTCGCCGGGTGAAAGGATGCCCATATATCAGTTACTCCTCACCTGCCGATTTGCTGCTTCGATGACATTTTTCATGAGCATGATATTGGTCATCGGTCCGGTTCCACCGGGTACCGGAGTTATCATTCCTGCGACCTTCACTGCTTCCTCGAAATCGACGTCACCCGTCATTTTGTCTTCGACAAAGTTCACGCCAAAATCGATAACCACCGCCCCGGGCTTTATCCAGTCGCCCTTTATCATATTGGCTCTTCCGACCGCGGCACAGAGAATATCGGCAGTCCTGCAGAGCCCGGGCAGGTCTTCGGTCTGCGAATGGCACATAGAGACACTGGCGTTTTCCCGAAGCAGCAGGAGAGACATCGGTTTACCGACGATCGTCGACCGACCGACTACCACCGCATGTTTACCCTGTAAACTTACCTTGTACTGCTTGAGGATTTCCATACCGCCTGCCGGAGTTGCCGGTACAAAGAAAGGTCCGACCATTGGAGGTCGTCCAACCGGTGCAGCTTGTGCCAGCCTTCCGGTGTTTACCGGATGAACTCCATCGACATCCTTGTCCGGGGATAAAGCATCTTTAACGATCGATTCGTCAATCCCTTTTGGTAGCGGTTCCTGCACCATGATGCCGTGCACAGAGGATTCAGCGTTCAGCTTCGCCACAAGCTCCACGATCTCGTCTTGAGAAGCGCTTTCCGGCAGAGTATGGAGTGTGAATCCAAGCCCTCTTGCCCCGAATGCTTTTTTCAGGGCATTACTGTAACTGACGGAAGCAGGATCTTCTCCTGCCCTAACGACCGCTACAGACGGAGCAAAACCATGTTTAGTAATGAATTCCTGCACCTCTGCTTCTATTTCCTGGCGCATCGACTTTGCCAGTTCACTGCCACTCATTATAACTGCATCCATATCAACCTCCTTACTTTAAATTAATTCTATAGTTTACTAATCACGAGTTCGTATATTTCATCACGTAATGTGGGTTTATCGCTGAGTAGTTTGTCCAGTTTGTCCCTGCTTTCACTCACGTATTTTTCATCCTTGATCATACCGAGGTTTATGAGAACGTTGAGAGCTGCGCTTCTCAGACCCGCTTCTGCCATAACGATTCCGACACCGACATCACTCACCGCATTGATATTGCCTTTTTCCGCTGCCGGGTGGCAGAGATCCATAACCGCTACACATGTTTCCGCGATACGCATCGGGACATCGGCTGCGTCTTTAAGCGCTTTTTGCATCGCTACGGCGCGAACGTTTTTCTGTTCCTCGGTATTACGGGGCATCTTCATTGTCTGTGACAGCCTTGTATACGCTTCGACATCCTGTTCAAGTAGCCCGATGAGACTTATTCGCAACCTTTCGGATTTATCAAGTAATGAGGAAATGTCCTCCTGGACGGAGGCGTATTTCTCTTTACCAACAGTCAAGTTACTTACCATGCTTATCAGGGCGGCGCCGAGAGCTCCGGAAAGAGCGGCGACGCTGCCTCCGCCGGGAGCCGGCGCAGAACTGGCCAGTTCGGTTAAAAATGACTCGATCGATTTATCCGTCAGCTTTACGGTCATATTTTCCTCCTTATTGGTTTTTCACTTTATGTCTGCTCTGCAGCCTGTTTCAGCACCTGCATGGCTCGCAGAGTTACCCATTTGTTCGGCTTGTTGTATGGACCGTAATCGACCCACCATTTATGCCAGTAGCCGTAATTCCTCTCGCGCAGCCACCTGCCGTTCTCATCCTGTTTGCTTCTTATCAGGTCGAGAGTATTAGCCAGCCTGGGGTCGGTACCGTATCCCAATCCAGTCAGGGCTTCCGTTACCTGGAGAAGGTCCATGCCTGTCACGGGGAAATGGAATCTCCACCAGCGATGATCCGGTCTCGGCGCCGTTTCGCCGGGGAATTCGGCGGTGGCGGGATCACTGGCGAAGAAATAATCGACTCCAGCTTCTATTGCCCGTTTCACCAGTGGAGAACGTTTTTCCTCAGGTATACGCGAAAAAGCCAGCATTATCTTGGCTCCAGCCCAGGCGCAGTGCTTCAACCGGCGGCAGGAAAATAATGGTCCGGTTATAGCGGAGAATGGATAAAGTCTGCTTGAACTGTTGTCGGCTTTGTCCAGGCCTTCCTTTGTCACTTCTGTGGGGAGCTCCTCTCCGGTAACGGTACGAGCAGTCCATTCGTAAGCCTTGTCTATCCTTTCGTCCCTGCAGCCGAGGTCCATCAGTGAGGTCAGCATATTTCCCTGGAAGCAGTTAAAGGTTTTCGTAGCATCACCGGTACTGGAGAACTGACCGCCTTTGACAAGGGCATTATCCAGCAGGTAAGAACAGGTGGTCGCGATGCGTTTATCTTCCTGAATAGAGCCGCCCATCTGGGCGAGAGTGAGGATCGACCACGATGTACCGGTACATTTGGGTGCATAAACGGCGCCGGGATGAACCCACCATCCTTCAGGATTCATGTTATCCAGTATAGTGGCAATCAGTCCTTCACGATGGGCTTTTTGCCTGGCTACGTTTATCTCTTTTTCAACGGCATCCACGATATCCCGCAAAGCAAGATATCTTACGCCAGGATTGTCTTCCTCGAGAAGCCAGTCGATAGGGTCTGCCTTTAACTGCTTTTTCCAGTTCACTGCTTTACTCATAGTTCATATCCTAATAGTCACGATCATGAATATACCTGTTTCAACACTCTTAGTGCTCTGAGGGTGACCCATTTGTTTTGTTCACCCTCCTGCCCGAACTGAACCCACATTTTGTTTTTAGGAACAGCGAACTCCATCAACCATTTCCCGTCCTCATGCTGTTTCTCCCGGATTAAGTCAAACGTGTTTGCCAGACGTGGGTCGTTGCCATAACCCAAGTCGGTTAACGCTTCGGCTATCTTTAAAACGTCGTTTCCGAAGGCCGGAAAACCGAATTGCCACCACCTTTTATCCGGTACACCCTTGCGGTGACCCGGAAACTCAGCCTTCGAAGAATCAACGCTTAAGAAAAATTCTGTGTTGATATATATAGCCTTCTCAATAAGATCGGTCCTGTTCCCAGCCGGCAGACGGGAAAACGCCATTGCGACATTGACCGCCGCCCATCCACAGGACAGGTTGTCATTAGTGCGGCAGCCAAAAACGGGATCGGTAATATATTTCACATACCGGAAGGGGCCTGGAACTCCTTCATTGGGAGCAAAACCTTCATCGTTCAACTTTCTTGGCAGTCCCTCGCCGGTAACTCTCCTTGCCATCCACTCGTAGGCAATTCCCAGTCGCTTATCTTTACAGTCCAGGTCGGACAACGCCGTCAACAGGTTACCTTGAAGACACAGGCCTATATTCGATGGGTTCCCCCTGGTCTCGAACTGTCCTCCCTTTAACAAGGCATGGTCTAACAGGTAGGAACAAGCTTTATCGATCCGTTCATCTTCCTGAATGGAACCGTCAAGCTGTGCCAGTAAAATGATTGACCACACAGTGCTGCGGCATTTTGGGAGATAGCCAGGACCAGGCTTCACCCACCAGCCTTCCGGATTCATATTATCCAGTATTGTTGCTATTGGTCCTTCTTCGTAAGCTTTTTGCCTGGCGTCAGCCAGTTCTTTTTCACCGGCTTCGACTATATCACGCAAAGCCAGGTATCTCACACCGGGATCGTTTTCTTCGAGAAGCCAGTCGGTAGGGTCTGCTTTTAGCTGTTTTTTCCAGTTATCTGTGTTTTTCATAGGTTATATCCTAAGAAACCTCCGATTAACATCACTCAATATCGATCAGGGCATAACTCGCCCTTGACGGGCAAGGTTGGATGAGGGTAAAAAGTATCGATTTATACGTAGCCCCCTCACCCTAACCCTCTCCCGCTGCGGGGAGAGGGAACTTTTAAAAGATTTCCTAATAGTAACAATCATGAATATGCCTGTTTCACTACTCGTAATGTTCTCAGCGTTACCCACTTGTTCGGTTGCTTTTTAGGACCAAAATCTCCCCACGTTTTTCCGGCGTAACTATATTCCATCGGCCAGCGTCCCTGTTCGTCCTGTTTATCAAGGATGATGTTCATGGCATTTGCCAGTCGCGGGTCCTGACCGTAACCGAGACGTACCAATGCTTCGACGTTTTGCAGGATGTCAGTAACCATAAAGGTTGGGAAGCCGAATTTCCACCAGTTGCCGCTTGGTTTACCGGTAGGTTTGTTACTGTAACCCAGGGGGTAGTCTGCCGTGGCAGGATCTTTGCTGAAAAGGAAGTCCACCCCCGTCTGTATCGCCCTGTTAATCAAGGGAGTTCTCTTTTCAACCGGCAATCTGCCGAACCCCAGCATTACCTTCACTGCTCCCCAGGCGCATGGCTGGCTGTTCGTCCCGCGGCAGGCGAAGACCGGTCCGCATTTGTCGCGTGAATAATAGCGGATCGGTGTTGTCCTGTCGGTCATCGGGGCAACACCTTCACCGGTCACGCTCCGGGCCATCCATTCGTAGGCTTCATCCAGTCGCGGATCGATGCAGCCCAAGTCGAAGAGGGAATAGCAGAGATTACCCTGCAGACAATCCAGTGTTCCTGCAGGCGTTCCGGTTGCGGTAAACTGACCGTATTTTGTCAGGCTGTGGTCGAGGATATAATCACAGGCTTTTCCGATACGCCTGTCCATATCTTTAACAGCGCCAAGCTGTGCCAGTGAAATAACAGCCCATACTGTGCCAGTATACATTGGGAAATATCCGGCGCCCGGTTTTACCCAGAAACCTTCTTCATCTATATTCAACAGGATTTCAGCAATAGGTCCTTCAGAATGGGCTATTTGCCCGGCTTTTTTAACCTCTTTTTGATCTGCTTCAACGATATCACGCAGGGCAAGATATCTCACACCGGGATCAGATTCTTCGAGCAGCCAGTCGGTCGGATCTGCCTTTAGCTGGCTTTTCCAGTTATTCATACCTTATGACCTCCAGGTAGAATCCGGAGTGTGCTATTTTTGACCGCGGATCTTCAGGGCTTCTTCGCATACATCTCGATTCTTAGTAATATAGCCCTCAGACAGCTTTAATCCATGTTTATATGGTCTCCCAACTTTATCCACGGTGACGAAGGTAGCACTGTTAGTAATCAAAGGAACTGTCTCCTGTTTTCTTATCACCTGACTATAGACCATAATACTTGTTGTACCTAGATAGGATATTATCGATCGAATCTCAATAAGGTCACCATTATTGACCGATTTTTTAAATGTCATAGCGTTCAACTGGACACATACTATATCCTCCGGCTTCCCGGTCAGCCTGGATGACAGGATAAGGCCAGCCTCTATCAACCATCTGGCCATTTGCCCGGCGAACAACGTTCCATGGTGGTTCAGATCCTCCGGCTTTACTAAATGGGGTATTGTTAATTCCAGCATATCTGTTTCCGTCATTGAGTCGGTCGGATCTGACTTCATTTGATTCTTTGGGTTTTCTGCCATGGTATTACCTCCTTCAGAAACACCAAGGAGATTCGCCTGAGAGATATATTATACAGGAAATGAGCTAAATATCGAATATCTTGCCTGGATTGAGGATATTTTCGGGATCGAAAGCCTGTTTAACCCGTTTCATCACCGTAAGGAGAGGTTCGTCTATCTGAATGGGAAGGTATGGTTTTTTCTCGATACCGATCCCGTGCTCTCCGGATATGGCTCCGCCGAATGAGATCGCGGCTTGAAAAATGTCTTTCAGCAGTGAAGGCAGTTTTTCTTTCCACACTTCTTCACTCATGTTCTCGCAGAGAGGGTGAAGGTGTACATTACCGTCGCCGGCATGGCCGTAGATGATGACAGTTATACCGTGCCGGGCGGATATTTCCTTGACCTGCCTGACGAAGTCGGGTATTCTGCTGCGCGGTACCACAGTATCGATGAGTTCCATCGGAGCGTATCGCTTAATGGCATGGTAGAATATTTCACGGGCTTCAAGCAGTCTACGCTTGGCACGCTCGCTGCCGGGCACCAGCGCTTCGGCGGCGCCGTGCTTTTTACAGATCTCACCCACCGTAACGAAATATTCATGGATATCATCCTCGGAATCACCGTCCATAATTATCATCAGGAAGGCATCGAACTCAGGATAGGGGATTTCCCTCTCCAGGTAGCCCTCAATAATACTGATTATCCGGCGTTCCATGAATTCCAATCCTGCCGGTATCATCCTGAGGTGCAGGATTTCCGGTACCGAGTCGATGGCGTCCTGCAGGCTGGAGAATGGGGCGAAGAGGACTTCTCTTTTCGGCGGCTTCGTGGTCAGTTTGAGGATTACTTTCGTGATGACGGCAAGCGTTCCCTCGGAACCGGCGATAAGCTGGGTAAGGTCGTAGCCGGTGGAACTCTTCACGTATTCACCGCCGGTGTTTATAATATCGCCGTTCGGCAGAACCGCTTCAAGGCCGAGGATGTTATTCCTAGTAACACCGTACCGGACAGCATTCATCCCTCCGGCATTAGTTGAAACGGTGCCGCCGATGGTGGCAGTCATCTCACCGGGGTATAAGGGGTAATACAGACCCCTGCTTTCTATCTCGGTGCAGAGATTGGCCATCGGCACACCGGGTTCGGTGACTGCCGTGAAATTCTCTCCGTCGATGCTGATTATCCTGTTCATATTTTCCAGGGAGAGAACGATACCGCCGAAAAGCGGGATGCAACCACCGCTGAGCCCGGTACCGGCTCCTCTCGGAGTGACCGGGATTATATATCTCGTTGCTAAAGACAGTATCCGTGAAACGGTCATTGTGTCTTCGGGTTTTACCACTACCTCAGGAAAGCGGATCTCAGCATGGGGAGACTCGTCACGGGCATAGTCCTGCATCGCGTCTCTGTTAGTGATTATATTACCGCCTCCGCAGATTTCCGCCAGTTCACGGATTAGTTCTTCTGTCAGTTTTTCGTAGTTTGCCATCCTGTCACCCATGTTATCACAGTCCGGTACGCAGTTATATAGAAAAGTGGGATAATCAAGCCGTTCGTGGTGAGCCTGTCGAACCACAACGGCGCCCTTCGACAAGCTCAGGGCTAACGGAATAATGAGAGTAAGTGCAACAACTAAGGACTATTGTTTTCTTTCGCTATGCCGAATTTCTGTTTGAGCTTCTCTATATCTGAAACGATCTTTTTCTGCTCTTCTTCTAGGGTCTGTATAGCTGCTGTCAGTTCGTGATATTCCTCGACCGTGGCGGTGGCTTTTTCTCTGTCGCGGTACCGGTCGGGATCGGCCAGCTGAATTTCGACTTCACCAAGCCGCTGTCTCAGCTTCGGAATCTCTTTATCCAGCTTATCAGCACGCTTTCTCAGAGACGAGGATTCTTGATAGTATTTATTTCGCTGTTCGCCTTCCTGTGCCTTCTGTTTGCGACGGTTTACCCTGGGTTGAACAGACGTCGGTACAGATACCGGATCTTTTTGACCTTCAGAGTTTAACGAATCTCTCCAGTAAAGGTAGCTGTCGTAGTCGCCGTCGAAGACCGTAACATTTCCATCCCTGATATCGATTATTTTACTGGCTATCTGGCGTATCAGCGTCTGGTCGTGAGTGATGAAGCACAGCGTCCCCTTATACGCTTCGAGGGCGTCTGTCAGTATCTCCCGCGAAGGTATATCGAGGTGGTTGGTAGGCTCGTCCATCAGCAGGAAATTCGGCGACTGGAGAAGGACTTTGGCGATAGCAAGCCGGCTTTTTTCACCCCCAGAGAGGACCGATACCTTTTTATAGATATCATCGGCGGTAAACAGGAATGCACCAAGGATGACTCTCAAGTGTTCATCGGATTCATCCTTCGCCGATTTTCTCACTTCGTCCAGGATATTATTTGCCGGATCAAGAAGTTCCAGCAGGTGCTGGGCGTAATAGGCGGTGTAGGCGTTATACCCCAGCTTTCTCTCGCCTTTTTCAAACGGCAGGACTCCGGCCATGATTCTAAGCAGGGTGGTCTTGCCGGCGCCGTTCGGTCCGACCAGCGCTGCTCTATCACCACGGTGCATCGTCAGGTTCAGGTCGGTATAGACAACATTCTTATCGTAAGCTTTCCTAATATGACTCAGCTTAATGACTTCCTCGCCGATACGCGGTGGTTCGGGAAATTGAAAACCGATCTTCCTGGTAGCTCTCGGTACGCTTATCCGTTCCATCTTGTCCAGCTTTTTTATTCGACTCTGCACCTGGGATGCTTTTCTTGCCTTGTAACGGAATCGTTCGATAAATCTCATCTCTTTCTTTATCATCAGTTCCTGTCGTTTGGCGGCGGCTTCCCTGGTCTGGAGGTCTTTCTGCCGTGCCATTACGTAGCTGTCATAGTTTCCGTGGTGGAAGAGCACCTCGTCCTGTTCAATGGCGAGTACCTTTGTCACAACACGGTTCAGGAAAGCGCGGTCGTGAGAGGTAACGAGTACCGCTCCCTGGTACTTTTCCAGGTAGTTTTCAAGCCATATACAGGACTCGAGGTCAAGGTGATTGGTCGGCTCGTCAAGGAGAAGCACGTCGGGATTGGAAAAGAGGAGTTTTGCCAACTCGGAGCGCATTACCCAACCGCCGCTGAATTCGGTCATAGGCCGGTTAAAATCAGATTCCTTAAACCCCAGACCGGACAACACTGTCCTGGCTTCGTAATCGGCGTCATATCCGCCTGCTGCTTCGAACCTGTTCTGAAGTTCACCAAGCTGCGTCATGAGTTCTGCGGAGATTTCGGGGTCGGTTTCTTCCGCAAGGTCTTGCCGGAGTATATCTATCCGGTGCGCCATCCCTGTGATTTCTGTGGAAGAAGAAGCAATATCGTCCAGGAGTTTCTTTTTTGAGGATGAGACGATATCCTGCTTCAGGTAGCCTATCGTGGTACCCCTGCGCATGGTTATACTGCCGGTGTCCGCTTTGATATTACCGGTTATAATCTCGAACAGGGTCGTCTTCCCGGAACCGTTGGCGCCGATAACGGCGACGCGGTCACGGGCGCTGACATTGAAACTGATATTCCTGAACAGGACATTGTCTATATATTCTTTCGATATGTTAGTGATTGTAATCATTTTTTCTGTTACCTCGATATTATACATTGAGTAATTGCAGGGTGTATAAATTCATCTATTTGTTCGTGTTTACCAGTGCCAGCCATTCTTTCCTGAGTAAGCCGAATATGACGTGGTCGTGGTAGCTTCCATCTTTATATATGGATTCTCTCAGCCTACCTTCTTCCGCAAAACCGACTTTTTTATGGAGTCTTATACTTCTCTCGTTAAATGAGAAGGCGTATGAATTTATCCGGTGCAGGTTAAGCTGCTCGAACCCGTACCGGATTATCAGCCGGGCAGCTTCGGTGCCATAACCCTTACTCCAGTAGTCTTTCTCGCCAATGGCGATTCCGAACTCGGCATGATGGTCTTTCGAGTTTATATTATCCAGCCCGACAGTACCGATCGGTTTATTACCGTTATTTTCGACTGCTTCGATACAAAACATCGCGTCTTTTCCTGCTTCGGTTGACCCCAGACTCTCGATGAACTTCTCCTCTGCCATTTCGGTCATCGGCAGGTACATACTGAGGTACTGGGTGACTTCAGGATCGTTGAACCATTTCAGGGAATCTTCAATATCCGATCTTCTGACCGGACGTAAAACAACCTTCTCCCCAATAAACATTACTTATTCTCCTTCGGTTCGTTCATCGCCTGCCATTCTTTCTTTAGCAGGCCGAACATGACATGGTCGTGATAATCTCCATTTTTAAAAACGGCCTCTCTTTGTCTACCTTCCTCTTTAAAGCCCGCTTTCAGGTGGAGTCGAAGACTTCTCTCGTTGAAAGAAATGGCGAACGAATTTATCCGGTGCAGGTTAAGGTGCTCGAAGCCGTACCGGATTATCAGCCGGGCTGCTTCGGTGCCATAGCTTTTACTCCAGTAATCTTTTTCACCGATAGCAATCCCGAATACTGCATGATGGTCTTTGGGATGTATATTGCTCAGACCGACGCTACCAATAGGTTTCTTATCGATGTCTTCGACAGTCTCGATTACAAACATTACTCTTGTTCCTGCCACGGCTGATCCAAGGTCCTCGATAAACTTTTCCTCTGCCATTTCGGTCATCGGGAGGTACATACCCAGATACTGAGTAACCTCGGGATCGTTGAACCATTTCAGGAAGTGTTCGATATCCGACCGTCTAACCGGCCTTAACACAACCTTTTCGCCTTGTAACATTTATTTTTCTCCCTGTTTATTTACTAAAATAATTAAGCCCGGGATTTTCATTTCCCGGGCTTAAAAACTTTCTTTGATTTCTATGCGTCAGTTACGTTTTCATTGTGAAACGGACGCAATAAGCCCGGAAAATCCTACCTTCAGAGGTACGACAACACATTACTGTATTAGTATACCGGGCTGTACTCATTGGTTTTACGATTTCTCTCCTTTAGTATATGAATGTCATTCTACATCCTGAGTGAACGAGTGTCAATAGCTGGTTCTAGCTGGTTCTAAAACTGATATTGCGTTTTTTAATTTCGCCATAGAATCCTGTTATCGAATGGCCACAGGTCAGGAATGAAGAAGTGATCCAATCCAAGCTGATTATACAGGGTTTTTTTTGTCAGTTCACGACCATTCGGCCCCGCAAACGACATCTGCTCCAGCATCTTTTCTACCATTTCCGGACCCTTGAGCCATGTGATGAACTGGAGAGCGGAGGATATCAGGAGTACTCCTGCCAGTACTAATAATCCTTTCATTAAAATTCTCGATATTACCACTCTCATCGATATTTCTCTCAAACTGTATTTTCACATACATATACGTGAGAACCTGAAAAGTATCACAATCAACGGATGAAAATTTGGTATTATTCGGTTTTGGCTGGTTTTATACTCACCCCTATATACTCCTCTCACGCAGTACCATCGTTAATAGCATTAATAGTCTTGCGCGAAAGGGGGAATAAGTGACTGAGAGGATACTTTGCCCCCTCTGAAATTAACTCCTCTCTCCAGTCTGGATTGACCATCAATAATGGTTCTGGCTGGAGAGGGGTTAGAGGTGAGGAAATTATCATCAACCAAATGCAAACAGAACTTTATATTTCACCATTGACACTACTCGGATTTTCACCTAGCATAGAGCCACTCTATATAGATGTAAGACCATGACGAAAGGAGATTGATATGGGTGATGTTCTGAAAGGAAAGGTTGCGGTGGTGTCGGGTTCCGGGCAGGGGATAGGTCGAAGCATTGCGATAACACTTGCCGGAGAAGGTGCGAAGGTGGTTACCAATAACCGTAAACCGGGTTCGACGGGTTTCGTCCACCTGAAGCCCGAGCATTATGAAGCATTGACACAGGAGCAGAAGGACTGGGTGAACAAACTGACGAAGGAATATAACGGTGACGCCGAAACCACCGCTAAAACGATCAAGGAACGTGGTGGTGAAGCCACTCCGTTCTTCGGAGATATATCCGATTTTGAAACCGCCGGGAAACTGATACAGACAGCGGTGGATACCTACAGAAAAATAGATATACTGGTGAATGTTGCCGGGGCTTTCGGTTTCAGTAATATCTGGGAGATGCCCAGGGAATTATGGGACCATGTCGTTCCGATAAAGCCGGGTGGATACTTTAATACCATACGTCATGCTGCTCCTCACATGATGGAGCAGAAGTGGGGGAGGATCATCAACTGCACTTCATTGTCCTGGATAGGAGACAGCCTGAACCATGCCGAGTATGCTGCTGCCAATGCCGGTGTGGTCGGGCTGACGAGAGCTGCCGCCAGCGAACTGTATGAGTACGGTATTACCTGCAATGCCTTTTCACCGTTCGCCCGGACAAGGGCTTCTTTCGAGTTAATCGCCTATAATATGGCGGTCATGGGTGCTGATTCAAGGTCGTCTCTTGAGATGACACCGCATCCTGACGGCATTGGGCCGATGATCGTTTTCCTGGCTTCGGATCAGACTGCCCATATCAGCGGTTCGTGCTTCAACATCTCGGGGACCAGCGTCGGCCTTTACAGCAAACCCGAGACGGTGGCGAGTATATCTGAGCCTGAAGGCGGCCAGTGGACGGTAGAGGAAATAATGAAACGGGCGCCCGGCATGTTCGAAGGGTATGAGATCCAGGTGGTCAAACGGATGCGGTAAGAAAATCATGTACATTACTGAAAATTGAAAAGGGGCGGTACTAGTACCGCCCCTTATGATGAAAGCTTTCAAAGCTTTTATAAGTTAAGCCTTACCGATCCGGAACATCTTAGTCCCGCAGTTGGGGCATGTACCTTGTGTCGCTGGTTTACCATTCTTCATGGTGATTGCCTTCGGGTCTTTCATCTCCCTCTTGGCTCTGCATTTAACACAATACGCCTGCACCGTATCACCTCCTTTTTCAGAAAATCGACTAATTACCTGAGAATAGACTATCCATTACAGAAAAGTCAATAGCTAAAATCAATAATTTATGCCTATTTTTCATCAATTGCGTGATTTTTCTAACTAATTGATGGATTTTTCGTTATAATCTATGAAAACAGCAGAACAAGAGGAGGATCATAATGAAGAAAATTGGAATTCTAATGATAGTAGTAACAGCTGTGTTAATCCTCACCTTTACAGGCTGCAGCGATGCTACTTCTAACAAGCTGGAAGATACCAAGTGGGTGCTGGTATCATATGGTGATCGGGATAATCCCAAGGACGTTATAGAGGGGACAGAGATTACAGCAACTTTTAACAGCGCCGACGATAGAGTGACCGGTTCGGCTGGATGTAACAACTATTTCGGTAGTTACGAGACAAAGGACGGACTTAGTTTAGGTATGCTTGCCAACACGGAGATGTGGTGTGGCGAGCCTGAAGGTAGAATGGACCAGGAGACCGGATACCTGAAGATATTGCAAGCATCAAAGAGTTATACGGTTAAAGGTTCTAGATTGACAATCGATTGCGGTGACAACGTGTTAATTTACACAGCATCCGAAGCTGTTAACTAGTACCTCGTTGCACAGTAAAGTAGGAAAATCAAGCCGTTCGTGGTGAGTCTGTCGAACCACAACGGCGCCCTTCGACAAGCTCAGAGCTTGTCCCGTACTAGATACGGGGGCGAACGGAATAATAATAACAATAATTGCCGCAACTAAGGACTAGCACCATCGTCCCGGTGAAAGGAACGCGAGGGCAGGGTAATGATGAACTGAGTTCCTTCACCGGGTTCACTTTTTACCCTTATTTCTCCATTATGACGGGTTATTATCTCCCTGACGATCGCCAGTCCAAGTCCGAATCCGGTTCTTAATCCGCTTGCCTGGTAGAAACGCTCGAAGACGTACGGGATCTGTTCTGGTGGAATCCCGGGCCCGGTATCTGAAATCATTATTTCAACTTTATTGTTTTCTTTATTCCTGCCGTGAATTAATATTTCACCTTGACGGGGTGTATTTTTCAGGGCGTTATCCAGCAAATTACTAAAAACCTGTTCCAGCCGGTCTTCGTCGCCGGATACCGGCACCAGTGGCTCGATATCCGTGATCAGTCGGACGCCTGTTTCTTCAGCCCGGAGACTGAATACTTCCTGGCAATGAAGGAGAAGTTCTTTCAAATCGACTGGTTCAAGCAATATATCCAGCTGCCCTGCCTGCATGCGTGACAACTCAAGTAATTGGTTGACTTGCTTTATCATTCGCTTCGATTCATCATCAATCACTCTGGCTGCATTCTCTCGGGCTTCATCGTCTTTTGCGGTGCCGTCAAGAATTGCCTGGGCGAATCCCTGGATCGATGTCAAAGGAGTTCTCAGCTGGTGTGAGACATCGGCAACGAAATGCCTGAGTTGCATCTGTGATTGTTTTACCTTTCCAGCCATTTGATTGAAGTGCGCAGCTAATGTTTTAATTTCTTTCGGACCCTGGACCGGCACTTCCTGGTCATAATCTCCCTCGGCAATTTTATCAGCTGCTGCTGTAACTTTTTTTACGGGAAGGTATACAGAACGTGCAATAAGGAAAGCAATTACTATCGATACAGCCAGTGCGATCAATCCGATCCTAAGGAAGGGTCCGAACAAACCGGCAAGTATGGATAAGGTACCGGTTCTTGGTACGGCGAGTGTGAGAGTTTCAAAGTTTAAAAAAGCTTGGGTAGTAAACAGTCTACCTATATAATACGAGGTATATACAAAAGTCCTGCCGTCCGACGCTTCGAACGTACCCTGTACAGGTTTGATTTCGCTTGCCAACGCGCTTACTGATGGCGGTTGGGTCATCTGCGGTTTTACTATCGGTAGTTGACTTATCTGCAAGGTTTCTTCTTTCGGGGATATATTTCTCACTATTTTGCCGGTTTTGTCAGCCAGGAAAATATAAACATTATTATTAGCAGCCTGTTCCTGAAGGTCTTCAAGCAGGTTTCTCCAGGTCTCTTCTCCTCTAGCCAGCGAAAGCACCTGGACGTAAATCGGTCTTGCCATGTTAGTAAGTTGATCCAGGCTGTATCTATCGCGAATACTCTGGAGAGATACGGTAACCGCTAATGCTACTACCGCCAGGCAGAGGATAATAACCGTAGCAAACGACAGGATCAGACGCATCCGAAGACTCATTCTGTTTCATCTCCCGTGGTAATCTTGTATCCGGTGCCCCGAATAGTCTCGATACGCACTCCGGAGCCGGCCAGCTTGTCCCGTAAGTGGTTGACGTGGACGTCAACGGTCCGGCTTTCTCCGTAGTAGTCGAATCCCCATACATCCTCAAGCAGTTTTTCCCGACTGAGTACGATGCCTGGATTCCTGATGAAGGTTGACAGTAAAGAGAATTCCTTAGTCCTGAGTTTGACTGGGCGGCTTTTTACTGTCACTTCCTGCCTGGGGAAATCTATCCTCAGTTTTCCCATTTCCGCGATATCTCCGGGTTGTTGCCCGACCTGATAGCGCCGTAGAATTGCTCTGACCCTGGCGACAAGCTCCCGTGGATTGAAGGGTTTGGTAAGGTAATCATCGGCGCCGAGTTCAAGACCGACGATTTTATCGATATCCTCTTTACGGGCGGTCAGCATCAGGATTGGGGTATCGCTTTGAGTTCTTATCTGGCGGCATACCTCGTAACCATCGATATCAGGCAGCATAAGATCAAGCAGTATAAGGTCGGGATTCACGGCACGTTGTTTTAAAACTGCATCGGTGCCATTAGCAGCTTCATCTACCTCATAACCTTCCCTTTCAAGGTAGAGTCTTACCAGTTCAATGATATGGGCTTCGTCATCGACTACCAGTATCTTCGGCATCTGTTTTTTCTGCCGGGGTTTATTTTTACGGTTATTATACTCCAAAGCTTCGTACCTGCCTATACTTTACGTAAAACCAGGCCGGCTCGTATCAAGTCGGCCTGGTATACGCGTGCCTTGATTTCACTACTGAAGAGTATCATCTGTAGTGATTGTGGGATTCTGTAAATTCGGGCGTAATGAAGTAGCGTTACCACTGTTGCGGTAAGGTTTCACACTGTTTTCAGAAATGTCTTTATCCGGGCTGTTGATGATGTGGATGGTAGTCCAGCCAGGGAAATAGCCCGGTTTGACTGTAATCAGCAGGTAATGGCCCTTTTCCTCGAATACATGGTTAACCTGACCTGATCCGTTCGTTCGTCCCAGGAATTCACCATATATGTCCATCAAGGATTCATAGTCCTTGTCTTCGGCGGCAACAACAGTATCCTGTTTGAGCGCCTTCAGATCTGCCTGGAGCGATCCCATATTATCTCTGGTCAGCGCCCATACACCAGCACCTTGTACTGGTTCGGTAGTTCTGCGATCGGTTACCGTCATTGTTACCTCATCACCAACACGGGCGCGTTTTGGGGCTTCGATAGCCAGAGCCTTGAAAGTTGGTTCGCCGATCCGGATGCCAGCTTTTCCGGGGATGTATCCACGTTTGATTGAGATCAGAAGGTAACCACCTTCTTCGGAAAATGCATGATCGAGCTTTCCGTGGCGGTCCGTTCGTCCGAGGAACTCACCGTAAATATTTGCCAGGGATTCGTAATCGATGTCTTCGGCTGCGATATCAGAACTTTCTCTTATCGCGTTGATCTCGTTATGAAATTTTTCCGCTTTTTCTTTAGTGAATGCCCAGATACCGGCATTTTCAATGGGAGTACCAGTACCTCGTTGAGTGACAGTCATGGTGACAGTTTCATTCACAAGAGCCTTCTGGGGTGCATCGAGTACCATTGCTTTCGGTATGGTGCCGATACGTATGGTAGTAAATCCGGGGTAGTAACCTCTCTTCACTGCAGCCAGCAGGTAAATCCCTGTGGCTTCAAAGCCGTGATACACTCTGCCGTCGGAACCTGTTGCTCCAATGAATGTACCATGAACGCTGGCAAGTGCTTCATAGTCTTTCTTGTCGACCGGAGTCGACTCATCTTCCGCCAGTCTTCTGACTTCTTCCTTCATGATTTCTGCCTGGTCACGGGTAAAAGCCCAGACTCCTGCTCCTTCGAAAGGTTCCTGGTTCCATCTGAGAAAGACTCTCATCGATATTCTCTGGTTCTCCATGGCGATTCTCGGCGCTACTATTGCCAGAGAACCAATATATGGATGTTCGGGATTAGCTACGGAAACATCTTCATCTGCTGCCATTGCGATGACCGGCGATAAACAGAGCACTGCCGTTACTACAAGTATTGGTAACATTGTTAACCATTTTTTCATCCTTTTCATTTTTTTCTCCTTTTTCTATAGTTTTCGTATATTAATTTGCAGTTAATCATTTATCTCTTTCATTTTTTTCCTCCTTTGTGTTGCTTATAGTTCAATGTTAAAGGGGGATTGTTATCCCGGTTTTATCCGAATGTAAAATCTGTGTAAAATCTCTGGTTCTATTTGATAAAACTAACTCTTCGAGATAGAATACGGTTTGATGTTCGAAAACGAAATAAGGCAAGTCACGACAACCTCCCAAGATAAGATGGATTTGATGTTCGATACCTGGCTTAACAGCCAGCACCTTGATTTTGTAAATTCTGAAGCGGAAAGAGCCTACCAGGAAAGGGTACTGAGGATGAAAAACGTTGTTCAACTGAAAGTACCCGACAGGATTCCTATTTATGCAAACATCGGGTTTTTCCCCGCGTATTATGCTGGAATTACAACACAAGAGGCGATGTATGATTATGATAAGCTGATCAATGCCTGGAGAGATTATATACTCGATCTTCAGCCGGACGTACATGGCGGTTCAGCAGTCCCCGGCCCCGGGAGATCATATGAAATTCTTGATTATACATTGTATTTATGGCCGGGGCACGGCACCGCTTCCGATTCTCCCTACCAGTGCGTAGAGAAAGAATATATGAAGGCGAATGAGTATGACGACCTGATCCGGGATCCGTCCGATTTCCTGATGCGTAAGTATATGCCCCGTATTTTCGGAAAACTCCAGGCTTTTCAAAAACTCGGGGGTCTTGGTTCTCTCCTCCAGATGCCTTTTACCAGCACGTATCTTACTACCTTCGGTCATCCTGAAATGCGGATCGCCCTTGAAGCTCTTATGTCTGCCGGAGAAGAAGCGATTAAATGGCGTAAAGCGGTTTCTACCTGTAATAGACAGATTGCCGAATCCGGATATCCTCTAGTTGCAGGCGGCTCGACACTGGCACCTTATGACGCGATTGCCGATACTCTAAGGGGTAGTCAGGGTGTGATGACCGACCTATACAGGCAGCCCGATAAACTTCTGGAAGCAATGGAGAAACTTGCACCAGTAATGGTAGAATTGGGAGCGGAAGCCGCTCGTGCCACAGGAAGGCCGTTGATATTCATCCCTCTCCACAAGGGTGCCGACGGATTCATGTCCGATAAACAGTATAAGACTTTTTACTGGCCGACCCTGAAAAAGATGATAATGGAGTATATAGAACAGGGAATGGTACCGTTTCTATTTGCTGAAGGCGAATATACTTCACGGCTGGATATAATCGGAGATATACCGAAAGGAAAGGTTATCTGGCACTTTGATTTTACCGATATGGCGCTGGCCAAACAAGCACTACACGGTATAGCCTGCATAGCCGGAAATGTCCCGATAAGCCTGCTGAATACGGGAACGCCTGATGAAGTACGGAAGTACTGTAAAAAACTGATCGATGTAGCTGGTAAAGACGGGGGATTTATCATGACAAGCGGTGGAGTGATAGATAAAGCCAGGCCGGAAAATGTCAGGGCTATGATTGAGTTCACAAAAGAATACGGGGTATACCGTTAAGGTAAAAGTGAAAAAATCCCCGTAAAAAGCAGGATTTGATTATTCTAAGAAAATTCTGTATAAATATAGACTGAAAAGGGTAATATGATGTAGAATACGGAGTTACCCTTTATATATATATTACGCAAATAAATATTCAAGCATAATAACAAGGAGGATAAAAAGGTAATGAGTGAACAGTTGACGAATGCAGTTGCGGAGTTGAAAGAAGATGAAGCTATCCAGATGGTAAAAGACATGATAGCGAAAGGCGAAGATGCCAACATGATTTTCGACTCTGCTCGGAAAGGCATGGAGGTAGTTGGGAAAAGGTTCGCCGACGGCGAATATTTCCTTCCGGAGCTTATATATTCTGGTGAAATCTTCAAAGCCATTTCCGAAATCGTCAAACCCGTGATGACGGCTGAAGCAGGGGGAAAAAAGATCGGTAAAGTTATCGTCGGTACGGTAGCAGGTGATATTCATGATATTGGCAAGGATATTGTAGTTTTCATGCTGGATATCAGCGGATTCGAGGTATACGACCTTGGCGTCGACGTACCGGTGCAGACTTTCGTTGATAAAATCAAGGAAACAGGAGCTCCTATCGTAGCTTTGAGTGGATTCCTGACCCTGGCTTTTGATGCCATGAAAGACACCTGCGATGCCATCGTGGCAGCAGGTCTTCGCGACAAGGTTAAGATTATGATCGGCGGCGGCCAGATCGATGAAGAGATCAAGAAATATGCCGGCGCTGATGCATACGGCAGAGATGCTATGACGGCTGTTGCCCTGGCCAAGGATTGGATATAGGGTAAACAGCGGATAATCCGGAGAGGCTCTCATGTAGCAGGAGGTATTAACCTCTATACCGAAAAAGTTTTTCCGGATATGTCTTTCTGTTGGATCCAGTCTGTCGGTTAGTTAAAAGAGATACTATGACGGCGGATGAGCGCGGCTTGTTTCGAAATGAAATTCCGGACTGCACATCCGTCGTTGTTCGTATGGTACCAAAGCAAATCAATATTTATTTACTTCCACTCCCGCACTTTACTTTCATATTATCGGTAGTTTCTTCGGCTGTTATCAGTCGGGATATGCTTTATAAGAGTGATAGCAGGGCTCCATCACCGAGCGTGGTCTTAATAAGTAAGAAAATTTAAATACTTTAGACAGCGGATGTTCTGCTGGAAAATGTAAAAGGATAAAAGTCCGTATAACTTACCGGCGGTAAAATACGAACCAAGAGAAATAATGACCGGTAACCGGAAAAAAGAAAAGAATGGAGAATTACAATGAGTAAATCCCCGGAAGAATTATATAAAGAACGAGAAACCCGTATCATGAATGCTGCTCATCTGGAAATACCGGACAGGATCCCGATATTAGTGGCTCTCACATATTTCCCGGCAGTATACACCGGAACACCCAAAAAAGCCGCATGGTACGATCACGATAAATGGTACGAAGCAACTATGAAAACTTTCCTCGATTATCAGCCGGACGGAATCTGGTCTATCCAGGGATTTTCGCCCGGTGCGGTCATGGAACTGCTTGAGCCTAAGTCACAGCGGTGGCCTGGCTGGGGTCTTGATGATGATAGTGAGCACCAGGCGATAGAGATTGCCGGTATGAACGGCGACGAATATGATCTTTATTTCAATGACAGGGGCGATTTCACATTCCGTACCATGTTCGGGCGTATGTTCAGAGCAGCTGAACCGTTCAATAAACTCCCACCTCTTTCATCGCTGGGTTCTCCTTTTGCAGGCATGCAATTTGCCGAAGCTATGGCTGATCCTGAAGTAGCGGCTGCTATCGAGAAGTTTCAGAAAGCCGGTCGACTGTTAAAAGAAATGCGCCCAAAAATGAAGAATTTCTATGCAGAAGCTGAAAAACTTGGCTTTCCATGCCCTACCGGTCCCGGGGGAGGAGTTCCTTTCGATGGTATTTCTGACTATCTGCGTGGTATGCAGGGAGCAATGATCGATATGTACCGCGATCAAGACAACCTGATGCGGGTAATCGAAGAACGGTTACAGAATACGCTTTCAATGCTGGATTCTATACCGAAGTTCACCAAACCGACACGCGGCTTCATGGCTCTCCACCGCGGTTCGGACGGCTTTATGTCGCTGAAACAATTCGAGAAGTTTTACTGGCCGAGTTTCAAGACGATCCTGCTTAAGATGATTGAAAAGGGTATTACCCCGTTCCCGTTTCTAGAAGGCACCTGGGATCAGAGGCTTGAGTACTTCCTCGAGCTTCCAAAAGGTTCTATGGTGTGTCATTTCGCCTATACCGACATGAAAAAAGCCAAGGATGTTTTGAGGGGACACATGTGTATTATGGGCGATATCCCGTCTTCTCTTCTCAATGCCGGAACACCTCAGCAGGTTGAAGAGTATACCAGGGATCTCATGGCATACTGCGGCAAGAATGGCGGACTTATTGTTTCCAACAATACCGTCAACCAGGGTAAACCGGAATGTATTCGTGCTATGATAGACACCGTAAAGAAATACGGCGATTACTAGCAGAAGTGAAAACGAATGACTCCTGTGTCTTTTTGCTGTCTTCTCAGACAAGAAGACACAGGGCACGCAGAATTACAATATATTGAAATTGACCGAGGAGCAGGAACAATTCAGTCCCTGGGGGAGGGGAAATGGGGAAGCCTCCGAAGGAATTATACGAGGAGAGAAACGAGAGGATTAGCGATGCCATCGAGCTACGTGTACCTGACAGGATTCCGCTTAATCTATCGTTCGGTTATTTCCCGGCCAAGTATACCGTTATAAGTTATCGAGATGCCTGGTATGATAGTGATAAGTGGCTTGAGGCTACCAAAAAAACCATCCTTGATTTTGCTCCTGACGGTCTTTACTATATCCAGCCGTTTGTTCCTGGTGTTGCATTAGAGCAACTGGACTTGCATCAACTTAAATGGCCCGGTCATGGGTTACCCGATAACATAGGTCACCAGGCAATAGAGGGCGAATGGATGAAAGCCGATGAATACGATGTCGTTCTCGACAATATATCCGACTATATGCTGAAGGTGTTCTTTCCGAGGATTAGCGGAGCTTTGGAACCGTTAAAAATGATTCCTCCTATCTCTTCACTCAGGTTCAATTATAACGGTCTTCTCTCTCTCGCCGAGGTATTTGCCAGACCTGAAGTTGCCGAAGCAATCAGCAAACTGCAAAAGGCCGGTAGAGAATATG
Source organism: Dehalococcoidia bacterium (assembly GCA_011191975.1). Taxonomy (GTDB): domain Bacteria; phylum Chloroflexota; class Dehalococcoidia; order Dehalococcoidales; family UBA2162; genus MGML01. Next base: position 33,589 of record DUFA01000122.1, read on the forward strand.
GAAAAATTCGTGTCAAGTTGCTGACATTTCAACAGGAAATCGAGAGACTTGGATTTCCGGTAACAGGTACCGGTGGTGGAGGATCTCCTTTTGATGCCGTGTCGGATTACCTTCGGGGCATGCATGGAACAATGACCGATATGTATCGTCAGCCGGAAAAACTTTTAAAGCTCATAGAATACCAGTTCAGAAAGACAATGGATCGAATCGAGGTGAGGACTTCAGGCAGTGTAAACCGCAGAATATTCATTGCGTTGCACCGAGGTTCGGATGAATTCATGTCCTTACCTCATTTTGAAAAGTTCTATTGGCCGACCTTGAAAAAGGTGATCATGTCTCTTGTAAACAACGGACTTGTTCCTTGTCCATATTTTGAAGGTGTCTGGGACAGGAGACTCGAATATCTGCTGGAACTCCCCAGGGGTAAAGTCCTCTGCCATTTTGCCCGGACAAATCTGAAGCGAGCCAAGGATGTTCTCGGGGGGCATTTGTGTATCATGGGTGATATACCGGCATCGATTCTTCAGGTAGGCACTGTCCAGAATGTAAAGGACTACTGTAAAAAGCTTATCGACGAATGTGGTAAAGACGGTGGATTTATTCTATCAAATATGCCGATGGATTATGCCAGACCTGAAAACGTAAAAGCTATGGTTGATTTTACAAAGGAATACGGCGTATACAGATAATAACCCATAACTTATTTCATGATTAAGATTGGCTAATCAATCGTAAATTCTCATGGAAGGCGGCTGCTGATAATGAGTACACACACCATAGTATTTGAACCTATTGGCAGGAAAGGTGAATGCAGTGAAGAAGAATCATTGCTTGACTGCGCGCGTAACCTGGGAATCGGCATAAGCAGTATATGCGGGGGAAGGGGTACCTGTGGAACGTGCCGCGTCCAGCTTACAGAAGGAACGCTCTCTAAACCTACCGATCCCGAGATAGCCAAGCTCTCGAAGAAAGAACTCAATGACGGCTGGCGACTAGCCTGCCAGGCTTCACCCAAGTCCGACTGCCAGATAATCATTCCGCCGGAAGGACTCAGTTCTTCGGAGCGAATATATCTTGATGGAATGGAAACGCCGGTAGCGCTAGAACCGCCGGTGAAATCTTATAATGTAAAAATGACCGCACCTACCCTTACAGACCAGGAAGCGGACGCCGAGCGTGTCTTGTCAGCACTTAAAGCACAACACAATGTAACCTGCAATCGAGTTGAAAACGCTGTTCTTCGTTCTATTTCACCAAACCTGAGAAAGCTGAAATGGGAATGTCAGGTAGCTGTTCGTGGTGATGAGGTGGTAGCTATCATGTCACCAGACAACCCATTACTCGGTATGGCGGTTGACCTCGGGACTACCACGGTAGCCGGATACCTGGTAGATATGACCACGGGAAAAACGCTCGCTTCAAAGGGTGTTATGAATCCCCAGATAGGCTATGGCGAGGATGTGATAAGCCGAATTGATTTCGCCGTCAGGAAATCCACTGATGCAAAGAAACTTCAGAAACTGGTGGTAAACAGGTTAAATGACCTGGCAAAAGAACTTTGTTCAGAAGTAAAGGCGGATACGAAATCAGTAGTTGAAGTGGTCATTGTCGGAAATACCGCGATGCATCACCTCCTGCTGAATCTGCCTGTCAGACAACTGGTGCTTACTCCCTTTACAGCCGCAGTCAGTATGGCTGTGGATGTAAAAGCGTATGAACTGGGGATGAAAATAGCTACCGGAGCATATATTCATTTCCCTCCGGTAGTTACCGGTTTCGTCGGAGCCGACCACGTTGCTATGCTTCAGGCAATCGATAATCGTGACGATGGCAAGGTTATAGTCGCTCTTGATATCGGTACCAATACCGAGATATCTCTGATAAAGGGTGACAAAATCACTTCTACGTCGTGCGCTTCCGGTCCTGCTTTCGAAGGCGGACATATCAAGCAGGGGATGAGGGCAGCGAAGGGAGCAATCGAACGCGTCAGGATAGAAGACAAGAGAGTGATTTACCAGACTATAGGCGAAGCCCCTCCAATAGGGATATGTGGTTCGGGAGTACTCGACGCACTGGCGGAGATGTACCTTGCAGGAGTAATAGATGAAAGCGGGCGTTTCGCTAGGGAATATCCGGGTATCCGTCGAGAAGACGGTAAAACGGAATTTGTGCTTGCAGAGAGAATAGATGCTGACGGTGAAAAGACAGCTATCGTAATGAACCAGAAAGATGTCCGTGAACTCCAGCTGGCAAAAGCAGCGATCCGTTCTGGCATCCAGTTACTGCTTGAAAGGAACAATTTTACCGATGAGGACATAGATATGGTGATTGTTGCCGGAGCGTTCGGTACTTATATCGACCTGGCAAGCTCCATGAGCGTTGGGCTTCTTCCTTCATTGCCGGTTGAACGATTCAAGCAGGTAGGAAATGCCGCCGGTATCGGCGCAAAGATGAATCTAATCTCACTTTCCAGTAGGAAAGAAGCTCGGGACATCGTTTCACGGGCAACGTATATCGAACTTGCCGGTACCATGGAGTTTAAACGGGCTTTTGTCGAGACCAGTTTCCTGGGACGGTACAGGCTAAACGAAGGAAAAAGAGAGGCAATTGATTAATGGATAAGAAATGGGAAGAAATGACTCCCGAAGAAAAGAGAGAAGTCAGGTTTCGACGGTGGCTGGATGCAGAAAGTATTCAATTCGTTAGCTCCGAGGCTAAAAAGAGATATCAGGAAAGAGTGACCAGGATAATCAAAGCAATCAAGATGGAGGAACCGGACAGAATTCCTCTCAACCTGGCTCCCGGCGCGTTTCCTGCCATATACAGGGGTGGAACTTTAAAGGAACACATGTACGACTTTCAAAAGATGAAGGATGATTTCATCAGTTTCCACCAGGAGTACGATATGGACTTCGCCATGGCACCGCTTGCCTGGCCCGGCAAGTTGTTTGACATACTTGATTTTAAGCTTATGAAGTGGCCGGGACACGGTGTTCCGGAGGACGGGACTTTTTTTCAATATGTAGAGGATGCCTACATGAAGGAAGAAGAGTATGACGAATTGATCAACAATACCTATGACTTTTACACGCGGAAGATGCTTCCGCGTATTACCGGAACGCTGGAACCTCTCCAGTACCTTGGAGCATTTAATCCGGCGTTCTTCGTTCCGGTAGGTTTCGTCGCTCCTTTTGCCAGACCGGATGTTCAGAACGCCTTCCAGCAGCTGGTAAAGGCTTCGGAAGTGTTTATGGAATGGGATATGACAATCGGAGAGACGGTGCAGCAAATACACTCGATGGGATTTCCAACTTGGGGAAGCAGTCTTACCATCACCGCCTATGACATGATAGGGGATTTTCTCAGGGGTACCCGGGGGATCATGCTCGATATGTATCGCTGTCCGGACAAGCTTCTGGAAGCAATCGATAAATTCACTCTTCAGACTATCGAGCTTGGCTTGCGCAATGTTGAGACGGACCTCTGCCCGGTAATTTTCATCCCGCTTCATAAGGGGTCGGATACCTGGATGTCCAACGAGCAGTTCAAAAAGTTCTACTGGCCATGCCTGAAAACATTGATGGTTGCCCTTTACAAGGAAGGACTGGTTCCTTTCCCGCTTGCCGAGTCGACGTATAACAAGAGGCTTGAAATCATCGCCGATGTACCGCATGGTTCGACGATGTGGTGGTTCGAAGATATCGATATCAAACGGGCAAAGGAGATAGTGGGAAAGAATACGAGTATTGCCGGCGGTATTACTGCGTCTCTACTCAGCGCCGGTTCGAAACAGGAAGTAGAAGACTGTGTCAAGCAACTTGTCGAGGACTGCGGTAAAGACGGTGGATACATGATGAGCGTTACTGCTTCCATAGAGCAGGCAGTTCCTGAAAATCTCCATACTCTGATGGAAGCCGTCAAAGAATACGGGACCTATTAGATAAGAAGCCTCTGAAAAAGTCCCCTCTCCCCATCGCAGGAGAGGAGCAGGGTGAGGGAGCTACACGCATATCGTTACTTTTCACCCTCACCTAACCTCTCCCGTCAAGGGAGAGGAACGTCCTGATCGATATTAGGCCTTTAAAATATCCTTACGTCTTAGAGCCCTCTCCAGCGACGGTTGCATCTTCATCTCACGAAATTCTTTGATGGCGAAGTCAAGGTGTTCAAGAGCTTCGGGTTTTTCATCTGGATAGTGGTCGAGTAACACCTCACCTAGTCCTAATCGTGATAATGCCAATTCGGGACGGAATCTCATGTCAGTGCAGACAGTGATTGCTTCTTCGAAGTGTTCTTTAGCTTCGTCATATCTTTCGAGAAGAGCGGCTGCCCCTCCAAGGTGACGGGGGATACATGTCAACCACCACATCCCTGTCGTAGACACAGTCGTTGACTTGAGACGTTCAAACAAGGTTTCAGCTATTTCTTTATGCTTCAACAATACAGAGGCTTCTAGAATGCAAACTGAAGGAAATGTATTAATTTCATCCTGTTCACTACCAGCTACCGGATAGATAGTCATACTCTGCTCTAATAACTCGACCGCCTCTTTTTCGCGCCCCATATATGCCGAACAAACTGCAAGAGTCCATTGAACAGGGGCATACGAGTTGGCGAGTTGAAGTGCCTCATCGACCATAC
>DUFA01000123.1 GCA_011191975.1 Dehalococcoidia bacterium
ACCGAGGGCACATTGACCACCCTGCCAATATTCGCACCGCAATGGCAGACGAACACTCCTATTCTCGGCTCTTCTTCGGCTACATCCCGTTCTTCGGGATATATCCTTTCTGTACTCAACTTACCGCGACGGTAATCCAGCAGTTCACCACTTTCGGAAGCAGCCCCGCTGGCGGAATATACCGATTCAGGAATATCCACCGGTCCCTGGAAACCTCCGCTGATAAAAATCCCGGCACGTGATGTCTCAATCGGATTAACAGGATTGGTCACACAGAAACCATGCGAATTCAACTCTATATCAAATATTCTCGAAAGTTCATCATAATCGGCAGGAGGATTCAGACCAACTGACAGGACAACCATGTCGAATTCTTCCTCCTGCACTCCTTCATCAGGTGTTGAGTACCGTATCGACACATTTCCGGTCTCCGGTATTTCTCTGCCCAATGTCACATAACTCCTGATAAACCGGACGCCGGGAAGATTTTTTGTTCTTTCGTAATACCGTTCGAAATCCTTGCCATAAGAACGCACATCGTTATGAAATATGGTGCACTCGACATCCGCGTCATGTTCTTTAGTAATGATTACCTGTTTCTGGGTGTAGGTACAGCATACTGAAGAGCAGTAGCTGTTGCCGCCTGATATCACCTGTCTTGAACCCACGCACTGTATCCAGGCTATCTTTTTGGGATGTTGCTTATCGGTAGCCCGGAGTATTTCGCCTTCATAGGGTCCGGTAGCGCACAGCAACCGCTCATAGTCCATACTTGTCACTACGTTGGGTATCCTGTCGTAACCGTAATCCTCGCGTATCGAAGGATCGAACGGTTCTATTCCTGGAGCCAGAATTATCGCTCCTACACTCAGGTTTATCTTCTCTGCTGTCTGAGTAAAATCGATTGCTTTGTTCTCGCAGACGGCTTCACACTCTCGGCATTTCTTTTCTTTGAGATAAAGGCAGTTCTCGTCGATATAGGCTACCAGAGGAATTGCCTGCGAATAGTATATGTGGACGGCTTTATTTGTCGAGATTTCCTGGTTAAAAGGATCGGGATAGCTGACCGGACAGCATTCGACGCAGGTAGTACAGCCCCGGCATGTATCCTCGATAATATACCTTGGTTTTTTAACCAGAGTTACCTGAAAATTACCGGCTTCACCTTCGACTTCGGTGACTTCGGTATACGTCAGTACCTCTATATTTGGATGCCGGCCGACCTCGACCAGTTTCGGTGAAAGTATTCACATCGAGCAGTCGTTGGTGGGGAAGGTCTTGTCCAGCTGAGCCATATGACCGCCGATTGCCGGTAGCTTATCTACCAGGTAGACCCTGAAACCGGAATCCGCCAGGTCGAGTGAAGCCTGGATACCGCTGATCCCTCCTCCTACAACCAGTACGTCACCGAATTCACTATCGCCGAGACTTTTTCGGAGTTGCCGGATCTTTTCATCGAGTATTGTCTTGTCTTCCACTTTATTCCTTATATCGCTTCGCTGATAATTTCTGTGAGGTCCTTTATAACAATCGATTCACCATTTTCCATGGATAACCTGCTATCTTCGAAATTCGTGATGCAGTAGGGACAGGCAGTGACAAGTTCATCGGCGACTGTCTCAGCTGCCTGCAACAGCCTGACATCGGAAAATCTCTCACCTTTCGCCGTGTCCATCCATATCCTGCCACCACCTCCTCCGCAGCAGAAACTATTTTCCCTTATCTCCTTCATCTCTACCAGTTCAAGTCCCGGTACGTTTTTCAGAATGTCACGTGGCTCATCATAGATACCATTATGCCTGCCGAGGTAACATGGATCATGGTACGTTATCTTCTTTACATACTCTTTCTCTAATACGAGCCTGCCTTCTCTGACAAGTTCGGATAGGTATTGTGTAATATGCACCACTTCGAAATTCACGTTGAACTCCGGGTATTCATTCTTAAAGGTGTGATAACAGTGAGGAGACGAGACCAGAATCCTGTGCACTCCATTATCGATGAAGGTCTTGATGTTTTCCCTTGCCAGATGCTTATACAAGGTTTCATTGCCTGCCTTGCGAATACTCTCACCGCAGCAATTTTCCTTGTCACCGAGAATGCCGAAGTCAACTCCCGCTTTATTGAGTATAGATACTGTGGCAGCAGCTACTTTTTTCAGGCGGGAATCATAACTGGGATAGCAGCCGGGGAAGTACAGGATTTCCATCCCCTCGGTAAATGATCTTACGGATAAGTTAATTGCCCAGTCAGCCCTGTTAGAACGGGCTTCGCGGAGAGGATTACCTTCGGTACCCAGGCTGGCACTTACTATGTGTACCGGTTCAGGAGAAATTCCGTACTTCGAGGCTATTTTGCGGAACGATACAGCGACGTCCGAGGTACCTACGCCCCTTGGACATTGTTGAGGGCAGCTACCGCAGGTAGTACATCGCCAGATATCCTGACCTTCTATCTCCGGCAATCCGAAGGCAGCCTGCCTGACCAGGTGACGCATACTGAAATTACTTACTCTGTTCCAGGGACAGACCGTATCGCAGAGTCCGCATTGATAGCAGTACTTGAAAGCATCTCCACCGGCTTCTTTTATCTCGTCTATCGCTTCTCTAAAAGGAGTTACGGTTTCCACTGAATACCCTCTTTACAATGGTCTTTATTCTTTGCGGGACATACGGACGACGGCATCCACCACTTTTTCAAAACCGAATTTATCCACCAGTGACTCAAGTCCGATCTCCATCTCTTTCAGTTCTACTTCCTCGTCGACTTCTTCTTCCCTTTCTCGATAGGTAAGGGCATCAGACAGGCACCACTGGACGCAGTTCGGTTCCTCCAGGGGCGGGTCACTTTCACACATATCGCACTGGAATGGGAGTTCCGAGCCCGGTTCTTTGAAAATCGTTCGTGAAGGACAGGAAGTTCGACAAAACGCGCACTCATCATACTCCTTACCATCGATAGTGTATTTATATCGGCTGGTGCATTCCGCCCGGACGTTTTTACCAGCGATTACCGGCACGAATATGTCTCTCAGCGGTTCGTGGATTACACTGATGCGTGATTTACCTGGATAATTACTGCTGTATCTCGGTGCAGCGTGGAATGTTGAACAGGCTACCTCACATGCCCGGCATCCGTTGCATTTATCGACATCTATATTAATCACCTTGATGGTTTTCGTTTTCTTCTCTTCTGCCATCATCTAGCCCTTTTTCTTTTTACGGGTAGCAGCCTTTCCAGTCAGGATACCTCTATCGAGAAAGTCTTCCTTGACGTAGTCCAGTTCAAGTTCCTCCAGCGATTCCGCGGTGGGAATACCCTCGCTGTTCCAGCCCTTGAATTTGTAATATTCATCGAGGAGTTCGGTTTCAAGCTCAGGGAATCGTCTACGCCAGTGATCCTCAGGAGCTTTTTCATCACTCCTTCGCATGCCTCTCCTGATATTTACTGCACGGAGAAGCGTCCGATTCCGCTTGGCGATTCTCTTCAATCCCACTTCATCGATGTCTATACCCGTTGCTGATGATATGACAGCTGGATAATTATGTATGTGATAGGCAGGTTTTATGGGGAATGACGATAATCCGGCGCACATTCCAACTGAATCGTCGATGTAATGCATCATCTCCATCCAGTCGACCATCTCGCAGGTCGTCTGGATGTCCGGGAAAAACGGAATAGATTTCTCACCCCGGGGTTCCCACTCAAGGATGAACTGCCTAAACTTATCATTCGGTATCTGGAACCAGTCCTTGACGAACTCCTCCCGTTCCTCCTTGGTGTCAAAGGGAGCCTGGGGGAACTGTCCTTCGATCTGGGTGATATTTATCTTCTCACCAGTCGTGTACATCAGGTAATATATCGGATTGAGCATGCCCAGTTTAAGGGGTAACTGCTCGTGCTTCTTTATCGTATTATGGTCGAACTCTTCCGCTCCTTTGCCGATCTGACGGGCAGCATGATAAACACCGTTGGCAAGAATGTCACCGATTCCTTCGCGTTTTGCTATCCTGTCTAGAAGCCAGAAAAATCTTTCTTGATCATCGGAGGGAAACCCCGGCAAATCGTTGTCAGTAAGAATGCCATTTTCATATAATTCGATCGCAAAAGCCATGACCTGGGGAGTCGAAAAACCATCCACTCCGTACTCGGTGGCACGCTGGGCTATCTTGAAACCGAAATCAAGATTGGACATCGCTGCCATCGTGTAGGTCAGCTTGGAGTAACATTTCATCATATACCTTTCGGTGCCCGGAGGAGATATCAAGGCCCCGCATTTCATCGGACAGTTGTAACAGCTCAGCAGCCGACCACGTACCTGTTCCATGGTCGCCGTCCATTCTTTTTCGACTTCCTTCGTCCAGAAGTCTTTCCTGCGGTGACGGGCGTTACCCCAGGTAAAATTGGTGGTGTGCCATTCTTCGTCGGTCAGAGCCATTTCCTGAGGTGAACCAAGTCCTGCCAGGATAGGCGGCACGCCTTTTATTGGATGGTCGTTACGCCATTGAATGTACTTCAGCACATCTGTGCAAAGTTCCATAAATTCGTTTGGACGAGCAATATCCACCTGTCCCGTTCCCCTTACCGCTATCGCCTTGACCCCTTTGTCGCCCATGACGGCGCCGATGCCGCCCCGACTGGCACTCGACCTTCCCTGCTCTATGGAGGCGAAGTACACCCTATTCTCTCCGGCCAGGCCTATAGACGCAATATGGACTTTCGGTTCATCCAGTTCCGCCCGGATTAGCTCGGCCGATTCTTGAGCGCCTTTACCCTTGAGATGGGATGCGTCGCGGATCTCTATCTTGTCGTTATTGATCCATATATAGACAAGTGAGGGCGACTTACCGTGCAGGATGACTTTATCGTACCCGGCGAATTTAAGCTCAGGAGCCCAGAATCCTCCCATCATCGAATAAGCCATCAATCCTGTCTGGGGAGAGAACGTGGATACAATAGTACGATTAGCTCCCGGCGCTGGCGTGCCGCACAGGAGTCCGGTGCTGAATATTAGAATATTATCTGACGAAAATGCTTCTGTTTTGGCAGGAACGCTGTCCCACAATGCTTTCGCGTTCGTACCAAGTCCGCCGAGATAGTACCCGGTAAGTTCAGGATCTGTCTTTACTTTCTCTATATTCCCGCGTGAAAGGTTGATATGCAGGTTGATTCCTGTTTCTGCGTACCTCATTTTTTCAGTTCCGCTTAGTTATTCCTGAAAACTACTTTTATCATGAATAGGATTCCATTACCGAATTGAAATACTCCGTGGCTTTATCGGTCAACAGGTCATGAAATTCCTGGAATAGAGTTGCTGCTTTAGGTCGCAGCCAGTCTTCGGGTAGTAATTCTTCCGGCAGGTCGGGATCAAAGAAGGGCAGCTTGCGATATTCATGGATCAAGATGAATCTTTCCAGAAAGTATTCGCTTGCTTCAATGTCTCCGTTGTTTTCGATACGTTCCAGCCAGTGTTCATACCTGGGCTGATATTTTTCAAGAAATTCGTAGTACATATCGTGTATCCTGACAAGATCCCAGCAGGACGAAACTATATTCTTCGCATCAACCATTCCCTGTTCCCTGGCCTGGAATATATGGATACGGTGAACCACTCCAAGCTGTTTTGCCAGTTCCATCACCTCGTCTGTCAGGTCATAAGGCGAGATCATTGTCGCGCCGGAAAGGGCTCCATACCCCATCCATATCAGTTCTCGACGTAGGATATCCCGCGTTTTCCGCTCTTCTTCCGGTATGGTGTAGGTAACGATATTCCAGGTCCCGGTCCAGGTAGTATCCTTCCTGACAAAGATGCGCTGGGCTCCGCTACTGAGTAAATTGTGTCCCCTGGGAGTCAGTGAATAATAACTCCTCCGTCCTTCATTTCTCACCTTCAGGAGGTCAGCATGGCACATACGAGACACCGCAGACCGTACCGCTTGGTCGGAAAGACCGAAATTATTGAAAAGGGTGATAAGGCTACCGATACCAATCTCTTCCCCGCGGTCGAGGAGATAGTCTCCGTAGAGAGTGAGTATCGCCGATTGCGGGCGGATGATACGTTTTCTTGAATTCATTATTTTATATGTCATTATTTTTATATATCGTTTTATTTTCGTTTCATTAAATAATAAACATATTCAGGATTTTTGTCAATAGGCAAAAAAACTTATAAACAGGCGTAACGGTCAATGATTCCTCAAGTACCATCTTTATTAATCCTTGACAGCAGGTATCGATAGTTGACAATTATGATAAATCGAGAATAATATAAGCCAATTCGCTTCTATTAAGGATGTGACACGGCTTTTACTGACTATATTTTTGAAAGGACATGGATTCTTTTTAGGAGCAGCGTCAATACTAGCGCAGTTTCCTTCAACAGGAGGGTAAATAACTAAAACACCTGGTTCGGGAAGATCTCGATTATCATGAAAAGCCGACTGGATAATAAGCTCAAATGATGAAGTAATACTTATAGCAGAATCAGCGACTGCGTGATTCCCCGTCTAGAATGTTTCGATACAATCCTGTACATACTTCGAGCAGGTCGCATCTTATAAATTCACCTGTACCATTGATAATAAATCAACAGCGACTACATACTATAAGCGAAGGAGGAGTCATGGATTTTTCAGATATATCTCTCTTTTATCGATCAATTGTAGATCTATTTTATCCACTGTTATCATTTGGACTATTCTACACACTATTTCACTTTTCATTTAATGATGCCCCAGAAGAAACAGATAATAAATATAAGAAAATATTGAAGAAGTTCACTCACTTTTACTGGTGGATGTGGTTAGTTCTGGCTGTTATAACGGGAATCTTTATTCTGGTTAAAGCTGTTTCTACAAGTATTGGTTGGGCAGCGCTTAAAAGTGGTGAAAGTCTTCTATGGGGGCTTGAAATTCCCAATATTAGTGACGGTCTTGGACTGGGGTGTTTGATAGCGGTCGGATTATTTACTATCAGTTTGATTATATTTTTTATTAACGGTTTATGTATCCTGTGTGGTCTTGGTGGTAATGAATAAATCGTGCTAATTCCATAAGCGGGAATAGTATGATGGTTGATATCGGTTGGATAATAGATAGTGAAATCCTTCGAGAATAATTTGGTTTTTTTCTCTAGACATTAGTATTGATCGATGTATTAATAATTGCCCAGCCTATGAAGGCATAAAAGGAGTCAATATATAGATTGCTTTAATTCTGTGTGAGTTGTTTCGTATCTCCCGTAAAATTGTTCAAGATTAATTGACGAACTTCATCGTTGGACTTACCATCATTGTTAGAGTCCTGGATTGTTGGAAATATTTTTGCAGCAAGACCACTGATGTATGCGGTGGCAAATGAAGTCCCGTAAAAGTAACCGTAGTTATTACCAGGAAGCGTGGAATAGATTTTATACCCCGGGGCTGCTATGTCCACCCAGTCTCCATAATTCGCCAAAGGGATAAGATTACTGTTATCATCTACGGCAGTTACTGCAATGCAATGCTCATATGCTGCCGGATAAACAGGTATATCACTGCCGCCATTTCCAGCTGCGGCAACTACTACTACCCCATTTTCCCACGCGTAATTTATTGCATTTTCCAACTCGGTTGACTCTTCCCCTGATACAATACTTATATTGATTACATTTGCCCCATTATCTACAGCCCATAGTATTCCATCAGCCAGATCAGATATATCGTAACGCCCTCGATCATCTACTACTTTAACGTTAAGCAAACGACAATTAGATACAATACCTTGCACTCCAAGATTGGTATTCGAATTGGTAGCAATTATCCCGGCGATAGGTGTACCATGACCATATGTATCTAAGGTTCCTACAGGGCTGTCTGTAAAGTTAATTTCTGAAGCTACTACCGAATTAAGATCCTCATGGTTAGCATCTATACCTGTATCGAGTACAGCCACAATAACCTGACCTTTATAATTCAGTAACTGCTGATTCTTAAAATCCTGGGATCTCAAAATCGGATAATGAGGCACGGATTCGATAGTATTATCGACTTTGTCGACAATATTATTAACATATTGAGAGTTTATCTGGTGTTCGTTTTTTATGATATTCTGATATTCAATCTTAGATACGGTGAGTGAAGCTATCTGGTATGACGTATCGGGTGATAATGATTCAGAGTTATTTTCAACGACTCTCGGAATGCAATAAGAGTTAGCTGAATATAAGCCCATACGAAAAGCAATTGAACTGGTAATTATCAGCAATAAAATCAGGGTGATTTTTATTGATTTGTAGTACACATTTTATGTCTATCATAGCGACGTATCCTAACATATTACTTAAGGTTTCTATCCTGAGAACCGTTAGTATTAAAAGTATTAGACAAGTGGACTCAACAAAAGAAATTTGTTAGAAAGAAGAGATGAATAATCTATAACGTTAGTACTATTTTTGTATATATATTGACTTACCTACATTATTATGATACTTTTGGCTCACTGTCTTTAGAAATCACGAAGACTTCTTGGTAAAGATAAGGGGACTTATAGTTTTCGTTCATTCATTAATTCGAAGGAGTATTTTAATTACTTCCTTTGGATGATGAAGTAAGTGCTATCTCAATTCAAAATAATACTTAGAGTATATTGCGAGAATACTGCCATGTTGAAAACTATATATTTATCACGAGGAGCAGCATTATCGATATAAACCTGATTCACTAGTTAAGGAGAAAAATTATGGAAGGATTTTTGTTGAAAGGTTTACTCTCACTAGTAATTCTTTCAAACGTTATCTTTCCTCCAGGTACTTCGCCTATTCCATCAAATATTCGTGATGTAAATCCGTTTAATACCTTTTTATCCGGAACAAGTTCTGGACCGGATATAGCCGTATCCAGGTTTGATTTGCGTTTTGGTACTGTGCCAATTCACACACCAAGTTTACCTCTTGTCGTGACCGTTGCAAATACGGGTGATGAAGGTCTTGAAATAACAGGAGTTAATATCACTGGAACCTGGGATTATGCGTTTAGCATAGTCAGTGACAACGCTTCCGGGCAGACACTTACTCCAGGAGAATCAGCTAATATATCGGTGACTTTTAACCCGATCGAAACCGGTCCCCAGGGAGCCAGTCTGCGTATAACATCCAACGACCCTGACGAGAATCCGGTGAATGTAAGGTTGTACGGTACGGGTATTGAGTATGGTATCATTCACGGTACAGTATATGATGATACTAATTGTAATGGAGTGCAAGATCCCGGTGAACCGGGTATTGTTGGAGTGACGGTAACACTCGATGGTACAACGACCGATATTACCGACGCTAACGGATATTACTCCTTTGAAGCAGCCACGGGTGGAGTTCACTCGGTAAACGAGACAGATCCTGCTGGATACTTCTCAACCACGCCTAACATGGTAAATGTCGATGTTATTCCAGGTGTGAGTTATCAGGTTGATTTCGGCGATGCTCCTATCAATTCTCCTTTTGCATCGATATTCGGTACCGTTTTTGAGGACCTGGATGGTGACGGTTTACAAGATGCGATTGAGAAAGGATTGTCTGGTGTCAATGTCTCACTTAACACTATCAATACAACAACCGATAATTATGGAAGATACACCTTCAAGGTCACTATCACCGATAACTACACACTAAGAGAAACCGATCCGGTAAATTATTTCTCGACAACACCTAATGAAGTTCATATTAAGGTTGATACTTTTGGGAAAGGATACCAGGTTGATTTCGGCGATGCTCCTGTGAATTCTCCTTTTGCATCCATATTCGGTACGGTTTTTGATGATAATAACGTCAACGGAACGTGGGATGACGGTGAACCAGGAATACCTGATGTAACCATATCGATTAATGGTGCCGATATCGTAACAGACACTTACGGCCGGTATTCTTACAAAGCTACTGCAACAGACAATTACACGATTTCCGAAACTGATCCGGTTGGTTATGTATCGACCAATGCCATACCAGGTTCTCCTTCAGTAACTAGAATAGATGCAAATACTTTACTCGTCAGGGTTGCTTCACTCGGTCAAGACTTTGGTAATAATCTGTTTGGCGATGTACTTGCCGGTAGTGTAGTTACGTTTAGTGGTATGGTCTGGGAGGATAATGGTACGGGTGCTGCTTTTGCTAATGGACAGATGGATATCGGAGAATCAGGTTTAGCAGGATCAGTTGTCTATTTGAGCAGCGGGTTATACCAAACAACAGGATCAGACGGCACATTTCAGTTGTATGGACCGCAAAATATAGAAATCGATATTATCGAGATTAATCCGTACGCTTTTGATGTCACGACAGAAGTTCCAGACGAATACGTAGTAGATCACTGGGAAATCGAAGGGAATATAGTAATAGGTCTTGAGACTAGTTATTTCGAACATGAACGTAAAGACTGGCCATGGATATGCGGCGTTTCAGGTAACGGTACATTGACGATGGTCTTAATCGCCGCAAATACCAGTTCACCTTACCCTAGACCGGCATATGCAGGTAGTGGTAATTTCTCACCTGACCAGGTCTATAGCGGTCAACCTAAAACCATTATTTTTAAGACAATTCCAGCAAATACAGGCAGTATTGTCTTTGACGGTGAAGTCTTACATCATGGTGATTCGGTGCAGAGATATCCGGTCTATATATCAACGAATGCTATTGCCGGTGATAATGCTACGTCCTATTCCCCGGATAAACTGATTGTAGCGCCTTTAACTATAACGAACTCCACTGGAAACATGTTTGGTGATGTATCCACCAGTAATGTGGCTATTATTAACGGAGCTGTGTTCAATGATGCCAACGAGAACGGTGTTTTTGACCAAGGTGAGTCAGGTTTGCCAAATATCACAGTTACCATGACAACCTCGAGTAATACTACTGTTTCAGTAAATACTACATCGACCGGTGAATATAAGTTTGCAGTTGCTGTGGGAACGGACGTCCGAATCACGTCTAAAAACCCAGGCAGTGGCTATTATCCTACAACGCCGGAAAGCGTGGTTGTGTGTCCTGCATCCCCGGGAATTCAATTACCTCTTAATTTTGGATACAGCGATGATACGGATGTTGCGGTAATAATGGGTATAGTATTCGATGATGCCAATAGTAATGGAGTGCAGGACGCCGGTGAAGCAGGTATTCCTGGAGTGACCATCACATTGGACGGAACAACGATCAATACCACAGATTCTAATGGTCGTTATACATTTAATGTAAATACAACCGGTATTCATTCTGTGAATGAGACAGATCCGGTAGGATATTTATCCACTACTCCCAATGTGGTAAATGTCAGTGTTACACTGGGTCACAGCTACCAGGTCGACTTCGGCGATAGAAAACCTGATCTTGCCACGATCCATGGTACTGTTTTCGATGATGCCAATAGTAATGGAGTGCAGGACGCCGGTGAAGCAGGTATTCCTGGAGTGACTATCACACTGGATGGAACAACGACCTATACCACAGACTCGAGTGGCAATTATTCATTCTCTGTAAATACAACCGGTATTCACACAGTAAATGAGACAGATCCTGCCGGATATTTCTCCACCACTCCAAACTATGTAATTGTTGATGTTACTCTGGGTAACAGTTATCAGGTCGATTTCGGCGATGCACAACCCGGACCTACTTTCGGTGTAATTTACGGAACTGTATTTGAAGATACTAATGCGGATGGGTCCCAGGACATTGGAGAAATGGGCATTCCCGGAGTGACCATCACATTGGACGGAACAACGATCAATACCACGGATTCTAATGGTCGTTATGCATTTAGGGTAAATACAACCGGTATTCATTCTGTGAATGAGACCGATCCGGTTGGATACCGATCTACTGCGCCGAATGTAGTAAATGTCGATGTCACTCTGGGTCACAGCTACCAGGTTGATTTTGGCGATACAACCAGATCTGATAATGCCACGATATACGGTACCGTTTTCGATGATACCAATGGTAATGGAGTGCAAGATCCCATCGAAACAGGTATTGTCGGGGTGACGGTCACGCTGGACAGTGTTTCATCCACTGTAACCGGTGCTTACGGAGGTTATACCTTCACTGCCAATACCTCGGGAATGCATACGGTAAACGAGACCGATCCGGTTGGATACCGATCTACTACGCCGAATGTAGTAAATGTCGATGTCACTCTGGGTCACAGCTACATTGTCGATTTTGGTGATACAACCAGATCTGATACTGCCACGATATACGGTACCGTTTTCGATGATGTCAATGGTAATGGGGTGCAAGATCCCATCGAAGCAGGTATTGCCGGGGTGACAGTCACATTGGATAGCATTTCATCGAATATAACTAATGCCTATGGAACGTATACCTTTTCCACCGATACCTCTGGATTTCATACGGTAAACGAGACAGATCCAGTCGGGTATTACTCTACCACGCCTAATGTAGTAAACGTCGATGTAACTCTGGATAACAGCTACCAGGTTGATTTTGGCGATACAGTTACTACTCCTGATATATCAATCTTTCCTGCAAGTGTGAACTTCGGTTCGGTCCTTGTCGGTTCCCCAAGTGCTACCGAAAATATAACCGTTACCAATACCGGAACGGCAAACCTCATCATCGGCACCATTACCATTGATGATTCTCAGTTTGCCATCGCCAGCGGAAATATATCCGGTGATACCCTGACGCCAGGCAGCTCTGCCAATATCTCGCTGGTCTTTACTCCTTCGGCTGCCGGTCCCCAGTCAGGCACGTTATCCATTCCATCCAATGATCCTGACGAAAATCCGGTCAATGTCTCTCTGTCCGGCACCGGTACTGCACTACCACCAACACCGGATATCGATGTGATGCCAACATCGTTAGACTTCGGCTCAGTATTCGTGTATACGGAAAGCAATCCTGTACTCGTTACTGTATCCAATACGGGTATTGCCGATCTCACAATTGCGAATATATCCATTAGCAACAATCAATTTAAGATAAAATCCAATAATCTCACTGGCCATGTTCTTACTGCCGGAAGCAGTGAAATCATGTCTCTCGTATTCTCTCCGACTGCTTTTGGCCTTCAAACAACCACCATGCAAATTACTTCAAATGATCCGGATGAAAATCCTGTTACGGTTACAGTCAGAGGTACCGGGACAGGCGGCTTTATTGAACCGGACATCCAGGTTACTCCAACACCGATTGACTTCGGCTCTGTGTGTGTTAATTCTACAAGCAATTCTGTAATCATTACTGTTTCCAATCAGGGTAATGCTTCTCTTAAAATTGGGCAAGTATCGATTAATAATAATCAATTTACAATAATCTTAAACGATGTATCTGGCCATACTCTTACTCCCGGGAGCAGTGAGAAAATGTCACTCATATTCTCTCCGGTTGATTCAAGCCTGCAAACCGCTACCATGAGTATTACTTCGAATGACCCGGATGAAAACCCCGTTACGGTTACACTCAGAGGTAGCGGGATAATATGTGGCAGCCAGATTGACACCGAAGAACCCGAAGAATCCGAACAACCCGAACAACCGTCACCCAAGTTTACCGTTGATTTTCTTGGAAGAATAACCACCGGGCCAGTGTCAGAAGAAGGAGAGTTGCTTGAAGATATAATTGCCATGAGTCCGGACGAAGTTCATGTTATTGAAATTAACAAAGGCACAAGGGCTCATAGCAGTAATGGAACCATCGTCACCTATATTAAGATAAGAGAAGCAGAAGCAACACCTGCGTTGCCGCTTAATACGGTACTGGTTGGAAAAGCTTATGAATTTACTCCGTCAGGTACCGTATTCGATAAGCCGATAAGGTTAACGTTGGGGTATGACGTCGGTAGCTTATCTTTACAAAT
The DNA here is from genome assembly GCA_011191975.1 of Dehalococcoidia bacterium. Lineage (GTDB taxonomy): Bacteria > Chloroflexota > Dehalococcoidia > Dehalococcoidales > UBA2162 > MGML01. Next base: position 13,853 of record DUFA01000123.1, read on the forward strand.
TATCTCTCTCGGCACCGCGTACCACACTGAAGAGGGATGGAAATACCTGGTAACTGAAACCAGCGGATTAGCTGAATTGGGAAAGGTCACCGCTCCGGTAGAACATTTCACCATATTTGCTATACTTGCGAAAGTATCCAGAGCAGAACTGGAATTAACTCCTACTTCTTTCAAACTCAGTAATTTGATCATAACGCCCTCCGAGCGGAAATTCTTCCCGGTAGTATCATATTTCATAATAACCGGTGAAACCGCGACAATATCAGTTGATGTGACGAACGAAGGTAAGCAGCAGGGTATCTATGTCGCTACTCTCAAGGTGAACGATTCTGATATAGCGACCAGGCAAGTAACGGTATCGCCGGGGGAAACCCAGACAGTATCGTTCACTTTTGAAGCCAAGGAACGGGGTCACTACTTCATCCAGATCGGGAGCTTGAACGGCGATTTATATTATGACCTGTGGATAAACTGGTGGCTCTGGGCAGCCTCGGTCGGTGGATTCTTGCTGTTAATCTGGCTTATTAGAAAATACTGGAAACATAAAAGAGCGGGGTAAACCGAATAGGAAATGACCGCTGAATGAAATTACTCTCCGGTCAGACTCCCCGTTAGAGGATCGCACGTAGTTATTGAGACCTGCTGGCAAACTCGGATTGAGACATTTTTTCTGTCTCAATCCCAATTATTTTGATAATATGCTTCCTAAAAACAAGCTTATTGCCGTGAAATTTTTAGTAGGGTGCCCATAGTCGTAGCAAGTGATACGGCACCCGCCCGATTTTTGACTTCCATTTTACTCAGTATGCTTCGGAGATGAGTCTTGACCGTTGTCTCACTGATATAGCAACTTTGGGCTATCTCTTTATTACTCGCCCCGGTAGCCACAAACTTGAGGATCTCTTTCTCTCTATCACTTAACGAAAATAGATTCTGATTCTGTGTATTATGAGATTGTCGCCGGAACACCTCCATCAATTTCCCTATCATCGAAGGCGTCAGTACCTGGATTCCACTGACTACTGAAAGAATGGAGTCGGCAAGTTTAAAGATAGAACAGCTTCTCAGCAGATATGCTGAAATACCGGCATTGATAAGTCGCGGTAGATTTGTCCCGTCTTCCGAGTTGCTTAATGCTATCACCTTAATTTCGGGATATTCTTCATGTATTATTTCTATATGTTAGGCGGTATAGAGAGCCAGGCTTTAGAGGTGTAATTCAGAAAGGGTTAAGAGGTAAGAAGTATAATACGTAAGTGGATAAAGCTTCTTCAAATCTCTACTGTTTCTCCATCATTCTGTACCAAAATACCACCCAATAGATATGTACCGAACGAATAGATTGATATAGGCTACGGTGAATGACTGATTGGGGAGGTATTGAAAAAATGGAATTCAATATTGGCGACAAAGTTATTTATCAAGATGTATACGGAGATTCCTTTAGAGGACTAATAATTGATGTTTGGACAAATGACGATGGAGACATAACCGGCTACTTTTCGGTAACGAATTCAGGATTATATGTTCACTTCAAACCTGATAGCCTCGAGTGGGTTCGTTTAGAAGAATCGGTTCCTATTTCTTGAAAATGTGTTTCCAGCACTGGCGTTAAGTCTCGGTTGGTATATTCCAATTGAACGAACATTACTCATCACGTGTGCTATTAGACTGGTACAGAAGATAAACATGAAGAATATTATTTTTACTTTGATTATTGCTGTGATCCTTACTTAAGTTATCGGCAGGTCTGTTTCAGCTTCTGAAATGGTTCTCCCAAACGTAAATCGATTAACGTTCCAGGTAAAGGAGTCAATATAGCTGCAGAATATTCTCCAGTCATTATTTACAGAACCTGCCCTCTCTGTGGTAGCAATCCATGTCTTCCACATTACGCCAGAGCATTGGTAGCGCATACGGGATTCGAACCCGTGATCTCCGCCTTGAGAGGGCGGTGTCCTGACCGCTAGACGAATGCGCCATACTGACACTCAAGTTTATTATATACAGGCATACCAGTCAAATGATTTATTGAGATTGCCATCCGTTTGCGGTGGACCTAAGGCGGATTGACTCCGAGTCTCACATGTCATTCTTAGTACACCTGAAACTACAGCGGTCTAAGCAGAGCCCGGCAAGGACAGGCATCACCTTTCTCCAACTTAAGTGGCAGGCAGATCAACTCATAATCACGGGGTGCAATCCCATCTAGGTTTAGTCCCTCGATAACGTAGACTTCTGCCCCCAGTAAAGTATCATGAACTTCCTTGATATTGGCAGGCTGTTTGTTGTCACCGATCGTCAGGTAGTCCATACCTACCATCCTTACCTTTTTATCTACAAGATAATGGGCTGTCTCAGTGGCAATGTAGATATAATTACCGGGATCTTTCCTTTTATCATAGACATGAGGTGAATTCTTCGTCTTGAAGATAATCCTCTCGCCAGGCTGAATATTATACGGTTCGAGTTCGGCAACCTTAATCGATTCGTTGTCCTCTATCTCTATGACACGAGCGACTCCTACCGTAGTATCCATTGGCATATTATCGATGGTCTGACCGCCTTTCATGAAGTGAAGTGGTGCGTCAATATGCGTGCCGTCATGGGTATTCATCTCAATACGTGTCATAGTCACACCATCACCTTTATCCACATCGAAGAATCTGTTGAATGTCGGATCTTTTACAGGTCCTTCTGATGATATATCACTGGGCATCATCGGCAATTCGTTGTTCAATACCAGTGTAATATCTTTCCATTCGGATACCGGCGCTACCGATCGATTTTCTCCTGTCATCGTTTTCCTCCTCTTAATAGGTTCATACCATCATAAATCAGCGGATTAGGATAGTAAAGGATAGTAATTATAAAATCCCCCTCAGTCCCCTTCCGTCTTCGTACGGAATCCCGTATGAATAAACGAATCGGGACTTTACAAAGGGGGATATTACTAATTATGATTTTAGTTGAAATGAATCTGAACGAGCTTCTGGCAGGTCAGCCGCCGGTTAATCACATCCCTGATGCTCGAAGGAAGATCAGGCAGCACCTGTTGGATTCGAGGAAACGGCTGGTAGTAATCGATGATGATCCCACCGGACCGCAGGCGATCCACGATGTACGGGTGTTTATGGACTGGTCTGTGGATACGCTGAGAAAAGCCTTCCGCACCAACGATCCTGTGTTCTTCGTCTGCACGAACTCACGCAGTCTCAGTCCGGCTGATGCGGTTAAAGTCAGCCTGGAAGCGGGACAAAACCTGCGGGACGCAGCCGAACAGGAAAAAGTAGAGATTCTTCTCACCTCGCGCAGCGACAGCACGTTACGCGGTCACTTCCCCGCTGAACTGGACGCGCTAATCTCAGGACGTGGAACAAAACCGGATGGCATTATCCTGATTCCCGCCTTCTTCGAGGGTGGCAGGTATACGATCGATGATATCCACTACGCGGAGCAGGACAGTGAAATGGTACCGGTGCACCTGACTGAATTCGCCCGTGATCCCGCTTATAGCTACCAGAACAGCAACCTTAAAAAGTGGGTGGAAGAAAAAACCGGCGGCTCAGTGAAAGCAAAGAATGTACACTCGGTATCTCTGGAAACACTAAGAAAAGGCGGCCCGGAAGCGGTTGTCGAACAACTGATGCAGGCATCCGAAACAACCGTCTTCATCGCCAACGCCGCCTGCTATGAAGACCTGGAAATACTGACGCTGGGAATCATAGAAGCCGAGGGTAAAGGCAAGTGTTTCGCCTATCGCTGTTCAGCGTCGTTTATCAAGGCACGAGGTGGATTCGAAGACAGGCCCCTACTTACCCACACAGAACTAACCCCGGGAAACACACCTGGATTAATTTTAGTCGGATCGTATGTGGATAAGACATCCAAGCAACTGCAACGGTTACTGGACTCTGGACTAGCAGAAGGTATCGAGTTACGCATAGAGCAACTTGGACAGAAAGAAACCAAGGTCAGAGAAATCCAGGCTGTATTTGATTATGTCAACCAGATGTTGGGCAAAGGTAAAAACACCGTTATCTACACATCAAGGGAGATACAGACCAATTCTGAAAGGAACTTCTCTGAAACGGGCAGCCTAATAATGCAGTCATTTTGTAGTGTGGTGAGGAACGTCGATATCAAACCGGGATGGATAATTGCCAAGGGCGGTATTACAAGCATCCAAGTGGCTAAAACAGCCCTGGATGCCAATGAAGCGTTCGCCATCGGGCAGATACTTCCTGGTGTACCGGTATGGCGACTATTTGAGAAAGCGAGATGGACCGATATCCCCTATGTGGTATTTCCGGGCAACGTCGGAGATGAAGACGCGTTATTAAGAGTGGTCAGAGTTATGAAAGGCTTATTTGGTGAATGAATCACAGGGGTGTACTATCCTACTGGTTCCTTATAAGGAGAGCTTAATAAACGCCGGTAAAAGAACAGGCTTATGATGAAAGGTATAAAATCGTAAACAACACGAAAAAGAACAGATGCAAGGACTCCCCGACTAAAAGCTACTCCCAGTAATGAATAAAGACCTGCCATAGACGCTTCCTGAATACCAAGCCCTCCCGGAAACATAGATATGTTTCCAACCGATATACCGACGGCAAAACCGGTTATCAAAATACCTGGACTTACCGGACTACCTAGCGCATCGAAACAGAACCAGAAACCTACCAGCATAAACGCCCATTCGGCAATAACACAAAGAATCACGAGTATCAGTATCTGAGGATGATCTTTGATAGCTGAGACCCCGGCTGTCATCGTATCGTCGAACGTATCGAAAAACGGTGTGGCATCTTTCCTGATAACAAATTTTATTACCTTCGATAAGAAATTGGTTATGAACAGTCTTAGAGATCTTTTAAAAACAACTACGGTAGCAACAATAATAAATGCAATGATGACTACGGTAAATATGATCAGGCCGACAGCGCCAGCCGGAGACACGAGACGATTAACAAGGAGATAAATCAGACCTATCGGAAGCAGGCAGAACATTCCCAGATTATGGAAATGAGAATGAAAGATAGACGGAGCCAGAGCCTGTCCTGTCTTTACGCCCTTTCGCTGCATCAGCATTATTCTCAGGGCATGTCCCCCCATCCCCATAAAATCCAGCAGATTGTTCAGTGCCGCAGACACGAAACCGACATTCATCAGTGAAAGCCGGTTCATCGGCACTTGGAATATTTTACTTACTACGGTAAAACCGTAACTGAGAAAAAAATAAGAGAAGACAATAAACAGTAACGAGAAAAATACCTGTTTCCATTCGGCTTCAGCCAGTACCGCCTTAACATTCGGCCAGTCAAGAACGATAAGAACAACACCGAGGATCAGCAGTCCAATTATTGCCCCAACGGTAATCTTCTGTCGGTATCGCTTGATCATTAATTATCCATAAGAGAAACGAAAAATTGACGCCCAATCAATATATACAATAAATGGTTCTATTGTATATCAACGGTTAGTAATTGAAAATCTTTTTATCAACAAATATTTATACTCACAAAACAATGAACAATAAGTATCATATTAAATTTTCCAATAAAGAAAAAGGCAATCTCCGTGGCAAAACAGGATACATCGTTTTCTGGAGGTTGCCTTAATGATTTGGTTAATCTTGTTTTTTATTTAACGTTTAATTCGTTCCCCTGATCATCACCAGCATCATTTTAAACTTGTCTTCAGCTTTCAATGCGTGGGGTTCGTTAGCTGGCATGATAATCACCTCCCCAGCCTTCAGTTGATGGTTTTTCCCGCTGATTGTGACTATCGCTTTACCATCGAGGCCATGGACCAAGGCGTCAAAAGGAGTGGTATGTTCACTCAGTCCCTGCCCTTTGTCGAAAGCGAACAAAGTCACAGTACCGGTAGGTCCGTCCAGGATGGTACGGCTGACCACCGTTCCATCCTGGTACTCCACCATCCCCGCTATGTTCGTAACCTTCGCCAATAAATCTTTGTCGGTCTGTATTGCTTTATCCATCATCTTCTCCTTATTATTTGTCCAGTATCGTCTTTATGTCCTCCGCAGGAGTGGATATTGGTTTGATATCAAACTTCTCGACCAGTATATCTAAAACGTTCGGTGAAATAAACGCCGGTAGTGACGGGCCGAGAAATATTTTTTTAATACCCAGGGAAAGCAGCGTCAGCAGGATACAGACCGCTTTCTGCTCGTACCATGACAGCACCAGTGTCAGGGGAAGCTCGTTCACTTCGCATTCGAATGCATTTGCCAGTGCAACAGCCACCTGGATGGCTGAATAGGCATCGTTGCACTGACCCATATCAAGCAAACGGGGTATCCCACCAATCTCGCCGATGTTCAGGTCGTTGAAGCGATACTTACCGCAGGCAAGGGTAAGTACAACCGTATCCGGCGGAGTCTGTTTTACGAAGTCGGTGTAATAATTTCGCCCGGTCTTAGCACCATCGCAGCCGCCGACCAGGATAAAATGTTTTATCACTCCTGCTTTCACCGCGTCTATCACGGTACCGGCAACACCCATCACTGTGTTCCGGGTAAAACCGGTTTTCAATACCGTACCACCATTAATACCGGTGAACTGCTTATCTTCGTCCCAGCCACCCAATTCCAGGGCTTTTTCTATAACAGGGCTGAAATCTTTCTTACCGTCTGTTTCTGGTATGTGCTTGATGCCGGGATAACCAACCACTGCTGTGGTGAATATATTATCGGCATATGACTCCTTCGGCGGCATAATGCAGTTGGTGGTGAACAGCACTGGTGCCGGCATGTCGGCGAACTCCTTCTGCTGGTTCTGCCAGGCTGTACCGTAATTGCCCTTGAGATGAGTGTATTTCTTCAGTTCAGGATAGCTGTGGGCTGGTAGCATTTCGCCATGGGTATAGATATTAATACTCTTACCTTCTGTCTGTTCGAGTAGTTGTTTCAGGTCAAGAAGGTCGTGACCGGTCACTACGATGAACGGACCCTTCTGTACCTTCATACTGACGTTAGTTGGTACCGGATGACCGTAAGTTGAGGTATTGGCTTCGTCAAGAAGCGCCATGCATTTCAGGTTGACCTGCCCGAACTCCATTATCAGATCAAGCCACTCTTCAGTATCGTGTTCTTCACCAATCGCTTTCATCCCCTTATACAACCACTCATTGACTTCAGGATTGTCCTTACCAAGTATATGAGCATGCCAAGCGTAAGCCGCCATTCCCTTGAGACCGAAAAGCAGTGTAGAACGTAGAGATACCACATCGATATTGCCATCGAAAAGAGTACCGGCATCCAAATCTTCGGCACCACCCAGTTTCTCTTTCTCAGTTTCAACGAGATGTTTCAGTTCACGAATGCGTTCTCCATCGAAGTTAACATTCGTCAGAGTAGCAAATAGACCCTGCATCATAAGTTCGTCAGCTTCTCGCCCGGGGGATTTTCCATCGGCAACTCTTGCTAGGCCGACAAGCGCACATATTAACTCATCCTGTTGTCGGGAAACCTCCGATGTTTTACCGCAAGCTCCTGATCGAGTGCAGGCTTTCCCTCCTACCGCCTGTTCGCATTGAAAACAGAACATTTTCGTATCTACCATTTCTTACTCCTTTCATATTCACAGGGAATAATTTGTATCGCTAAATGAAATATATTACAATGATTTAAAGAAATCGGTAACATATGTTACCTTTCCCAGGATTTTTTCATGGATCAGATAATTCTTGAAGCAATCAAATCGTCACCATTATTCAGGAATATCGATGAAGAATCACTCAATATTATGCTGGACTGCCTGGATCCCAGGATGAAAAAATACAGGCAGCGGGAAATAATTGTTGCCTACGGTCAGCCGTTCACCGGGATGGGTATATTAGCCGGCGGCAGAATAGCCTTGACCAGGGAACAGTACTCAGGAAACCGCATCATCATGGGATTTCTCGGCGAGGGAAATATCTTCGGCGAAATGTTAGCTTTTTCAGACAGGAAGACCTGGCCGGTAACAGTTATTTCTCAGGAAGAAAGCACGGTATTGTATTTACCACCGGACAGGATCACCAACACCTGTTCGAACGTATGCGCATCTCATACCACGCTGATAATGAACATGCTGAGTATACTCTCCAACAGGGCGTTGATGCTGAATCGGAAAATAGAGCATATTTCGGTCAAGAGTATACGGGGTAAGATTAGCAGCTACTTGCTGGATATGCTTCGCGACAGTAAAAGCAACATCATCGTAATACCTATGAAACGGCATGAACTGGCTGATTATCTCAACATACCAAGACCGTCGCTTTCGAGAGAACTGGGATTTATGCGTAACGAGGGGATAATCAGTTTCGAAGGATCTACCATTACGGTAAAAAACGCAGGAAAACTGGAAGAATCGATGCTTTAACGCAAACTCACGATTGAAGCTTACTCCAGCCGTCTGATACGACGCAAAAAAATAAATGCGAGGGCAGACACAACTACAAGTGCGATCGAAAACGCACCAAGACCAATCTCAGGTCCTAAAGCATCGGTCAATAAACCGGCACCAGCGCCCCCAAAACTGGTTAGACCAAATTCCATCACGTAGATACTCATAACTCGTCCCCTGAAATTTGGATCGACATAGTATTGTACCAGTGTGTTACCAAGAGCCATTCGCCCAGCCTGCCCCATACCGACAAAGACTATAATTATTAACGATAGAGCCCAGTTTCTGGAGAAAGAAAATACCGTCAAAGCTAATCCGAGAATCAAACCGCTTGTCAGCAGCAGTATTCCCCGATTCCTATTCGGTAAAGAAGCAAGAATGAGAGAAGTGATCATTGCTCCTACTCCAGATACACTGACAAGAATTCCCATTCCACTTGCACCGACATTAAGCACATCCTCGGCGAAAACAGGGAGTAACGTCATATACGGCATAGACAGGACCACCACGAACAGTGTGAAAATCAGGAGTAGCAAGATCGTTGATTCACGCCTTATATACAGAAATCCTTCCTTGATATCCTGAAGGACATTGCTGGCACTACTCACGATTTTTCCTGTCAGGGGCATAAACATGATGCATACTGTGCCAAATATGTACAGTCCCGTCATGACATAGTAAACTGACCCATAACCGAAGAGATCTACTAAAAATCCGGCTAATGCGGGAGACACCAACCTGAGAATATTCATTCCCGTGCTGTCGAGTGATACGGCATTCATAATCTCATCTTCGGCCACGATCTCCGGAATAATTGCTTGCCTGGACGGTATCATCAATCCCATGATGCATCCCTGCAAAACAGCGGACAAAGCAAGCACCCACCAGGAACCTTCGTTATCTGAACTTATATAGCCTGTACTTAATAAAAGAGCTACTGCCAGGGAAATGATGGCCGAACCTGCAAGACCTATTATCAACACGTATTTTTTATGTATTCGATCTGCAATAACCCCTCCAAAAACAGAAAAGAATAATATAGGCAGCGCGTTACATATGGATAGCACTCCCAGAATAGCAGCAGAACCGGTTATTTCATAGATAAGGTATGAACGGGCTATCATCTGCATGTTCATCGATGCCCGTTGTCCCATGATTCCGGTAAAATAAAGCCGGTAGACGGGATTTTTAAGTGACCTGAACGTGTTAATATTACGCAGGAAATTCCTGTTTCGGATATTTCCAGATGACTCCTCGTCATTTATCTTGGGTCTATTATTATTCTCACTCAATATGAAAACTCTCAATTACCGAATTATGCCAATAGACAGGATACCCTAAGAAATAATCCGAGGAATGAAATATATTAAAAATTAGTTATTCAGTGCGACTACTATTTCAAGAGGTAATCCAAGTAATTTCACCGTTTGACTTGATTTTATTTGATAGCCTGCCTCGTGTATCGACTCCTCCAGGAATATGGGTCTGCAATCGGCATATTCGGGCCATCTATTATGTACCCGTTCGTACAGGCGTACAATGAGAGATTCTCCAGCTTTTTTTGACATGGCAGCAACCGCTATTCTCCCTCCAGGCTTGAGGATTCTCTTGACTTCCTCCAGCACAATCGGAATCTCTGGTGTATCGAATAACTCCAGCGTAAAAGCCACGAAAACTCCATCCATGCTGTTAGTGTCATAGGGAAGACTCGTGGCATCCCCACAATTCAACTCTACTCTATCGAGTAATTTTGCTTTTTCAAGTCGTCGTTTCGTTACTCTCAGCATACCCGGTGAGATATCTATACCATAGGCTTTTCCTGTTTCTCCTACAGACGCTGCTATCTTTTTCAGGCAATGCCCGGTACCGAAGCCGATTTCGAGTATAGTTTCACCTTCCATTATATCCAATAATTCCAGTGCCCTGAAGGCATATTTACGCTCGAACGGACCTGAGATATAGTCATAGAGACGACTCATACGGTCATAGAAACGCCTGGCCTGTTCCTTCGTCCTGTTCACCGGTAAAATTTGCCGGTTATTTGACGAATTTTTCATCGTTCATAACACTCATAAAATCTTAAAAAATATCCTGTGTTGGAAATCCATGTATGACGCGAATACTAGAGGATTTATCCTGTTAAAACAATAGGAAACAGTTGCTATTCAAGAACGCCATTTACTACCAGGTCGACAATCTCTTCGTCCGTAAATCCGAGTATCTCCTTCAGAACGTACTCATTGTGTTCACCCAGCAACGGGGCTCGTTCCAGTTCGCAGGGTGCTTTAGACATCCGGAATGGAGATGCTGCGGCATGATGGTTACCAAGTCGTGGGTGGTAGAGTTCCTGGAAAAAGTTACGGTGCCTGGTCTGTAAATCGTGTTCAAGCTGGTCTTCGCCGGTCTCCACAACGCCGGCAGGAACACCTGCTTCCTGCATACTATTCATTACATCGAAAGCAAGGTATTTGGTTGTCCATTCCTCCACCAGTCTTTCCAGTTCGTTCTCGTTCTCTTTTCTGGCTGCGAGCGTGCTGAATCGCGGGTCTTTTGTCCAGTCAGGGTCATCGATGGCTGCACAAAAGTTTTCCCACTCTTCATCGGTTGTTACCGCGATTGCGCACCACCGGTCTTCGTCCTTGCAGCGGTAGGAATTATTTACCTTCTGGGCGTCGTTATGGTCCAGGAGTCGTTCGGCATTTATCGCTACAGGCTGCATTTTGTTTATCACTTCCTCAACCCAAAGACAAGCCGTCCACTGTTCAATCAGTTTCCTGAGTTCTTCTTTATTCGCTTCTCTTAACTCTTGGGTAGCAAATTTATGGTCTTTCGTCCAGTCCTGATTCCCCAGTACTCCACAGAATTTTTCCCATTCTTCATCGTTGGAAATATTAATCACACAGTACCTGACTTCATCTTTGCAGCGAAAAGCGTTATGCGGAGACGCGGTATCAGAACGGTTACCCATTCTCTCGGCAATCCGATTGTTTACAAAATAATCCAGGATTAGTGGTGAAATAAAATGAAGTCCGGTCTCGAACTGGGCAGTATCGATATACATCCCCTTGCCGGTACGTTTTCGGTATATTAGTGCTCCTAATAAAAGGCATACGTTATAATGCGGAGTAATGAAATCGGTGTACACTCCAAGTTCAGGCGGGGGTCTGTCCAACCAACCTGCGATATGACTGAAGCCAGAGAGAGCTGAAAGCTGGAATCCCCATCCCGGGTGCCGGGAAAAAGGGCCAGTCTGACCCTGCATACAGGAACTCAACATTATCACGTTCGGGTTCACTTTCTTGATCTCTTCGTATCCAAGACCCAGTTTTTCTATCACGCCGCCAGCGAAGTTTTCTACAACAATATCAGCCCAGGCCGCTATCTTTAAGGCTATTTCTCTGCCCTTGGGATCGTTAAGTTTCAAAGTTACACCCAACTTGCCTGTATTCCATTGAGTAAACTGCGTGGCAAGATCCGGATCAGATGCCTGGGTTCTGAATATCTCCAGATTAGTCCTGCCTTCTATCCTGACCACCGTAGCACCGTAATCGGACAGTGGTTTGGTCGTCAGTGGTCCAACGATCACTCGTGAAAAATCACAGATCTTTACTCCATCAAGCAACTTCTTCGGCATTTCTCTTCTCCTGCATCTGACTAAATCAGATAATTCCTTCCCGCTTCAGTTCTCTGAGTTTTTCTTCCGAAAATCCCATTTCACCTCGATAAATTTCTTCGTTATGTTCACCGATAAGCGGGGCACGGCGTATTATACGGGGTGGTGCTTCCGTGGTCTTGGCGAAAGGTCCCGGGTAGGTAATAGAAGTTCCCAGTTCGGGGTGTTCCAGCTTAACCCAGTACTCTCTGGAAGCAAGCTGACGATTACTGGCTATCTCAGCAGTGCTGTTCAGGGGATAGACCTGGGCATTATGTACAAGCGCTGCCTCGAGTAGTTCAGCCTTTGTATGTCGCATGAAAAGTTCCCGGGTCGGTTCAGCAATTTTCATCAATATTTCCGGTGAAGTATGAATTAAATTCAACTGTTCCCAGTCAAACTCTTTTATAAATTCTGTCGCCACTCCTTCACTCTCCATCCATTCCACAATTGGGCTATTCCATCGTTTACCAGCAGTACCCCCCCAATACATTGCATACACATATCCATCCTTACATTCCCATATCCTTCCCAGAATAGCCCTTCCTCCACCACGATGCTGGACTCTTTTGCTGAAATCCCAGAACGCTGTCACTCTTTCCGGAGTGATTCTCGAGGTTGAGTCATGAATCGACACATCGATGTACTGTCCTTCACCTGTCATTTCACGATGGTAAAGGGCAAACAATACGCCCTGGGCGGCTTGACCTCCGCCATGGAGGTACGTCTGAAAATGATGGCTTATCCGTACAGGCGGTCTGTCTGCATCTCCAACGGAAGACATATATCCTCCCATAGCATAAAGAGTGATATCGGAGTATTTGAAGTCCTTGTAAGGTCCGGTCTGGCCATATGGAGTGATAGATGTCAGGATGATTTCTTTATTTATCTTCTCCAGTTCCTCGTATTCAAGCCTGAGTTCCTTCATATAACCGGGAGGAAAAGATTCGATTACTGCGTCTGCGGTTTTTACCAGTGCTCTAAATATCTCTCTGCCTTGCGGATTCTCGATATCCAGAGTGATTCCACGCTTGTTCGCGTTATAGGAAAACCAGTAAAGGCTTTTTTCAGGATCAACTTCGTTGTGGTAATACGGACCAATATTCCGGGAAGAATCTCCATCCGGTTTTTCTATTTTTATTACGTCGGCCCCAAGATCTCCAAGCACTTTCCCACAGAGAAAACCCTTTTCATCGGTTAGATCCAGAATGCGGTAAGGACTCAGCATACCTGAAACATTATCTTCCTCTGCCATATGGTGGACTCCCTTCAACTAATCGCTGATCTTGAACGAACGATAATAGATATTAACTGAAAGCGGTATACAAAATCCTGACGATTATACATCGCCAAAAATCATATACCGATAGCTGCGGAATGATACAATCCGCAGCTATTTTCGTCGATTCGTACTTTATTAATATGTGAACAGGTCAAGGCCGCCCATAACATGTATGTTCTGACCGGTAATGTACTTGCACTGCTCGGAAACCAGGAAAGCGGCAAGTGTCGCCACGTCGATAGGTTCACCCATCTTACGCATCGCTACCTGTGCTACGATCCGCTGGAACATCTCGGATTCGAGTATTCTGCCGCCGCTGGTGTCTACGACACCAAGGGTGATTGTATTAGCTACAATACCATGTCTGGCACCTTCCAGAGCTGCAGTCTTGGCAAGAGCTATAACACCGGCTTTAGCGGCCGAGTAGTTCGCCTGGCCAAAACCGCCCTGGACACCAGCAATCGAGGAAATATTGACGATACGTCCATACTGTCTTTCGACCATCTGGTCCCAAAGTTCCCTTATCCAGTACCAGGGGCCGTCAAGATCGATCCTGATAAGGTTCTTCCAGTCTTCGACGGTGGTCTTCTGGATACGTCCGCCGCCGCGAAGAAGTGCGGCATTGTTGATCAGGATATCGACCGGTCCCATTTCAGCCAGTATCTTTGCTGCACCTTCTTTTACCTGCTCGTATTCACTCTGGTCTACGTTATAGGCTTTAGCGGTAACCCCCATTCCCGAAAGTTCCTCGGCAATAGCCTGAGCACCTTCGTAATTAACGTCGACACAGGCAACGTTGGCGCCTTCCGCTGCAAGTGTTTTAGCTATAGTATGCCCCATAGCTCCCTGGCGTCCAGTGCCTGTCACAATTGCATTCCTGCCTTTTAAACCGTAATCCATTTCATCTACCTTCTTTCTTTTATTTTGAAATAGACCTATTCACCCGTATAATTCGGTTTTCTCTTCTCTGCGAAAGCCTTCATGCCTTCGGCGAAGTCTTTAGAGGAATTTACTCTCCTGCCCAGTTCACTTTCGAGAGCAAGACCATCCGCCAGGCTCATCTCAATACCTCTCAGCATAGCCTCCTTAACACCCTGTACGGCAAGAGGGGCTGATTCGGCAATTTTCTCAGCCCGTGCTCTTGCGGCTTCCATCAGTTTTTCCAGTGGTACTACCTCGTGTACAAGTCTGATGGCGAGAGCTTCGTCTGCTTTAACACGCCTGCCCATTATCATCATTTCCGCAGCAACACTGAATGGGACAAGACGTGGCAGTCGTTGAGTACCACCCCAACCAGGCATCAGGCCTAGAGTCACTTCGGTAAGTCCAAGCTGGGCATTTTCTGAAGCTATTCTGATGTCACAAGCCAGCGCTATTTCAAGACCTCCGCCCAGAGCGTACCCGTTAATAGCCGCGATAAGAGGTTTATACAGTTTTAGGCCGCGAACGAGTGTCTCCTTCGGGATAGGTCTAGCTTCACCACCAGCTGTCTGGCCGGCACTCCTTAGATTCAAACCGGTACAGAAAGCTCTGTCTCCAGCGCCGGTTACAATGCCCACCCACATATTCTTGTCATCACGAAAGTCTATCAACGCATCTGTCCATTCTGCTACCTGGGTTGGAGTCAGCGCGTTCATCACTTCCGGGTTGTTAATGGTGAATGTGGCTATATGACCTTCTTTAACGTATTCGATCGGCATTTTCCGTTCTCCTGAAGTTATTCGTGGAAAAAATGACCACGTTAATTATTAAGTGACATCGGTTCTTACAGATTTACTTATTCTTTTCCTGCGGCACGAAATTGTATACTTCGCACCGGGGAGATTATCACCCCCTTTTTATCTACTGATATTTAATCTTAGCGTGCGCTGATTTTATAACTTGTTATATATGAAGTCAAACTTGAATTAACCGATGTATTAGGTTTTCATCCGTTATATTTTCAGTAATTTCGCTACTTTTTCTCGATGGTAGTCACCATCACCAAAATTAACCTCGCACGCTTTGGCTCTCTTGAAGTAGAGATGCATATCATGATCCCAGGTGAATCCAATACCACCGTGTATCTGGACACCATCGAATGTCGCATGTTTATACGTTTCACCGCACCAGGCCTTCGCCATCGATGCCGCCATCGGGATATCCTGAGCATTCTCTGTTATCGCCCAGGCTGCGTAATACATTATCGAAGTCGAACCTTCAACCTCGAGTGCGATATTTGCGAGTTTGTGCTGGATTGCCTGGAAACTGCCTATTGGCCTCTCGAAGGCGATTCTTTCCTTGGCATAATCTATCGTAGTATCAAGCGCCCCCCTTGCCCCACCTGTCATCCAGGCTGCTTCGGCAACCGCCGCTTCGTATTTCATCTTTTCAACTACCGGCCATCCCTTGTCGACTTCGCCTATTAAGTTTTTCGCTGGAACTGAAACGTTATTGAAAACCACTTCGCAGAGCTTTTCTCCGGTCATTGTCTTGAGAAGTTCCACCTGTACACCCTCAGACTTCGCATCAACGAGGAAGAGTGTAATTCCATCCTCTTTGTTCGAACCGTCGGTTGTCCTGGCGACACAGAGTAGATAATCAGCTATATTGGCATCCGGTACGAACAGCTTGGTACCGTTTATGACATAATTGTCACCGGATTTTTCCGCTTTAACCGTCATGCCGGATGCTTCCAGGCTTCCATTTCCCTCCATAAATGCCAGGGTGAGAATTAACTCACCGTTAATCATCTTCGGCAGTATATCCTGCTTCATCTCGTCCGAGCCTGCCGCCAGGATGGTATGCCCCACGTGGACTACCGTCGGTACCAGCGGACCGGGCACCAGGGCGCGGCCGCACTCCTCCA
>DUFA01000124.1 GCA_011191975.1 Dehalococcoidia bacterium
CCAGGCAGATGAAATTCAGCAGGATGATGCTGGATATGGGCTACCCGAATTACACCCACGCCGGGGCGTTACCTCCGTACGACATCATCTCTATCTCAATGCGCGGGATGCAAGGGACAATGCAGGATATGTTCCGCCAGCCGGAAAAACTGCTTGAGCTATGCGATTTTGTCCTGGAGCAGACTCTTTCCCGCCCGCTGCCCCCGCCAAATGAGATGGGTTATATCAGAATATTCATGACCATCACACGCGGCTCGGATAACTTTCTCTCTGTCAAACAGTGGGATAAATTCTACTGGCCGACCTTTAAAAAGATAGTAACGGAACTGGTAAACAGAGGAGGAACGCCCTGTATCTTTTTCGAAGGCAAATGCGACTCAAGGATGGAATATCTGCTCGACTTGCCAAAAGGCAAATTCCTGGCCAGGCTGGACCTGACGGATATATTCAGGGCGAAAGAGATACTCAGGAATCATGTCTGTATCGAGGGTAACGTACCTTCATCCCTCCTGCAGACAGGTACCGTGGACGATGTAAAAGCCTGTGTGAAAAAACTCATCGATGTCGTAGGTAAAGACGGAGGTTATATAGTATCGACCAACAGCTCTATCGACCATGTGAAACCTGAAAACCTGAAAGCATTGGTCGACTTTACCAAGGAATACGGGTGGTATAAAAAATAGGAAAATATTTCTTGATAATTATCAATCTCCATCAATTATACGATTTAAGTACGATTTAAGTTGACTTATTGATAAAGATAAGATTAAACTATATCGATTTGGATTGTCGGAGAAAGAAAATAATCATAAAGTTGCGGGTAAAGCAGCTTGATAAAAGCACTGATAATGCTGCGCTCAACAGCATTAATCGGTGATTTTTTATGTGATTCATTGAAGACTTCTTCTTAATCCATAAATTAATAACGAACTTCACCCGCGCTAATATCCGACTTATCATCATAACATTTTGCATATAATTCTTAAGTAAAAAATAGTGCGAAGGAGGAGGAGACAATAATGCCTTATAACATTAATCACCTAACACCAGTCCTGTTTGGTCCGAATATGTCGTTACGAACCGGCATGCGACTCAAGGAAATGGGATGCAAAAGAGTCCTGTTCGTGTACGATCAGGGGATCAAAAAAGCGGGGATACCCGATAAAATTATCGCTAACTGCGAAGCTCTCGGAATCAAAACCTTTCTTTTCGAGGACGTACAGGCAGACCCGCCTGATTACACGGTCGAAGCTTGTGCAGAAATCGGCTTAAAAGCGAAAGTCGACGGCGTAGTCGCAATTGGCGGCGGCAGCAGTATGGATACTGCCAAGGTTGCCAATATGTTGCAAACCAATCCACCACCATTGAGTCGATACCTTGGCTTTGGTGGTCCCCCGATGAAGCCCGGTAAGAAATTAGTTCTTATCCCCACAACTTCAGGTACCGGTAGTGAAGTAACTAACATGGCAGTTATCACAAACTCGCAAACCGGGAACAAGGGAGGTCCCGCCAATAACCTGTTAAGAGCCACTCTGTCTATTATCGACCCGGTATTGACAGTAGGAATGCCTCCGTCGATTACTGCGGATACCGGTATGGACGCATATTGCCATGCCGCCGAAGCTGTGACATCCGGTCAGGCAAATCCCATGTCGGATATCATCGGTATGGAGGCGATAAAGCTGGTCTGTGAATACCTCCCGCAGGCAATAAAAGACGGAAAGAATCTTGAAGCCAGGACAAAGATGAGTTTTGCCGCCATGCTTGCTGGTTATGCCTTTAACGATGCGATCACCCACATAGGCCACTCGATAGGTCATGCCCTCGGTGCGATGTATCACATCCCCCACGGCAACGCCTGTGGATTAGCAATCGGAGAGATTATGGAATTCGTAGCACCCAGTACTCCGGATGGTATAAGAAGAGTTGCTACTGCGATGGGTTTGAGCGTCAATGGCACCTCCACTGAAAAAGTAGGAGCAATGGTATGCGATGCAGCCAGGAAACTTAATAAAGAGATAGGTCTGAAAACACTGAAAGATCACGGACTCAAGAGAGAACAGCTGGACGAAATGGCAGAAAGGTCGCTGGCAGGCCCGGTAATGTTCAGCCCAAGGAAAGTCACCAAAGAAGACCTTCTCGGAATACTATCGAAAGCTTATGACGGATAGAGAAGGAGGTAATAATGAGTAAAACATTAAGAGTTAACGTGCAAACCGGCACGACAAACTACGAAGACTTTAAGAAAGAATACCGCGAGTTCGGTGGACGCGGACTTATCGCCAAAGTGATGAACGATGAGGTAAATCCTAAATGCGATCCTCTCGGAAAAGAAAATAAACTGTTGCTGACCACCGGAATCCTGGGTGAAACTCCCCTTCCGATGGGACACCGACTCTCAGTAGGTGGCAAAAGCCCCCTGACCGGCGGTATCAAGGAAGCTAACGTCGGTGGTACCATCGCAACCCTTCTCCTGCAACACGGTATCAAGATGGTTATCATCGAAGACCTTCCTTCGGACGACAAATGGAAGATTCTAGTCATCGATAAATCCGGTAAAGCGGAACTCGTACCGGCTGATGAATATGTCGGACTGAATAACTACGCCCTGACCGAAAAACTACAGGCAAAATACGGGAAAAAGGTCGGTATCCTCTCTATCGGTTTAGCCGGTGAAAGAGGGTATCGTAATTCATCGGTACAGGTTACCGATGCCTCGACCGGCCATCCCAGCCGGGCTGCGGCAAGAGGTGGAATGGGTGCCCTTCTCGGAGCCAAGAGGATAAAGGCTGTTGTCGTAGATGAAGCGACAAACAAAGCAACATTTGATTACGCCAACAAAGCGAAATACGATGCCGCGAGAAAGAAACTGGTCGACGGGATAACCTCACGTCCGTCTGGTTTCTCCACTGTAGGGACTATCTCGAATGTTGACATGGTAGGCGGAATGGGTTTAATCCCGGTTAAGAATTTCAGCGGAGAACTCTATGATTCCAAGAAATTGAAGAAAATAAATGGCGACGCCTTTATGGCAAAACTCAAGAAAACCGGCGGTAAGAACGGACAGCCATGCCAGGCCGGCTGTGTCGTACGATGCAGCAATACTTACAACGACAGCAAGGGAAATTACCTTACCAGCGGTCTTGAGTATGAAACGGTTGCCCTGTGTGGCACTAACTGCATGATCGATGATCTCGATACTATCGCGAAAATGGATCGGATGTGCGATGACCTTGGCCTGGATACGATTGAAACCGGTGCGACCATAGCTGTCTGTATGGAAGCCGGAAAGATTCCCTGGGGCGATAAAAAAGGAGCTCTCAAACTCATACAGGAGATGATTGACGGAACCGAATTCGGAAAACTGCTGGGACAGGGAACAGCGGTTGTCGGCAAGGAACTCGGAGTTAAAAGAACACCAGCGGTAAAAGGGCAGTCACTTTCAGGATATGATCCCAGGAACTCGCATATCGTCGGTATCACCTACTCAACATCACCGATGGGCGCAGACCACACTGCGGGAGTAGCAATGATGCCAAACTCAGACCAGATGCCCAGGCAGTTCCGCCTGTCGATGGGAGCCAATATGCAGGCGAATATGGCAACCTGTGACAATTTAATGTGTATGTTCGGATTCATGGGAACCATGGGTGATGCCACAATACTTCCGGGATTAATGGAAGGAGCCCTTGGAGGTGAATGGAATACTGCCAAGATAAATGCAATCGGCAGCGAAACGCTGAAACTGGAGAGAGCCTTTAATAAAGCAGCCGGGTTCACAATAGATGACGACGTGCTGCCTAGCTTCTTCTACGATGAGGTAGCTCCATCAACCGGTGCTATATTCGATCTTTCGAAGGAAGATATGGCAAAGGCTTTCGTATAAAAAGTATGTCATTTTATGCATTAAGCTGAATAATGGCTATATTAACCTGTTTAGCTGTTAGGAATAAGTTTTTAGATTAACAGCACAGGAAAACAAATAAAAAGGGGGCATCGGAACTATACAGCTGTCGGGAGTGAAGATGTCCCCTGTATAATTTGTCCAAGAAGTGAAGAAAACAAGTCGAGGAGGTGATGCTACTGGAAGATCTTTATAGCAACCGTGTTGAAATCATTATGCGTAGTCAATAATCTACAAAGTTGATATTCGCTTATCATTTCAACCTCACCAATAAGGACAAATCTGAATGACCGGAAAAATCGTATGGGTGGTAATTAGCTGTCTGATGTCCGCTTCCCAGGACCTACCGGATGTGGTGGCCATGGGTTCAAAACTACCACGGAGAATCATCGCTCTGCTGCGACCATCAAGTCCTGATATACTGGTACATGTGGATTGATGAAGAAATGAAACAAGGTATAGGCTATTAGTATATCATATAATGTAGCCTAGCTATAAACAATAGGTGTAGATACCCACGGGCAAGCCCGTGGCACTTTTACAATTCAAGCTTCGCTTGTCCTGAATCCTGGTGTTCTTGCCATCGAACGTAGTTAAGGATTTTTTCTTCATCTATGCCCACCGTGGATACAAAGTATCCCGGTGACCATACTACATTCTCTCTTTGATACCTTTTTCTCAACCACCAAAATTTATTCCTTAGTCTACTCGCTGTCTTCGCTTTTATTCTGCCTACTACCTCACTCACTGAATATTTCGGTGGTATTATTGCTACCATATGTATGTGCTCAGCTTGTATGTTCATTTCTACTATCTCGCACCCTGGTATCGCTTTCACTTCTATCGGTAATATCTTCTCTAAATATCCTTTCACACCAGGATTCAGGATGCGGTAACGATATTTCGGTATCCATACTATATGATATTCGGTCCGATATACTGAATGCCCGGATAGCCTTGCTTCCATGCATTCATTCTACCTCATATCGTTGCCGCGCATTCATCCACGGGTAAACCCGTGGTTTTCTGCCCTTCGGGGCAATAAAAGAGGGTATCAGAAATTCTGATACCCTCTTGACTGCCATTAATATTTAGGTTAGTTTATTTTAATGGCTGAGAACGACATTCTTGCGTCCGTAGAATTCCAGATGAGCCTGCTGCTTTTCGTCGCCCTGGCAGGCTACTTGATCGCATACCGGATTAATCAGTCGGCTGTCGTAGGGATAATTCTTGCTGGTATAATAGTCGGCCCCAGTTTGCTTGGTCTGGTGACCTATACCGATTTTGTATCAAGTCTCGGCCACCTCGGTGCGGTCGTTCTCCTCTTCACTGTCGGGCTCCATTTCAAGATTCGGGAAATCACAAACATCAAATACCTGATTATAGCCATTATGGGGATCATTATCCCTTGGGTTGCCGGCTACTTTACTGCTGTACTCTTCGATTTTGATTTCGGGGCGTCAATATTCATCGGTACAGCCCTTACTGCTACCAGTATTGCGATCACAGCTAATGTTCTTAAAGAAATGAACAGGCTTCAGACAGATGCAGCGAAGGCAATAATCGGAGCAGCAATAATCGATGATGTACTCAGCCTACTGGCTCTTTCAATTTCTGAAGGTGTAGTACTCGGTGAATTATCGGTCGGCTCGTTCCTGCTAATACTTGTTAAAGCAATAGTTTTCCTTGTAGCAGGCGCATTTATCGGTATAAAATTCATCAGCAAAATAGTGGAAAAACTGGATTGCACCAGGTTCTGCCGGAAATATCCAGAATCCATATTTATCCTGGCTATTATGGTTTCCTTCCTGTACGCAATGCTGGCCGAATTAATGGGCCTTTCTGCGATAATCGGTTCTTTCCTAGCTGGCGTATCTCTGGTACAGGTGCAACTCAAGCATAATAAAAGTTTCCAAGAAGGAGCAGATCATCTACAGGTAATATTCGCATCGATATTTTTCATTTCTCTCGGTGTCTTGCTTGACTTTCACATCATCAATCTGAATCTTGTATGGTTTATCCTTGTTCTCTCAGTCGTAGCTCTGGCTACAAAATTCATCGGCTGCGGTGTTCCGGCACGAATTCTTGGTATGACTACCAGGAACTCCTCGATAATCGGTCTAGGTATGGTTCCACGCGGTGAGGTAGCTATGATCGTTGCACTTATCGGTTTGAAAAACGATCTTATCCAGCAGGATACTTATGCCGCCCTGGTACTCATGAGCCTGATTACTACTATTATTCCACCTCTGATTCTCAGGAACTGGTTTTACCGTAAAAAGACAGGCGATACATCTCCTAAGAGGAAAAAGATCGGAGTTTCTTCAGCAGACAATCCACCTGATATTCAACCTACCGGAACTAATAACTAGTGTTCCAGGTCCGGCTGACTCGGTTTGGCATCTGTACTCCTGAGAATCGCGGGCTTAGGTATTCCATTGGGCAATAAAACCACTTTCATTTATGCTGCAGATACGGTAATATAACACCCAAACGGAAAAGAAAGCAGAGGCGATTACTCGCCGGGAAGGAGTATTTATTCATGGCAGACATGAAATACGGGAATTATGTCAAACAACTTGCTTTTACACCGGGGAGGGGAGGAGCAAACGCTAAGGAACTGGTTTTTGTCTCAGGTGAAGACATGGGTGGTTTCGAGTTTAACTTTATCATCGGTGTATACGATCAGACGGGAGACTGGGCACCCGGAGCCGGAGCCCATAACCACCCATTCGATGAACTCTTGTTATTCTTTGGCTACGATGACAATGATATGAGTTATCTCGGTTCGGATATGGAACTATCTCTCGGCAAGGAGTGGGAACCGCATAAGTTCAGCGTTCCGACAGTTGGAGTTGCGCCACAGGGATTCCCGCATTGTCCTCTTGTTACGGAAAAAGTGTATAAACCGTTCGGTCATTTTCATCTCGCTCTCAGTGCAACCTATTCCGGTGAAAGAGTAGCAAAGGAAGGTGAAACCGAGGGTAATAAGTACTCTCACCTGATGAAACCGATGAAGATAGAACAGGGAGAAGGTGGATCAGGCGCAGTCCAATTCGTCCGGATGTCCGGCGATGAACTCGAAGGACTGAACATTCATTTCATTATGGGTCTTTTAAATCAACCAGGAGTCATGGCTCGCGGAATGCATATACATCCCTATGATGAAGCTATTGTCTTCTTCGGGCATAATACCGATGACCTGAGCTATCTTGGAGCCGAGATTTCCTTAGAAATTGGAAATGAACGCGAAAAGCACACTTTCGATAAACCGACAGTGATTGCAATACCCCGCGGTGTCCCTCACGGGATGCTGACCTGCAACAAAGTAGATCGACCGTACAGCGGGATGGTAGTTGGACTCGGTCCTAAAAACGAGAGTTCGCCGGTAGACTAGATATTAATCCTGAAGAAATCTTTTGTGTGAAGGCGGTAATAGTTGAGATGCACTCACTGTTACCGCCTGAATGGCGTAAGGACAGTTGAAAATACAGATCAGAAAATTCGATGAAACAAAAGATACTCGGATTCTGGAGTACCAGCCTAACCGCATTATTATTGACACGACTGGTGGGAAAATGTCTTCATCTTTCAACCAGTCTGACTTTCATAAGATATTAACGTCTGATGGCATCTGGATTGCCCTCGACGAAGATAAGATTATCGGTGCTGTATTATTCGGTAAATATGCCAGAGAAAATCCTACCTGCATTGCTATCTACGGCATAAGAGTCGATGAACCTTATCGCCGGAGAGGCATCGGGGGTATTTTACTTCAGAAAGTTGATATGTATGCCAGGAGAGAAGGCATCGACCTGATTATCCTTCATACCAAACCTGATAACATCGCATCTCTAACACTCTTCAAAAAAGCCGGATACATTATCACCGAAAATTCTAGTGATAAGTTAAAATTGATAAAAAAGGTAAGGACCAGGTAATATGTCCTCTGATTTAAAACCTTTGAAATGGTATAAATCTCTGTCCACTAGGAAAGGTCGACTTTCAGCCGGAGCTTTCCTCATAGAAGGAGAAAGAGCCGTCGGTCAGGTTATTGCCAGTAGCCCCGGCGAGATAAAGGAGATACTTGTTTCCGGTGATATACCTTCCTTATACCGTGGATTCACGGTTCGTTCTCTCACTGAAAGTCAGTTCAAAGCAGTCGCCACAACACGCACTCCACAGGGAATAGCAGCCGTAGTTAAGTCACCCCCGGATATATACTCCGATAAGCTTCCTCACGATATCGGCGATAAAATACTGCTTCTTGAAGATATCCAGGATCCCGGTAACGTCGGTACACTTGTTCGGACAGCGGCTGCTTTCGGTTATTCGGGGGTAATCACGACCGAAAAAAGCGCAGACCCCCTCTCTCCTAAGTGTGTCCAGTCGACAGCTGGCTCCGTATTATCTTTGTGGATAAGGCGATCATCCGGATATATGAAACTCATACGGCAACTTCAGGATATCGGTTATGTTGTTATAGCCACAGACCTAGAAGGTACAGAAAATCCATTAATCCTTTCGAATCAAAAGAAACTGGTGCTTGCCCTCGGAAACGAAGCTTCCGGTCTTTCAGAAGAGCTCCTTGAAATTTCAGATCACAGGATACGCATACCGACTATCCGTAAAAAAGCAGAATCGCTGAACGTTGCCACATGCGGAGCGATTTTCATGTATCTGAGTTCTATGTAATCGACCCTATTACATTATATCGATGCCTGTAGCAGCAGTCTTTACATGACATATCGGCTGTTATATAATGTTAAAGGTTACAGTGTAGGTTAGTACCAACTTCAATATATCAAGACATATCATTTTAGTATTGGGTGACCGAACTCTAACTAATATCGAGAGAGGAGGTCATCCAATGAGTTTTAAAGACAGGTCCATCCAGTGTTCTGATTGTGGAACAACCTTCACTTTTAGCGCTGAGGAACAGGAATTTTTTCAGTCAAAAGGATATGTCAACGAACCGAAACGCTGTCCTGACTGCCGCCGGACGAGAAAAGCCCAGCGACACGGAAATAGTTTCGGAACAAGGCGACAGATGTACCCGGTAGTATGTGCCGAATGCGGTAAAGATACCGAAGTACCGTTTGAACCTCGCGGTGACAGACCGGTTTACTGCAGCGACTGCTACCAGAAAGTTAGAAGCTAAAAGATCGAAAAATATGATACTGCAAGGGTTGAATTACACTCATCCTTGCAGTATCCTTGAAAAGCAGGTATATAATATATGTCTATGCAGGTATCGATAAGAGAAGGCGAATCACAGGAATCGTTGCTGCGCCGATTTCAGAGAATGGTGCAGACAAGCGGCGTACTGCGCGAAGCGAAAGTCTATCGTCATTTCGTCTCCCGCGGGGAGAAGGAAAGAATGAAAGCGCAGAAAAGCGCCAGGCGAAGACGACGCCAGATGAACACCGGGCAAAGGTAGATAGCAAGATTATCCACGAGTTATCTTGAGGAATTGAATGAATATACTTCTAGTCTACCCACAGTACCCGGATACTTTCTGGAGTTTCAAGCATGCCTTGAAATTCGTTTCTAAAAAAGCAGCTTTTCCACCGCTTGGTTTGCTGACGGTAGCTGCAATGCTCCCCGGAAAGTGGGAGAGAAAACTCATAGACATGAACATCAGCAGGCTCACCGATAATGATATCGAGTGGGCTGATTTAGTTTTAATATCCGCGATGGAAGTCCAGAAAGACTCGGTACGAAAAGTAGTTGACCAGTGTAATAGACTCGGTGTGACTATAGTCGCGGGGGGGCCTCTGTTCACTACCAGTTATATGGAATTCGAAGGAATCGATCATTTTGTTCTCGGAGAAGCCGAAATTACCCTTCAACCTTTCCTTGACGATCTGGAACAGGATAAAGCAAAACACATTTACTATTCAGAAGAACGGCCTGATATTACCTCCACACCAGTACCGATGTGGTCTTTACTTGACATGAAGCACTACTCCTCGATGAATCTACAATATTCGAGGGGATGTCCTTATGACTGTGAGTTCTGTGATATCGTCGTACTGAACGGCCATACTCCCAGGACTAAATCCAGAGATCAACTAATCGCCGAAATGGACTCCCTGTACGAACACGGCTGGCGAGGGAGTCTCTTCATAGTCGACGATAATTTTATTGGTAATAAAAAGAAACTGAAAGCCGAGATACTCCCGGCTCTCATTAAGTGGCGTAAAACCAAGAAATATCCCTTCGTCCTCTATACTGAAGTATCCATTAACCTTGCCGATGATGACGAACTAATACGATTAATGGTAAAGGCAGGATTCGATGTGGTGTTTATCGGCATTGAAACACCTAATGAAGACAGTCTGGTCGAATGTACAAAAGCTCAGAACCAGAATCGCGACCTTGTAGCGTCCGTTAAAAAACTCCAGGAATTCGGTCTCGAGGTACAGGGAGGATTTATTATTGGTTTCGATAACGATACCGAATCGATTTTCCAGACTCAGATAGATTTCATACAGAAAAGCGGTATCGTTACCGCGATGGTCGGTCTGCTGAATGCCCCTCTTGGTACGAAGCTGTATAAGCGACTTCAAAAGGAAAATCGACTTCTGGAGGTTTTCAGTGGTAACAACACTGATTCCACTTTGAATTTTATTCCAATAATGAACACCGAGACACTTATCAACGGATACCGGCAGGTAATCAATCATATCTATTCACCGAAACAGTACTACGAAAGAATCAAGACCTTTATGAAGGTATATAAACCTCCAAGAACGCAAGCTGGGAAAATTCAACTGCATCATATCAAGGCAATATTCGGCTCAATCTGGCATATCGGTATCAGAGGTGAGGGAAGAAGACATTACTGGAAGCTGTTTATTTCCTACCTTGTTCAATCGCCTGCAAAATTCGGTCGGTTTATCGTACTCTCAATATACGGTTATCATTTCTACAAGGTAGCCATCACAGAAACCTGGTAACACTTTTTTCTTAAACTTTTTTCCTATATTTTCGAATTCACAAAACTTCCGAAAATCCTGCATTATATATTTTAACACTTCAATCTGATATCGAGATCTGAGGATATTCGGCTTCGGTTTCCAGCCATAAATTACCTGTGAATTTGACTTTATGTTATAAATGGGCTAACATACGATTGGCTTGAAATATATACTAGAAGACTAGATCCGGAGGGATTAGAAGATATGCCGTTTCGCATGGGGCCTTGGGAAATCGCATTAATCGTAGTAATTATCCTTATTGTCTTCGGAGTCGGTAAACTTCCGCAGGTCGGAGGAGCGATAGGAAAAGGTATCAGGTCGTTCCGTAAGGGACAACAGGGAGTATTGGATGAAGATGACGAGGATGAAGAAACCGAAGACGAGGAAGAAGAAAAACCCAAACCCAGGAAGAAAGCTACTGCAAAGAAGAAAGTTAAGAAATAGCGATTCATACTATTTGGAAATTTAAAGACCGGACATAAATCCGGTCTTTTTTCTTTATTTACCCACCGATTATGATGTAGCCAGACCTAACATCCCGTCTAATTCTTCTGCTGTATACTTACCCGGATGATCACGGTTAGCTGCCATCTCCAGCATGATGTTCAGTAATTTCCCATTAATAGGCGCCTTCCTGCCAATACTGGCTGCCAAACGGACAACCTCGCCGTTTAAAAACTCGGTTTCAACCGTGCCCTGTTCCCGGGCAAGACTCTGCCAGGTAGAACTCTGGGCTTCGGAAGGGATACTCCCCTTCAACGGTTCATTGATTTCAGGCCATTCTTTACTTATTTGATCCTGTGATATCCAGTGAACTCCGGCTTCGTCAAGCAGGTCGGAAAGTTCCTTCTGTGCCGCCTGCATTATATGCCCCATCTCACCCCATTTTGCATTTGTAATAGCTCCGATCGCGTTCCCTAAATTAGCCATTAACTTACCCCATTTGTAAGGGATTACATCATCAACTGTTTTTACGTAGAAACTAGCTTGCCTTAACTGTCCGGCGACAGTCTCGGCAATCTCATCTTTTCCCTTAGGACAACGCCCAATAACAAACCAGCCCGGTGGATCGCGCCTGGCGATAATCTCACCATCGTTCAGGTAGACCGACCCTACTCTCACCATGGCGCCGTAAACACGTGGGAAATAACTGGAAACAATCTCTTCGTTCCGTATTCCATTTTGAAAACAAAAGATCGGCACATCATCGACCACTTTCTTCAGGTCTTTCATAGCGTCTTCCGTATTCTGCCCCTTCATCGTCAGGCATACGGCGTCACCAGGTCCGAACTCTATTTGTTCAGGTCCGGTGACTGCCGGTATCTTCAGATACTCCGTCCCCGCAGGTGAGATAAACTTCAGACCGTTGTTATTGATTGCATTGACATGACCGGAGCGCCCTATCAGAACTACGTCCTGGCCGGTCCTTGCCAGGTGTCCCCCCATCACACCGCCGATTCCACCCGCACCATAGATAATAATTCGCATTGCAGCCCTCCATAATTGATATAAAATTCTGGCATAAACACCTCTGAAAATGCAAAAATTCAGGTTGTTTGCCCAGGCGGTTCGTGATAATCTATTGATTATATTCTTTTGCTACACTGGCAGGTGAAAATGACAGGAAAATACATACTGGCAATAGACCAGGGAACTACAGCAAGTACGGCGTTAGTCATTGATGTCGAGGGACAGGTCATATCTACCGCATCAAGAGAAATCAGCCGTGTGTTCCCACACCCTGGATGGGTAGAACAGGATCCGCACGAACTTTACCAGTCGGCTTTAACAGTCGCTAATGAAGTTATTGAAAAAGCTGGTATCAAATCCGGGGACATTAATTGCCTGGGAATCACCAATCAGAGAGAAACGACTCTTGTCTGGAACAGCCATACAGGGAAACCGGTCGGGAAAGCGATAGGATGGCAATGCCGCCGTACTGCACAATTGTGTGAAGAATTAAAACAGCAGGGACTCGAACGGATTATACAGGAAAAGACAGGTCTGATAATCGATGCTTATTTCTCCGCTACCAAGATCCGCTGGCTTCTCGACAGCATCCCTGACGGACAGAAACAGGCAGAGAACGGGGACCTTCTTTTCGGTACCGTGGACACATGGCTGGTGTGGAACCTGACCGGCGGCACCATACACATCACCGATTACAGCAATGCCTCACGAACAATGCTCTATAACATACACACTCTTGAATGGGACAGGGAACTACTCCAAACTCTAAATATTCCTGAGAATATGCTTCCGAAAGTAGTTCAATCCAGTAAAATTTACGGTGAAACCAGAGAAGGCCTAATCGGAAATAGCAGGATTCCCATAGGATCGATTACAGGGGATCAGCAGGCTGCACTGTTCGGTCAGGCATGTTATGAGTCAGGTTCAGCTAAAAACACCTATGGAACAGGTTCATTCGTCCTGTTAAATACAGGAGTCAGCCCGGTAAGGTCTGCACAAGGCCTGGTAACCACCCTGGCATGGGGATTGAATAACGAAGTCACGTATGCAATGGAAGGCAGTATTTTCGTCACCGGAGCAGCCGTGCAGTGGCTACGTGACGGTCTGGGTATTATATCGACGGCTGCGGAGACCGAGGCTATGGCCTTTTCCGTGAAAGATACCGGCGGTGTTTATTTCGTTCCAGCATTTTCCGGGATGGGCGCTCCTTTCTGGGACATGTATGCCCGCGGGTTAATCTCTGGTCTCACCCAGGGCACTAAAAGAGAGCACCTGGTGAGAGCTACCCTTGAGGCTATCGCCTATCAGTCTAAGGATGTTATCGAAGCGATGAGTAGGGAAGCCAGGCTCAGTATCCCTGTATTGAAAGTAGACGGCGGAGGTTCGGCGAACAGGTTCACCATGCAGTTTCAATCGGACATTCTCGGAATACCCATACAGGTTTCTGCAATAGCCGAAACGACTGCCCTGGGAGCTGGTTACCTGGCAGGACTCGCAGCAGGTCTGTGGAAGGATACAGCCGATATCGCACGAAAATGGCGTGCTTCCATTACCTACGAACCGGCTATGTCTGATGGCCAGCGGTATGACCTGTATGGAGAATGGAGAATGGCAGTCGAAAGAGCAAAAAGCTGGGCTGAAGGTTAATCGGGGGACTGGTATTGGAAAGAGATTTCGAGAAAATTAAAGATCAGGTTTTCGACCTGGCGGTTATTGGTGGAGGGATAGTTGGCACAGGAATCGCCCGGGATGCAGCACTTCGCGGGATTAAGACACTCCTCATCGACAAAGAAGACTACGCTTATGGTACGACATCAACATCCTCCCGGTTGATTCACGGCGGCTTCCGTTATCTCCGTCAACTGGAATTCGGCCTGGTCAGGCAGGATATGAGAGAACGGGAGATACTCCTTTCTATCGCTCCTCATCTGGTACGTCCTTTGCCTTTTTTAATGCCAATTACCAGTATTAAAGACCGGATAATTATGGCCCTGGGTATGAGACTATATGATATCCTGTCCTATGATAAAACTTTGCCGTCATACCATTACTACGGGAAGACAAAAACCTTGGAAATGGAACCCGGACTGGCTATTGATAATCTGAGAGGTTCATATCGATTTTTTGACTGCCAGATACCTTTCGCCGAAAGATTGTGTCTTGAGAATGCTCTCAATGCAGCCGGGCAAGGTGCCATTGTTCTCAATCACACCGAGTGCACTGAGATTCTGCATGAAGGCAACACCGTATCTGGAATCCAGGTGAAAGATACCCTTACCGGATATTCTTACAGAGTATCGACAAAGATAGTTGTGAATGCTGCAGGACCTTGGATGGATATAGTCCACGGCAAACTTAAAACCGAATCAACACCGAGGATGAGGAGAACCAAAGGTATTCACCTGGTGACACACAATATATCGCAAAACGCCCATGTATTGTTCTCACACTCTGACGGACGGTTGTTCTTTGTCATCCCATGGGAAGGCTACTCTCTGATCGGAACGACAGATACCGATTTCGGAGACGATTCAGATACCGTTGCCGCTGATACTAATGACGTCGACTACCTTCTCAGGGAGGTAGGGAGAGCTTTCCCCGGCTTGAAAAAAGATGACATATATTACACCTTTGCCGGCCTTCGTGCATTGGCAGGTGCATCTGATGGTAGTGCTTCAAACGTTACGCGTGGTCACAGGTTGATCGACCATGAAAAAACGGATGACCTGATCGGTGCTATATCTGTTGTAGGAGGTAAACTCACCGGATACAGAGCAGTCGCTGAAGAAACCGTAGATGAGGTTTCAAAGAAACTCAATGTATCGAAACCATGTACAACAGCAAAAACAATCCTGCCTGGAGCTCCGGCTTTATCATCCGAAGAACAAACATCGATATCCAAAGAAAGTGGTTTACCAATCGAAACTATATCCCATCTCCATAATCTCTACGGTTCGCGACTCAGGGAAGTTATTGAGTTTTCAGAGCGAGATCCTAGAGGTAAACAGCAGATTTGTTCCCACTCCAGAGATATCATAGCCCAGATATGGCATGCGGTCGAGACCGAACAGGCATGTACCCCTGCTGATTTCCTGCTTCGCCGGAGTTTTACCGGTATGGCTTCATGTCTGGGACTCGATGCTGTTAAAATTGTTGCCAACGAAATGGGCAGGTTGTTGGGATGGAATGAGTTCGAACAACAGAGACAGGCAGACGAATACCGCAGTTATATCTCCCTTTCACAGCGTTTCAAAGACTCCATCACAGGTTAACTGATTGTCCGAATCTTTGACAGCTTGTATTTATCCTGTTAGAATATGGACGATTTTATTCCAGATTACAATGGCGTTCCCGAGAATAACAAAGCCAACGAAAATAGGAGTAAGTACAACCAAATAGCGATCCTCTTTCCCGGGGTGCCTTTACCCGTCTGTTATTATTACATTCGGTATTCTGTCCTCGAGTAACCTACGTTTGGTCGCCCTTATTTCTTCGGAGTCGCTCTCATAGGAATTATTGCGTCTATGCAGGAAGCAAGTATTTCATGTCAAAATGTGTGGAAGGTCTTTGGACCAAATCCTTCAAGTATTCTTGAAATTTCTGATGATAGCCTGGACAAGCGGGAAATCCTGGAACAGACCGGTCATGTTCTCGCGGTTAAGGACGTCTCTTTCGATGTTGAACCAAGTGAGATATTCGTAGTCATGGGTCTTTCAGGAAGCGGCAAATCCACCCTGGTTCGCTGTATAAACAGGATTATCGAACCTACCTCCGGGAAGATACTAATAGATGGGATCGATGTCGCTCAGATGGATACCGATGAGTTAAGAAATCTCCGCCGACATAAACTCAGTATGGTATTCCAGAACTTCGGTCTTCTTCCCCATCGAAGTGTCGAGGAGAATGTAGGGTTCGGCCTGGAAATCCGTGGAGAGCATGGCAAATCCAAAGAAGATAAAGTGAAAAACGCACTTGAACTCGTTGGATTAATAGGCTGGGAAAAGAGTATGATCTACGAACTTAGCGGAGGTATGCAGCAACGTGTAGGCCTTGCCCGTGCCCTCGCTTCAGATCCGGAAATTCTCCTGATGGACGAACCATTCAGCGCCCTTGATCCTCTTATCAGGCGGCAAATGCAGGACGAGTTCATTAACCTCAGGGACACTGTCAGTAAAACGGTAATCTTCATTACCCATGATCTTGCCGAAGCTCTTAAACTCGGCCATCGAATCGCTATTATGAAGGATGGAGTTGTTGTCCAGATAGGAACACCGATGGATATCGTCGCTAATCCCGCTGATGACTATGTCAGGGAATTTGTCCGGGATGTTTCACGCGGTGATGTTTTACCGGCAAGCAGCATCATGAAGAGACCGTCTGTAAGAGTCAGAGAAGGAACTGATCTTGAAACTGTTTTAAATAATATGAAAAGCAGAGAAGCCGATATGGCTTTCGTTACCAATAACTACGGCAGGATAAAAGGAGTAGTAACCGCACCGCAGGCTGAAGCATCGTTTGAAGATGGCATTCAAAAAGTAGACGATATTTTACAGACGGACTTCCCGCAGGCAGGTTCTGATACAACTCTGAATGAATGCCTGCCGCTTATTGCTGAAGGTGATATACCTCTCCTGATATTGGATGACAGCTGTCACCTCCTGGGAATTATAACCAGAAAAGACCTGATTGAAGCAATCCAGACTGATAGTGATACGGTGAATAATAATTAAAAAATCAATATAAATGAATAAAGGTATATGACGGAAGAGGAAGAAAAAACCAACTATACCAAAATATCTGAGCCTGAAAAACCGACCATCTGGCAACGCTTGACCGCTGGTAGAGGTAGTAAAAGGGTACCTTTGCCGGTAAAAATAGGCATCGGTGTATTGGTAATGGTTATCCTGATAATCATTACGTTCTGCCTTTACAACAATGTTCCCGTTGATGTAGCAACCGGTGAATCTTTAGAACCGGGAGTAGTGATCGATTTCCCCGATGAATGGTCTGTCGGTTGGGACATAATAAAATTTATAGATACGGTTATCGACTGGATGGTAATCAATTGGGATCCCTTCTTTTCCGCTATAAACGTTTTTATTCTTCAAGGTATTTTAGGCCCATTAGAGGATTTTTTCCTCTGGATACCATGGTGGTCCATTTTCATCATTACCGGTTTAGTTGCATGGCAGTCAGTAGGCATCAAGTTTGCCGGAATAGCTGTGGTTCTGCTTCTGTTAATGAGTATTGTGGGATTACTTGATTTGGCATCTATGACTCTTGCCATTACCCTAACATCCGCCCTGATATGTATAGTCATTGGTCTGCCCCTTGGTATAGTGGCTGCAAAGAGTAATCGCTTTGATGGCATAATACGGCCGATACTGGACATGATGCAGACGATGCCAAGTTTTGTATATCTTATACCTGCATTGATGCTCTTTGGATTAGGTAAGGTACCGGCGGTTATGTCTACTAGCATCTACGCTATCCCTCCTATCATTCGCTTAACCAATCTAGGAATTCGACAAGTAGACGCTCAGGTAGTAGAAGCCGGTAAGGCATTTGGTTCTACTCCGTGGCAGCTACTGACCAAGGTTCAGGTTCCTCTGGCACTGCCGACCATACTCGCTGGCCTGAACCAGACTGTTATGATGGCTTTGTCAATGGTAGTCATTGCTTCTATGATAGGAGCTAAAGGTTTAGGGACAGAAGTCCTAACTGGAATTGCACGAATCGAAGTAGGTAGAGGTATAATTGCCGGTCTTGGTATTGTTTTCATGGCGATTATATTGGACCGTATTAGCCAGGGTTTCGCAAGAAGACAACAAACTCAACGAATGTTATAACCATTAAACCAACAACACTCTTCAAATTATGCTGAGAGAAGAAGACCAATTCCGGAAAAAGGAGGTGGGATTACAGAATAATATCCGACTGTATTTATACGTGAAACAGTTTTCTCGGATTATATTGAAAAAATCCATCCCAAAAGGAGGTAAGTTATCTTGAGAAAGATAAAACTACATTGGAAAAAGTCATTACTACTTTTCATTCCTCTCGTGCTCATTACCAATCTGTTCGTTGGATGTACCACCGAGGAGAAGTCGACAATTAAATTCGGTGATCGGCAGTGGGAATCGGTTTGGATAAATAACGCAATTGCACAATTCATCGTAGAGAAGGGCTATGGCTACCCGACGGAAACTATAGAGATAAGCACTGCAGCTATGCAGGTTTCACTGCCCAAAGGCGAATTACATGTCGACATTGAACTCTGGAAAGACAACATCATAACGTGGTTCAATGAAGAAGTTGAAAAAGGTAATATCGAAGAGATAGGCATGATCTTCGAGGACGCTCCGCAGTTCTTCATGATACCTAAATGGGTCCATGAGGAGTACAACATCAATACTGTCGACGACATGAAGGATCATTGGGAGTTATTCAAGGATCCGGAAGACCCGACCAAAGGCTATTTTATCAATTGTATGCAGGGCTGGCAGTGTGCAGATGTCAACGATATAAAGATGGAAGCTTACGGTCTGAAGAAATACTACAATGTCATAACCCCCGGCACTTCCGGTGCCGAGGATGCGGCTATTGTAGGCCCGGCAAAGAAACATGAGCCGATATTTGCTTACTACTGGGCTCCAACCGCCATCATGGGGATGTTCGACTGGTACATTCTGGAAGAGCCAGAATTTGACGAGGACGTCTGGTTGGAGATACTGGCAGCTGTGGATGACCCAAGCCTGCGACCTCTCGACGCGGCATGTGGTTACAAACGCCAGGACATCACCAAGGGAATCTGGTCAGGTCTGAGAAACCTGGCTCCTGATGTAGTCGAAATGCTTGAGAAAATGGTGGTAGGTCTGCAGCCCCTTAACAGAACAGCAGCTTGGTGCAATGAAAATGAGATTCAGGACTACGAGAAGGCAGCCGTCTGGTATTTAAGAGAGTATGAGAGTCGATGGAAGACCTGGGTTACCGCCAACGCCTACGATAAAATTACCCAATCTTTAGACAACTACGGACCATTACCATAGCAGTTTAAGTTCTGGATTCGGGAGTGACGGTATGAATCGTCACTCCCAACATTCATATCCTTCGTAAAAAACTCTTCATTATAATTACAATTACCCTATCCAATCGCATATACCATACAGGAAATATCAGTTTGTCCGAAAACCACTTTACACTTGACACCAGTCTCTCACAACTGGTAGAATTTTATGTTTTGTGCTATTATTAGATAGCTGGGAACCGGCTTAGGCTGGTTCTATTCTATTTCGAACGAGGTGGACTAAAATTTACGCGATAGTT
The DNA here is from genome assembly GCA_011191975.1 of Dehalococcoidia bacterium. Classification (GTDB taxonomy): domain Bacteria; phylum Chloroflexota; class Dehalococcoidia; order Dehalococcoidales; family UBA2162; genus MGML01. The sequence goes on from DUFA01000124.1 coordinate 19,684, forward strand.
GAAACCGGCGGTAAACAATACAAGGTAACTTCTGGACAGGTCGTTGATGTCGACCGTATGGATGCTTACGAGGGTGATACCGTCGAATTGGATAAAGTGCTTCTCATAGCTGATGATGATAAGGTGACCGTTGGTAATCCTACCGTCGAAGGTGCTAAAGTAACGGCTACCTGCCAGGGAGAAAACAGAAGCGGGAAGATCATCGTTCTCCATTATAAGCCCAAAACACGTTACCACAAGAAAAACGGGCACAGGCAGACTTACACCAGGCTGGTAATTAATGACATCATCGGACCGGGAGCTTCGGCTGCCAGCAAACCACGTCGGCGGAAAAAAGCGGAAACTGAAGAGGTAACGGAAGATGGCGCATAAAAAGGGTGGCGGTAAAACAAAAAACGGTCGTGACAGCCAGGGGAAAAGACTCGGCGTTAAGAGATATGACGGTAATTTAGTCAATGCCGGTACAATCATAGTACGGCAGCGTGGTACACGTATTCACCCCGGTAACAACGTCGGAGTAGGCAGAGACTATACTCTCTATGCGCTGATTGACGGCGTAGTAAAATTCGAACCCATGTCCAGTAATCGGAGGAAAGTCAGCGTTTACGCTGGTTAGAAGATATGAAAGAGAAGATTCATCCTAAATATTACGAAGATGCTGAAGTAATATGCGCTTGTGGTAACCGGTTTACCGTAGGTGCTACCAAGAAAGAAATGAGAGTAGAACTTTGCAGCCAGTGCCATCCATTCTTTACCGGCGAACGTAAAATGATGGATACCGCGGGACGGGTAGAACGATTCAAGCGTCGGTATAACATAAAGGATTAGAGAAAATTTACCCGTTCAGGGAAACCGGAACGGAAACAACGAATCATGAAAATAAGGAGCGGTATTCATTAACCGCTCCTATCGATTTAATAGAGGAGTTCAATGACAGAGAGATTTTATTACGGCGGACAGGCAGTCGTCGAAGGAGTGATGATGCGAGGGCAGGATACCTGCGTTACTGCTGTCCGCAGAACTGACGGCAAAATCGTCGTAGAATCCCAGATCCTTCCAAGAATTTACAAGGGTAAGATGAGGAAGACTCCCTTTGTTCGCGGCGTCATAGTACTCCTCGAGTCCATGGTTCTCGGTATCCAGAGTATTATCCGTTCAGCCAACCTCGCGCTAGAGGAAGAGAATGAGGAAATATCCGGGTGGATGTTATGGCTTATGGTTGTCGGCTCGATTGCCTTTGCGGTCGTTCTGTTCTTCCTGGCTCCTCTGTTTATAACCAAACTTTTCAATATAGAGTCATCGTTACTCTTCAACCTGGTTGACGGACTGATAAGAATAGCCATCCTTGTGGCCTACCTCGGGTTGATGGGCTTCCTTCCGGAACTGAAAAAAGTATTCTCATACCACGGAGCTGAACACAGGACGGTCAACGCCTATGAAAACGGCGTACCGATGGAGACAGAAGACGTGAAAAAATTCAGTACGGCACACATCAGGTGCGGGACCAGTTTCACCTTTACCGTGCTGATCATAGCGGTACTCGTCTTCTCATTGGTAGGTATCCATGAGACCTGGTTGATGGTACTCTCCCGCATTGTCCTTATACCGGTTATTTCTTCGATAAGCTATGAAGCTATCTATTTCAGCGGCAGGCATACCAATAACTGGCTGGTAAAGATCCTCTCAAAACCCGGCTTGCTGCTTCAGTCACTGACAACACGCGAACCGGATGAAGCCAAGCTGGAAGTCGCTATAGCCGCGTTAAGAAAAGTAATAGAATCAGAACAACCGGAACTTGTTACCTGGGAAATAGAAAAAGAGGAACCAGTAGAGGAAATATCAAAGACCGCATCACCTGGGAATGCAATCGATAATCTCTAGTCCTCTTCCGGATATTTCCTGTAGAAGCATGTTATATTCCCGGTGTGGCAGGTAGGTCCCATCGGTTTAACTCTCACAAGCAGGCTGTTATTTTCGCAATCTTTCATTACCGATTGCACTTTAAGGTAATTGCCGGAAGTTGCACCCTTGTGCCACATTTCCTGACGGCTCCGGCTGTAGAACCACACGTCAGGACCTTCCAGCGTCTTTTCCAGAGCTTCTTTATTCATGTAACCCAGCATTAAAACCTGGTTCGTCTGGTCATCCTGGATGATGGCCGGGATTAATCCGTTTTCATTAAGATTCAGGTCTTCCACATAGATTCCCCTTGTAGAATGATTTATATAATGATATGTTATAGGACGTATCGGAATATGGCAAGTCTTTGACGCATCCTGATGAAATACGGGTGAAGAAAATGGGTATCCTGATACGAACTATAGAAAACTCCGATCTAGAGTTTATTTACTCGTCTCCTGTCGTTACAGGCACCAACAGACCGGCAGGACTGTACGAACGATACTTTGAAGAGCAGGAAAAAGGCCAACGGATTGTTCTTCTGGCTTTTTATGATGGTGAATTTGCCGGCCACGTAAATGTAATCTGGAAATCAGAATACCCCTTATTCGATGAACAAAATATTCCGGAGATCAGTGATCTTATTGTTCTCCCTGATCTCCGCCGCCACGGAATAGCTACCGCCCTCGTAGATGAAGCTGAAAAAATCATTTTCCATCGTTCGCCTGCAGCCGGTATAGGGGTAGGAATGTACGCCGATTACGGCCCAGCCCAGCGAATGTACGTTTTGCGTGGTTATGTCCCGGACAGGCTTGGACTGATGTATAAGAGAAAGCCGGTAAAACCGGGAGAAATGGTTAAAGTCGATGACGATCTTGTTCTGTACTTAATAAAAGTACGACCTGAAAAATAAACAAACTTACGCTTCTTCAACCGTTTTCAAGGCCTGTTTCAGATCGATATCGCCGGTATAAAGAGCCTTACCGATAATAGCTCCTTCAGCGCCCAGCTTCTTTAACATGACAAGATGCTGCACCGAAGCAATACCTCCAGCGGCAATAACCGGAAGCCTTGTTCTCGTTATCAATTCCGAGATCGCAGTAAAATTCGGTTCTGTGAGGGTGCCATCGCGCACGATGTCGGTATAAATGAATCTCCGTACACCTAGTTCCGCCATCTTCATGGCAAACTCGATTCCTACTACCTTTGTTTCCTGCGTCCAGCCGCGAACTGCCACCATCCCGTCCCTGGTATCAATGCTGACAACGATAGATTGGCCATACATACTGCAGGCTTCTTTGACAAATGCGGTATCTTCCACGGCAGCGGTTCCCAGGATAACCCGATCCAGTCCAGCTTTTAATAATTCCTTCACAGTATCCATATCCCTGATACCACCGCCTAATTGCGTCGGAATCAGCACTGCTACAGCTATATTCCGGATTATCTCCATATTGCCGGGTTTACCGGCTGCAGCGCCGTCAAGATCGACGATATGAAGTCGCGGCGGACCCATTGACTGCCATCGCAGTGCCGTCTGTACAGGATCATCGGAAAATATCGTCTCGTTTCCATAGTCACCCTGGTACAGGCGTACGCAATAACCACCTCGAATATCAATTGAAGGAATTACATCCATTACTCTCTATCTTTACTACCATTCATTCAAATTAACCCAGGCCGATTGTGTCCTTTACCCGTGTCAGGACCTTTTCAGCAAGAGGTATCGCCTGTTCAGCTCCTTTAGCCATGAGAGAATCCAGGTAACCGGGATCAGCAGTAAGATCCGCGTATTTTTTTTGTATAGGACTCAAGCCTTCGATAACCACCTCAGCCAGTTCTTTCTTCAGATCGGCATATCCCTTACCGGCAAAATGGTCAACAATTTCCTGCCTGCTTTTTCCGGTAAACAACTCATAGATTACCAGTAAGTTATAAACACCGGGACGGTTTTCATCATAGACGATGTCTCTCAACGAATCTGTAGCGGCCCGTTTTATCTTATTCGTTATAACATCGGGAGGATCCAGCAGGTTAATTGCGTGGTTCGAGCCCGGTTCGCTCTTACTCATCTTCTTTTCAGGATCGTCCAGCCCCATTATCCGCGCGCCGATGTCTGGGATAACCGGTGAAGGCAGCACAAAGGTATCACCATAGATAGCGTTAAAACGCTGAGCAATATCACGCGTTAATTCTACGTGCTGTTTCTGGTCTTCTCCTACTGGAACTACGTCGGTGTCATAAAGGAGGATATCAGCCGCCATTAATGCCGGATAATCGAACAGTCCAGTACTTACCGATTCCTGGTTCTTGGATTTCTCCTTGTACTGGGTCATCCGCTGCATCCATCCCATCGGCGTAAAGCAGTTTAGAATCCAGGCTAGCTCCGAATGAGCGGGAACATGCGACTGTATGAAGACGATCGACCTTTCCGTATCGATACCGACAGCCAGTAATAGCCCTGTGACTTCACGGATCTTAGCTTTAAGCACTTCAGGCTCCTGTGGTGTCGTGATCGCATGTAGATCGACTATACAGAAAATATTATCGTATTCATCCTGCCGGGCTGCCCAGTGCTTGGTAGCTCCAAGATAATTTCCTATGTGTGTATCTCCCGTCGGCTGGATGCCTGAAAAGACTCGCTTTTTCATATGGTTATTCTCCTCATTTGAGAGTGTAACATATAGGTACACCTGCGGCAAGAAAAATTAGTATCAATACTACGACTGATTGGTTATAATGTCGGTATGAATTTTAACAAAGATATCTATTCACAGGAGAGTTTTACTAAACTGATTCTTGCGGAAGAGACAATAGAGTCTAGAGTGTTCGATGAGTACGATTTTACCGATTGTGTACTTATTGGATGCAAACTTGAAAAGTGCAGGTTTTTGAACTGTAAATTTATAAAATGTGATCTCAGTAATGTCGTTCCGATAAACAGCGAGTTCAGAGAAGTACAATTTTCCAACTGTAAAGCCATCGGGATCGACTGGACAAGAGCCGGCAAGATAAAAGAATTAAGTTTCTCCGAATGCCTGGTTAATTATTCAAACTTCAGACTGTTAAAGCTGCCAAAGACAGAAATAATAAAGTGCGAAGTGAAAGACGTGGATTTCATAGAAACAGACCTGAAAGACAGCAATCTTTCAGGCTCAGATTTCGAAAACAGCATATTTTTCAAGACCGATCTTTCGGGAGTCAATTTCTCCCATTCAACGAACTACACCATAGATGTCAACAACAACACGCTGAAAAAGACCCGCTTCTCTCTCCCCGAAGCTTTGTCATTACTCAGCAATCTGGATATCATTATCGAGTAACCAACTATTTCATTGGATGACAAAATCCGTTCCATCCGTTTCCCATTGACGTCCTTTTCGTCATTCTCGTTCATTTCGTCACTTCCACTCACTACATTATTCCCGTTCATTTTGTCATTCCCGAGAAGGCGGGAATCCATATTAACAAGAGTAGACTTTTCATCGCTGGATACCGACTTTCGTCAGTATGGCAGATGACTCATATAGTAAAGAATAGTTACGTCGACCGGTTTGACCATGCCTGAAGCTGACTGCTATGATTTGTTCAGGAGAGTGATATGATTAGAAGCTTCAACGGGAAAACACCTAAGATAGCAGAATCTGCCTTTATCAGTGAAGCAGCCTATGTTATTGGAGACGTGGAAATCGGTGAGAATTCCAGCGTATGGCCGGGAGCGGTCATCAGAGGAGATATGGGTAAGATAACAATCGGGAAAAACACTGCTATCGAAGATAATTGCGTAATTCATTCAGGTTCACCAAAGATCCCCTGGATTGAAGATATTACAATCGGAGATAATGTAATCTTCGGGCATGGAGCCATATCCAACGGCAAGTCCATAGGAAACAATGTCATTGTTGGTATCGGTTCCACCATCCTTCACGATGTGGAAATAGGAGATTATTCCATACTCGCCGCTGGTTGTGTAGCCACTGAAAAAATGAAAATTCCGGAAAGGTCCTTCGTCGTTGGCGTACCTGGCAAAATAAAGGGCAAGATATCCGATGAACAGTACTGGTGGTCGCAATACAGCCCAAAAATATACGTGGAAACCGCACAATTAGCTAAGAAGGAAAAGGGACTGGATTCAAGAGATTAATCACTACATACTTTCCGGTGCCGTCATTCCCATCAGGTGAAGGGTTTTCGCCAGGACTATCTTCGCAGCTTCCACCAGCTTCAATCTCGCCTTTGTCAGTTCTTTGTCATCTGAAATAACTCTGCACTGCTTGTAAAAGCTGTGAAAAACAGTAGCAAGATCCTGTGCATAATAGGTCAGGTGATGAGGTTCCAGATTTCGTGCCGCCATCTCTACCAGTTCCGGAAGCTGGATCAGCTTTCGGATAAGTGTCAGTTCAGGTTCAGTCGTTACCAGTGAAACATCGCCATCTGAATAATCGATATCCTTTTCTCGTGCCAGGCGTAGAATACTGGCGATACGGGCATGAGCATACTGGACATAGTATACAGGATTTTCGGAAGATTCTTTCTTGGCCAATTCAAGATCGAAGTCCATCTGACTGTTCGCCGACCGTGCCAGGAAGAAGAACCGGCAGGCATCTGTTCCGACTTCTTCAATGATCTCTCTTAACGTGATAATGTCACCGCTACGTTTTGAAATCCGTACCAGTTCACCGCCGCGTTTCAAGGTAACTATCTGATGGATAATTATCTCCAGTTTTTCAGCATCTCCTCCCAGTGCATCTACGGCAGCTTTAAGCCTCTGTACATGCCCCTGATGATCTGATCCCCAGATATCAATTACTTTATCGAATTTACGTTCGATAAATTTATTGTAGTGGTAAGCGATATCCGTAGCTAAATATGTAGGCGATCCGTTGCTTCTTATAACCACGTTATCCTTATCTTCACCAAGCGCGGTCGACACAAACCAGGTAGCACCATCTTTCTGACCGATATAGCCTTTTTYGGTAAGAATATCCATCACTGTGTTGAACTGACCATTATCGTAGAGACTCTGCTCAGTAAACCAGACATCGAAATCCACCCGTAGCATCTGTAGYTCTTCCTTTATCTGCRYCATTATCTTTTCAAGGCCGATTTTCCCWAYCWTCAATATTGCTTCTTCTTCAGGAATCTTCAAGAACYKATCACCTTCCTCATCGGCAATCTCTTCGGCTAGTTCGACCATGTATCCACCGACATATCCATCGGCAGGAATTTCTACATTTTTRCCGTAGTGCTGCAGATACCTGAYAAACAAAGTTTGGTTAAATAATTCCATCTGTGTGCCGGCATCATTAAAGTAATATTCTCTCTCAACATTAAAACCCGCTGCAGCAAGTACATTAGAAAGTACACTACCAAGGATAGCTCCTCTACCATGTCCCGCATGGAGAGGACCGGTGGGATTTATACTGACAAACTCCACCTGTACGCGATGGCCATTTCCAATATCGATATTACCGAAGCTTTCACCGGAAGTAAGAATTTCTTCTACTTGAGAAGAGAGCCATTTGTCACTTAATGTGAAATTAATAAAGCCCGGAGGAGCAACCACGATGCTTTTTATCTCATCACCGGGTTCAATAAATGAGATGATTTTTTCAGCAATGTCCATTGGTTTGGACTTTGCAGGTTTTGCCAATTTCAGCGAAAGACCTGAGGCGTAATCACCGTGTTCCTGTTTCTGAGGACGTTCTAAATATATCTCTGGTAAATCGATAGAAGGCAACATACCTGCAGCTATGGCATCTCCTGAGGCTGTTTCGATTTTTTCTACTAGACTTTTTTTTACTTCAAGAATATCCGTTTTTTAGTTCCTCCAGTGGTATTATTGGAATAATATAGGCTCTGAAATTATATCACAGAACAGGCGCCGGCAGATAATGATTGAACCTGTCATTCCGACACTCTTTCGTCATTCCCGCGCAGGCGGGAATCTAGTAGATCCGAAAAATCAAATGGAATTAAGAGTAAATGTGTAATACCATGATAGAATCTGGCAGAAATCCAACTGCTTAACTCAAATCCCCAGTATCAGTTGACCAGACCTTGTACATTTCGTTGACCAGGAGTTTATAGTCGGGACTTTCAAGGTTCTTATCTTTCTCGAATAGCATTATCGCTTCGCTGCGCGCTACTTCAAGCAGGCCGACATCCGAGATCTTCGCCATCCGAAGGTCCGGCATGCCACTCTGACGAGTACCGTAGAATTCACCGGGACCACGCAGCTTGAGATCTTCTTCAGCCAGCTTGAAACCATCCTGAACAGTCTCTATTATGTCAAGTCGTTCACGGGCAACCTCAGACGGATTTTCCGCCAGCAGGATGCAGTAACTCTGTTCGATCCCTCTCCCGACTCTTCCCCTGAACTGGTGAAGCTGCGACAGCCCGAACCTGTCGGCACTCTCCACCATCATCACCGTAGCATTGGGTACATCTATTCCTACTTCGACTACCGGCGTCGCCACCAGGATATCGTATGCGCCTGAATAGAACTCCCGCATTACCTTCTCTTTTTCCGTTGCCGAAACCCGGCCATGCAGTAATCCCAGTTTCAGTTCCGGGAAAACTTCGTTCGAGAGACGTTCGTACTCAATAGTCGCTGCTCGTGCCTGTACTGCTTCGGATTCCTCAATCAGCGGACAGATGATGAACGCCTGGTTGCCAGCAGCAACCTGTTTTCGAATAAAGGCGTAGGCGCTTGCCCTTTGTCCTGGTTTCAGCCATTTAGTTTTGATGACCTGCCTTCCGGGCGGCAGTTCATCGATCAGTGAAAGATCGAGATCACCGTACAGCGTTAACGCCAGCGTCCTCGGTATAGGTGTCGCCGTCATTACCGAAATATGAGGATTAAATCCTTTCTGCCTTAAGGCGGATCGCTGTTCGACGCCAAATCGATGCTGCTCATCTATCACCGCAAAGCCAAGCTTGTGGAACTCAACTTCCTGCTGGATAAGAGCATGAGTACCGATAACGATATCAACACGGCCATCCCTTATCCTGTTCTGTAACTCTTTCTTCCTGGCAGCTTTAATTGATCCCATCAACAAAGAAACAGTTACCGGACGGTCCAGAATCCCGGAAAACATCCTCAGGTAGTCTTCTTCTGAATCGAGATTTCCCTGGTTTAACAGTAAATTACAGATAGTTGAAAAGTGTTGTTCAGCGAGAATTTCTGTAGGAGCCATAAGCGCTCCCTGGAAACCATTCGCGGCAGCCATCAGCAAAGCCGCAGTAGCTACTACCGTTTTACCACTTCCGACATCACCCTGCAGCAGGCGTGACATTGCCCGTGGTTTCTCAAGATCGGCCAAGATTTCCTTGAGTGATTTGTCCTGAGCACCTGTTAGTTCGAAAGGTAAAGATGCCAGAAATGCATCGAGTACTGTTTTATCTGTCTTGATAGGATTAGCCGGTTGTCCTTCCTGCCATTCACGCTTCTTCTTCAATACTCCGAGTTGAAGCAGGAATAACTCATCGAAGGCTATCCGTACTCTCGCTCTATCTTTTAATATCTCGTCATCAGGGAAATGAGCCTGGCTAATGGCTATGGAAAGCGGCAATAGCTTCTGTCTTTCCCTGATCTCATCCGGAAGGAAGTCCTCCACCTGCCATGCCCATTGGTCGATCACATCTTTCATTAGCTTCCTGACTTGACGTGGACGAAGTCCCTGGGTCAGTGAATAGAGCGGAACAAGCCGGCCTACGTGTATCATCTCTTTGTCTTCAACGAGTTCCCATTCAGGAGACTGAAAAACATGCCTGCCCTGGAATAGACTGACCTTACCGCTGATAACAATGCGTGAATTTGTTGCCAGCTTATTTGCTAGATATGGATTATTAAACCAGACAATCCTGACATTTCCAGTATCATCGCCAACAGTGGCTTCTGTACTCCTCCTGCCCCCGGGTCTGGTTTCCCTGGCTTCCCAGACATTAGCTATTACGGTCTCTTCATTACCTTCGGTAAGTTCCGAAATTGACTTCGTGTTGCTGTAATCAAGATGTCGGTGAGGGAAAAAATATAGCAGGTCTCTGACCGTTCTCAATTCCATTTTATTAAATCGTTTCGCCAGAGTCGAACTTATACCCTTGATCACGGTGATTGGAGAATCGATCGATTGTGTTCCAGAAATTTTTTTTACTCTTGGTTTTACAGCAGATTTCAGAGTACCGACGGAAGCAGGCTCAGGTTTATTTTCACCTTTTTTTCCTTCTACTTCCTCTGAAAGAAACGAAAATATCTTTTCAATAAAAACCTTGCGTTCTTCCCTGGAAAGAGATGAATAACCTGCTTCTGCAAGATGGAGTTCCTTGAAGCGTCTCATGGCCTTTGGAGAGGATATTGACTCTGCCGCTTTACCTGCCCAGTTACGGAGAAATTTATCGAG
>DUFA01000125.1 GCA_011191975.1 Dehalococcoidia bacterium
ACAGGTCATCACCAATGTTTCCAGACTTCACTGTGGGAAGAGCCCCCGGCCTGGAATAAATCTCGGAACGGGCGGTAGCGAAATCAATTCTCTTGCCTTCCCATTTCACAGTGGCGGTGCGGAACCGAGTACGTTAAGGCTGCTTAAGCGTGATATAAATATGCTGGATACTATCAGCCGCGACCGGATACGCCACGAACTCGAACTGGTCCTCAAAGAAGAGAAGCCCGAAAAGGCAATCCGTCGCGCCGACGAACTGGGAGTACTGAAAAAGCTGCATCCATCACTGACAGGTGATGACTGGATCAGCGAGAAATTCCAGAAAACGCGTGAGCTTAGTGCGCCAGACTCACCCTCACCCGAACTCTACCTGGCACTGCTTGCATACCGGTTGAACGAAGATGTAACCGAAGAACTGATAACCAGACTCGGATTACGCAAACTCCAAACTCGAACCTTAAGAGATGCCAGCCACTTAAAAACCAGACTGAACAAGCTGTCAGTATCCGGGATTAGACCGAGTGAGATATATGAACTTCTGTACGGTATTCACCACATCGCGCTTATCGCAGTATCAATCGCAGAATCTCCGGAAACACAGGAAAAAATCACCCTCTATCTCGATAAACTCCGACATATCAGACCAGCCCTGACCGGTAGAGATTTAGAGGAAATGGGTATTCAATCCGGACCACACATGAAAGAAATACTCGAAAAGCTTCTCCAGGCACGCCTGGACGGCCAGGTCACGGATAAACAGAAAGAGATAGAGATGGTGAAGCAGATAACTCATCAGTAATTGATTTCCCGTATCCGTTTCCCTATAATCACTACCACCAGAATCTATCCCGCTATATTCAAAACACGAAGGAAGGAGATTATCCAGACATGGGACAATACGATAAATACGTGAAACATCTTACTTTTACCGATTACGGCTACGGATCATTCAGGCAGGGCACCAGGTTGGGGCCGGAAGACCTGGGAATGGACGTTATAATCGAGTTCGGTACTTACTGGTCAGCCGGACCGATGGGGAAAGAACCATACCGACCGCATAAGCATGACTTCAACCAGATCCTTTACTGGTTCAGCGCTAATACTGACGATATGAGTGAATTGAGCGCAGAAATTGACCTATATCTGGGAGAAGAGAATGAAAGGCACATGCTGACCGCTTCTACGGCAGTGGGCATTCCAGCTGGAATGCCCCACATGCCGGCAAACATTCTCAAGATGGACGGGCGAATTATCTTCATGGAGATATCGACGACCGCTAAATACGAGGAAACTCCCGTAGAAGGTGAAAAGAGTCAATTTGAAAACCAGCCCCTTGCCGGTTTCGGCTCGAAATATATGAGCAAGTTCATCCGGGTTCCCTTCATCAGGAAAGGTCCCTGGAGTTACGGGCAGCTTAATCCGGATGATTCCGGCGGAGCGCTGGGAGTGATCAACGGAAAAGATACCGGATTCGACTTCATAATAATGTGCGAAACGCTGAAAAAAGCACCGTACCGCTTCGGTCCCGTTCCCGATAAACCCCACGTCCACCAGAATCCCGAAATCCTGTTATTTATGGGGGCCAATACCGATGATATCACCCAACTCGGCGGCGAAGCCGAGATCGCGCTGGGAAAGGAAATGGAACTTCACAGGATCACGCGACCGACAGCGGTGATCGTTCCCGGAGGTCTTCCTCACAATCCTCTAACTATCACGAAGGTGGATACACCGTTTATCATGACCGATGTCCGTCCCTTCGGTATGGAACCGCCTTCGTCCAGGACGTCACCCGACTTGTAAGAAATGAAAAATTCTCCTTCCCTCGGTGAGGGAAGGAGAACATCATTTAGAAAGCTGTTATTTACTCTGGTACTTAGTTGCGACAATTACTGTTATTATTATTCCGTTCGCCCTGAGCCTGTCGAAGGGCACCGTTGTGGTTCGACAGACTCACCACGAACGGCTTGATTTATCCCACTTTCTGTACAAATAGGTACTAGTCGATCTTTTTAAATGATTTCGCAGGAGCGCCGCAGACAGGGCATTTATCCGGTGCTTCACCGGCCGCGGTATACCCGCAGACCTGGCATACATAGTATGGTTCTTCCTTCATTGCGTCGTCCTCTTTCACCGCTTTCAATGCTTTCTCGAAATGACCGTGATGAACCTTTTCTACTTCATTGGCATACTCAAAGGTCCGTTTTGCCTTGGTATTCCCCTCTTTTTCCGCCTCCTCGATGAACGGAGGATACATACTGGTAAATTCGTGATGTTCGCCTTCGGATGCAGCCACCAAGTTTTCCTCGGTAGACCCCACACCGTTCAGCACATTAAGATGGTTCTTGGCATGAACTGTTTCGGCATCAGCAGCAGCTCGAAACAGGCGCGCTACCTGTGGGTACCCTTCCTTGTCCGCGTTCTCTGCAAAGAACAGGTATTTTCGATTAGCCTGACTCTCACCGGCAAAGGCTTCCTGTAAATTCCCATCTGTTTTATTGTCCATTGTTACCTCCCTGCACGATTATTCCTGATTCCAGTATAGAGAAATCAGTCKRTKTTTTCTATCCCSYTGACAGTYTTYGYKATAATKGGATTCATCCGCTGCTTTTCGAGTTGCCTGTACATATTCTCAGCTGCTGCAAGGTCTGGTACGATCGTAAACAAAACCGGGCCTGAACCGGCCAGGTRYACTCTATYCTCTCCAAGTTTGAGAAAATGATCTTTGAACACATCCAGTCCGGGAAACACTCTATAGGCTACATTTTCAAATGTGTTRAACARTGRKGGTASYTCTYYAYSAGAARTYARTASYTCRATGAAWCKCCGSGYKATWTCACCATCRGTGTARTGGTTMGKAGTAAGACTCTNGAAMAANCCKTCCKGTCTTKCCMGGCAGKATATYRATYRATGGAACAGCYAGTACYAGSTGCATTTCCGGTANCKANAGRTAAMGGWGTRACMATCTCTCCYCTGCCYTCGAYTAATGCMGTTCCTCCGTACAGGAAAAAGGGGACATCCGAGCCGAGCTGCTCCGCCATCCTATGAAGCTCTTTGATCGACAGGTTTGTTTCACAGAACCGATTCAAACCCCGTAGTACAGCCGCGGCATCGCTGCTGTCGCCACCGAGTCCTGTCATCATGGGTATGTTCTTCTGAACGGTGATCGAAATACCTTTAAAAAACCCGGTAGCTTCCCGGAATAGATCAAGGGTCTTTGACACAAGACTCTTTCCCGCGTCCCATTCCTTTGTTTCCGATTGAAGGGAAATATCTACGCTTTCCTCGATTGTGATGACATCGCACAGGTCGATGGTCTGTATGATACTCCTGATCTCATGGTAACCATCGTTGCGTTTCGACAGCACTTCGAGTGTCAGGTTTATCTTCGCCGGTGCTCTGAAGGTCAGTTTCATGATCGCTTTCCCTCTTCGTATATACGCCACAAGTGTGCCCACTCTTCGAGCGATAAAGTTTCGGCTCTTCGACTCCCTAAAATACCCGCATTATCCAGTAGTTCCTGCACATTACTTTTCGATACTCCCAGGCCGTTAGAGAATGAATTAACCAGTTGCTTTCTTGCTGCACTGAATCCTGCTCTAACGAAAGTGAAAAATTTCTCTGTATCCGGTATATCCACCGGTGAGACTTTATAAGGAACGATCTTCACGATCGCTGAGTCCACCGCCGGTTCGGGATAAAAGCACTCCGCGGGAACGTGTTTTACGATCTCCGACTGCCCATACAGCTGTATTCCCAGGCTTAGCAAACTCTTCTTTCCCGGTTGGGCAGCGATCTCCTCAGCGACCTCTTTCTGTACCATCACTACCATCATTTCAGATCTGAGTTCCGCCTCGAGAAAATACCGCAAGACAGGAGAAGTAATATAGTAAGGAAGATTGGCAACTACTTTAAAAGCAGAAGAGACAATTCCTGCTTCAGCAAATAATTCCGGGGGAGGTATCTTTAAAATATCTCTGTTTATTACGGTGAGATTATGATATTCAGAAAGTCTCCGATTCAGATTTACAGCCAGCCTGTCGTCGATTTCTACCGTGATTACCCTTCCTGCCCGGCGGCAAAGTTCTTCCGTGAGAACACCGAGTCCGGGGCCTATTTCTACAACAATATCTTTTACGGTCAGTTCCGCCGTTGAGAGTATGAGTCCGAGAATTTCCTCGTCGACAAGAAAGTGCTGACCAAGGTTTTTCCTTGCCCGAAGACCTGATTTGCGTAACAGTGCGGTTGTTCGCTCGAGTAGTGAATTTTTACGATTCTGTTTGTCCGAAGGCTTCATGCTCTCACCGACTAACCCGTTCTCTCACGAAAGGAACCTCTTTATATGAGAGACAGCATTATCCGCCGCTTCTTCTCCTGCACTTACACATTCATCGACCTTGTGGAAGTCGGATAGTTTAATCATGGCTACGTCAGGTTCAACGACTACGTCTGCCCCTTTAAGGCTGTCTTTCGCTACATAAGAACCGACTATGTAAATTGTCTGCATTATTACTTCAAAAATACCGGGCTCGGAGTCACTCTTGTTTCTGGTTTCCGGCATTACGTTTACCGCAATTACGATATCCGCACCCATATTTCTGACTACGTCGACCGGAACCGGATCGACAAGACCCCCATCAACTAAATACCTGCCGTCTCTTTTTTTCACCGCCAAAATTACGGGAAGAGAGATACTAGCTCTGACCGCAGTCCATACGAGACCTTTATCCATAATGACTGCTTTACCGGTATCGATATCCGTTGCCATACATTTGAATGGTAATTTCAGATCGGAAAATTCCGCTCCGTCGTACAGTTGTGCTAGTTTATTCTCCAGTTTTTTACCTTTTACCAATCCCGTTTTCGGTAAACCTACGTCAACCAGGTAACTCAAACGGTGAGCGCCTATATCCCTGGCAACCTCCAGTATTTCTTCGGCTCTCCTCCCCTGCGCATACAATGCTCCGACGAGGGCTCCGATACTTGAACCCGTGATCATATCTACAGGTATTCCTTTACTTTCTAATACCCGGAGAACGCCAATATGCGCCAGTCCCCTGGCGGCACCGCTGCCAAGAGCGAGCCCAACTTTTTTCCTGTGGGACTGAGTATCTCCTAATCCCATAACTCTTCGATATCTTTTTCCGCCTGTTCTTTCATATCGGTCACATCTGCAGCCAGGTCTTTATACGATTTAATCGAACCGTAATCACGAGTGCGTACCACCACCGGCATCGGCACAGCATGACCGAATATCAACGCCTGTTGTTTGGATTCCAGCTTAGAGAGGACCGACTTGAGTTCACTCCTGCCTGATACGCCGGAAAGCACGTTATCGATATCCCGCTCGTTATCCAGCAGGCAGGTGATCTTTGTCCCTATCTGGGACATTACTTCTTCATCAATTCCGCTGGGCCTCTGGTCGATCACCAGTAATGTCACATTGTATTTTCGCATTTCACGGGCGATATTCCCGAATATGGTCTGGCTTGCCAGTCCCGGATTCAGAAAACGGTGCGCTTCTTCTATAGTAATGACAAGCGGATGAGGTGGAGTGCTATCCTCAGCAATCGCCTTCTCCATACGTTCCCGATACTGCGAGTGTATTCGGCGCGTAAGAAGATTTGCTACCAGTATATAGGCAGTAATATCCGTGAACCTGCCGAATTCGAGAACTACGTTTATTCCTCTATCGAGGTACTCAATGATCCTCCGTACTGCATTCTCTGTCGACCGAGAGGTAAGAAACGGCAAACGTGAGATAGTCGCCAGACCGCGTTTAAGGTTTCCGAGTGTCCCTTCGTGAATACTCAGACCTTCCGGCAGAGATTCGGCATCTTCTATATCAAGCGTGCTTTGAAGCCAGTTTTTACCGAACCTCCGGTAAAGCTGGTAAACCGCCTCAACCGCCAGTTCGGTGAGATTAAGCGTTTGACGCAGCAGCGAAATGTCTTCCGGTTCTATCTCGTCGTAGCCAATCCTGACCACGAAGTCGGTACTCACCTGCCTGCGTTTTGAGTTTTCCTCGTCAAGGGTAAACACCGCCACCTTATCGGGGAACAGTTGTTTCAGAGCTTTCACCTTGTGACCGGCTTCACTCCGACTTTCCCAGCCGTATTCACTGTGCATATCGAAGACGAGATTCACCGCCGCCGATTTCTGAAGCATACCGATAAGCAGCAGGCGTGTCAAGAACGTTTTGCCTGTGCCGCTTTTACCGAAAATACCGTTCGATCTCTTGACCAGTTCCGGCAGGTCGAGACATATCTTCGTTTCCATATCGAGTGGAGTTCCGATGTAGAACTTCCGGGCGTCCTCGCCGCCGAATACGGTCTCCACGTCCTGTTGTGAAGACGATCTGACCATGGAAAAATGCCCCGGTACCGTCTTGACCGGCTGAGGTCCTTCTATTAACGCAGTATCGTCTCCTCCGATGGTCAGCATGGGCAGCACGTGCAGCCTGCCATAGGTGCTGGTGCCGGTAAGGACTTCAGCCATAAACGGGTCGGAGATATCGGGAGGAGCCTGTACCATCCTCTGGTCGGTAACTTCCAGGCTAATGTCGGTGATCATTCCGAAAAATTTCCTCTTGCCGCCTTCGATAGTAACATACCGGCCTACCGCCATATCCTCGATAGAGACCGAACTGTCAAGTCTCACATCGACACCACGGGTCAGCGAACCTGATACGACTATACCCAGTTTCTCAGTATTTACTTCAGCCATCACCAACTCCTCCTCGTACCTATATCAGTCTCTTATATCCCAACGGTACCGGCATACCTGTCTTTCACCTCTCCTGTACATATCCAGGTCTTCCGGTAGATCGATTATTTCAACGAGTTCGCAACCAAGCATTTCGCAGATTCGACGTGAAGGATTATTTTCCGGACTACAGGTTATCCACAATGTATCGAGACCGTGATCCAGAGCCACCTGCTTTAGCAGGCGGCAGGCTTTCGCCGCATAATGATGGCTGCGATATTTTTCTTCTATACCGTAGCCTATGTGACCACCGTACTTAATAACGTGCTCAGTATTCCCGATACGCAGGTTTATCCTGCCGACGGGCGTATGGATTTCCGGTAAACGAACCGTGAATTCATACGCAGGAACGTAACCTCGCTTGTTATCTGGTGGTATCTCTTTGTCTTTTATGACTACCTCTATCTCACCATCGGTGAACGGTTCATAATTATTGAATTCAAATTTCGTCATTTTTAATATTCTTTAATCGCCATTACGAGTCCGCAAGTGGTGGACAAAGCAATCTCCAGGTGCGAAAACAGGGATTGCCACATCGTCCCGATTATGTCGGAACTCCTGGCAATAACACTCTATTTTTATTTACCTTATCTTACTTAACACTGACTTCAACCGGTTGAAATCGTTACCCATCAGTGTCGCCAGTTCCTTACCTGCCGAAACCAGGTATCGTTGAGGATCTTCATACACCTGGCTCATACTGCGTAATGAAGCGGCGATTATTTCCTCTACAGGGACAGACAAACCCGAATTTATAATAATGTTAAGGAAATCAAACGATCTGCTGAATTCCTTGACTTCCTCATCCGTGCACTCGTAGACAAAGCTGTGAATTTTAACCGGGCGCGGCGGCAGATAATGAAACACTTTATCACCTTCCCGAAAACCTGCAACCAGCGCGTTAAACTCGGTCCGAAACAGTTTCAGAAGCTGGGGACTTGACTGGTATACCCCTTCTTCACTGGACTCGTCTTTTCCACGGGCAATCGGACGTCTACCTGGCTCGATGCTGCTGGTTGTAGTGTTGTATACTATCGCGTACTGCTTAACAGATTCATCACCTGCTTTTACCAGGCCTCCCAGCGGTGGTGACTGGTACAACTCATAACACTGGGCTGTGAACTCAGCAGTACCTGTCTCTATTACCTCACCGACTCTATTCTCTTGTTCAAACATACAAACACCTGTAAGTAATTTCTAATATCTAAACTCTAATTTCTAAACAATATCAAAATCCAAAATAATATGGTATTCTACTGTTTTGTCAGCTTCATCCCGGTAGGGCATATCCTGAGACAGCTTCCGACGAAACCACAACCGAATCCCGGTGCTTCTCCTTCACCGACACCTATACATTTACTCAACTCATTCCTGGTCGGTATATCAATGAACACACTATCCAGGTCTACACCTTCTCGCATCTGCAGAGCTCCGTGAGTACACCTTTGGAAACATTTTGGACCATCTTGACCACCGCATGCACCGCGCATACATACTTTTTGCATCAGCATAGGATCAGCCTCCAGTTCGGCTTCCGTTATCACGGAAACGAATCTTTGGCGTGGTCCGAACCGGGGAGTAAGTACCAGTCCGCTGAAGCCGAATTCACCAAGCCCGGCCCGGGTTGCGGCATGCCGCTGCGAAAAGAATCCTATCATTGATGCCATCACGGTTCTACCCAGCCCGGTGTTAAAAGTATTAGGGGTGGGCAATGATCTGAGTTTCCAGCCTATTTCCAGCTTGTTTGCCAGTTTTACCGCCAGTGTGTTTAGCAGCAGGTCCTGGGCAAAATGCCCCATCTGCATGTAGAAATCATTCATTATCGCTGGCACTACTTTATCCCGTGGTATGTCCACCATCTTTTCACCGTAATCCTCGCAGTCCACCACCGGATCCGGAATTCTGATTGCGGCAACAATCACTGATTTCGCCGAGGGAAGGAGTTCCAGGGGGCCATGCCCCGGTGGTGCTCCTTCAAAGCGATCTACCGATGCTATACCAACCATGTCAGCACCTAGTTCTAGTGTCATGTCTTTTGCTAGTTTACTCGTCAATTCTGTCATATTCACCTCTTCAATTAACTAATCTGATAAGTAATCAAGATAGCCCCAGAAAAAAATCCTTAGTTCTCTTATCTTATCACTATTCGCCTACTTTATTAATCCTTTGATAGATTACCGGAACATTTTGGCGAGTACTACTCATCCCGGCTTGTATACCATATTGATTACGAACAAAACAAGATTGATCCACTAGGCATAAGGACATATAATTTATACAGGTTTTTAGTAACGGAAAATCATTCCGTGCCACTAAAGGCTGCTGTGATTTCGACTCTATTTTTGTGGTTAGTAGAGTCGGGTCACAATTCCATAAAGAAACGATTTTATGTGTATACGCGTGTGTGCTCAATTACATGTTATAAATTGGAGGTGCATCTAATTTGGACAAAGTCATATCAAATATTGACGAGAGTATTGCCGACATTCAGGATGGTGCGGTGATAGCCATACCGGGATTCTTTACTTGCGGAGTACCTCGAGAATTGTTAAATGCTCTCATAAGAAAAGGAGTAAAAGACCTGACTCTTGCCTGCGGATCCGGTCCTCTGGTCGGCTGTAAAACCGAGGCATCCTAACTCATTAAAAACGACCAAATCCGGAAAGTTATCGATTCCTATGGCCTGCTGCGTTCTGCCAGTAAAGGACTTCAAGATCCGTTCGAACAGGCAGTAAGAAACGGAACTATTGAATTCGAAGTGTTCCCGATGGGAACACTGGCCGAGAAATACCGGGCAGCCGGAGTAGGAATACCGGCTTTCTTTACACCCACAGGGGTTGGTTCGGTAGTAGAAGAATCCATTCTCAGCAATTATCAGAATAACCGTACACAGAAAGAAACCCGGGTGATAAACGACCGCAATTATATTCTGGAATATGCACTGCAGCCGGACAACGCCTTTGTACACGCTCTGATCGGCAATAGAGAAGGAAATCTGCGATATACCAAGACGGCGCAGAACTTCAATCATGTTATGGCTACCGCAGCTAAGATTACCATAGTCGAAGTCGGAGAGGTTGTTGAACCGGGTACACTGAAAGCAGATGATATCCAGACGCCAGGTATATACGTCAAGAGAATGGTTGAGGTATTCCGACCTGATATTTCTGTAGGGATCGACTAGGAGGTAAGAAATTAATGGTAACCGATGAAGCAAACAGCAGAGTGAAACTCAGCGGCCTACCTCGCGAATTGATAGCCATGTGAATCAGCCGCGTGATTAAAGACGGCCAGTATGTTAACCTGGGAATCGGAATCCCCACATTGATAAGTGACTGGATTGAAGGTAAAGATGTAAACATGCAATCCGAGATCGGGATGCTGAAAACAGGGCCACTCGCGATGGATGACGAAACAATAGACCAGGACCTGATAAATGCCAGTTGTCAGCCGGTAACCGAGCTTGCCGGAAGCAGTTTTTTCGATATAGTAGAGTCGTTCGGCATGATTCGCGGCGGCCATATCGATATTGCTGTGATGGGAGCGCTACAGGTAAATGCCCATGGTGATTACGCCGGATTGTTTAATCTGTCGAGAGGATTAGACGGCGTTGGCAATATCGGTGGTTCCATGGATCTAGCGGCAGGAGCTAAAAAACTCAATATAGCCATGGAGCATACAACTCATGACAACCAGTACAAGATAGTGAACGAGTTGAGTTATCCCGCTACCACGGTTGGCAGAGTAAGTATTATATTCACGAACCTTGCCGTCATCAAGGTGACTCCCGAAGGTCTGGTTCTGAAAGAAGTATTTTCAGGGCTGACTCCGGAAGATATCCAATCGGTCACCGAACCTAGACTTATAATCAGTCCTGACCTTAAAGACATCGAGCTCTAATACCTTGATGACAATACCCGGTACCTGATCATCCCGTATGAGGTGATCAGTTGCCGGTTTTCTTTGTTTAGATCCACCGCGTGTTCTTGCTTCTGGCCTTAGCCGACGTAAAAGTCTGGATTTTTTCATCAGTAAGTGCAGTCTCTACCAGTTGCCAGAAATTCTCCCTGTCGGCTCCCGTCACTACAGCCTGCTCATGGGCTTCGGACAACGCTACTGGGTAACCATGACCGCGACGGCACTGGTCCAGTATCAGCGAATGTGTGAGTGTCAGTAATTCATCGTTCTTTGCCACCCACTCCGGCATCTCTACCCTTGCTATTTCCTCATTTACATTTATATAGTAGAAATAAATTCTGTGTTCACCATATTGTCTCTCAACAACTCTGGAGGTAGTTCTAAATAAAGTCGACCTTTCACCATCGTCAAGAATCCCGGCAAACAACTCCCTGTCCCTGATACCTGATACAGCATTACAGTCCCTGGTCTTGCACTCCTTGCAGTGATCATCGGTATCAAGTGGATTATTCGGACAGATGGCTACCTTCAGGGCGTTAACTACGTCGGTACCCCTCGGCAGGCTGATATAACTGGCTAAAGCGATCTTTTTATCCTGGTTAAGCTTCCTTAGCTGGTTCAAACAGTCCAGGAAACCTTCGTCCAGCAGCTTTTCGCTGACAAATTCAGGATATCCTTCCAGCCCCCAGTGTATGAGGGTCCCGTCAATCAACGCCACGGTCGAACTGCCTGCCGGCTGTTCTGCTGCAAGGTCGACCAATCTCCGGCACTCATCTACACTGCGTTTTATTCCCAGCAGCGTGCCTTCGATCGCCTGTTCCCGGTTTATTTCAGGCTTAGATATTACCAGTTCATCCTCGGATATATTAAGGTTCGGAAGGCTGTCGAGGAAAGCATCGGGATTCGATCCGTAATTGATAACAACGCTGCCGATATTAATGAGAAAGCATCTTGCTGCCCGGTGCCGGTCGACATCGATATGAGACCCATCTGTCGCAATGACTGTAAAATCAGCCGGAAGGGGAGATGGTTCGTAATGCAGGTCCAGGCCGTCTGTGATTTCGGCAACCAGCCACGTGGTCCTGCTGGCAGCTATCTTTTTCTTCAGGCTGTCGAGATTTTCCGACCGGGCATGCGCCGTTTCAAGGGCATTTCGAAGGTGTTCGTTTCTCTCGCTCAAGCCCTCTTTCAACCTGGTGAGTAATCTTCCGACCTGAGAAGCTACCCTGGTTAGATCAAGCGACATATCTCCGGTACACTCCGTAATTCAGGATAACCTGGTAGATTCATCAATCCATTGCAAGTAATCGGGATTGCCCTGTTTTATCGGCAAGACCACGATACATGGAACTTCATATGAATGAAGGGATTTTATGCGTTCGGTCACTTCGTCTGCAAGGGAAGCCCTAGTTTTAACGAACATAACAACCTCTGGTTCCTGTTCGATTGTGTCTTCCCACCTGTATATCGATGTAACGGGTAAAATATTGACGCAGGCAGCCAGCTTTTCCTCAATAAGTGTTCTGCCTATACCGGCAGCTTCTTTTTCACTTCCCGCGGTGACATAGATTGAACAATACTCCATCGGACAATTCCTGTGTTATCTCAGGATGCCTTTGACGATAACGTCCACTGCTCTGTCTTCATTAAGACCTCTCGCCATCAGTGTCTCTACCTGTCTTCTGTCGACACTGCCTATGGCCGCCTCGTGAGTTACCTTGGCAGCTTCATCGGTTACCGATACTATAGGTATCGCAGTAGCAACCGCTTCACTGCCGTTAACCAGTTCGATACAGTCGACATGCCCCCGGGAATGAGGAGCATTTCCGAAAGTCTCGCCTCGCACCTCGGCTTTGGCTCTATCGCTTAACACAATCCGGCTTTTCGCCAGTCCCCTGGCTCCTTCGCCGTTCAGGTGAATTTTTTCCAGTATCCTGATGTCATCATCACCTTTTCCATAAGCCTTGACAATAAGCTCCGCTACACTGTCTTCCTGGCAAAACACCTCGAAGTCATAGTCCAGTCTCCCAACGCGACCGTCATTCAGGGTAAAAGTACTCTGCCATACACCGCCCCTGGCAATATTGATCCTGCCTTTCGGGATTACTTCGATGCCACCGTATTCACCGTGATAGTGGGTTTCTCTATATTCAAACCTTGCATTCTCGCCTATCTCAATATCGGCATCCATCTTGTGGATCACCTTCTCGGCGTTAGGGAATATACAATGAGCAACCGCATTCACATCGCTGTTTTTTCGTGCTTCCAGTTTAAAGATGATCTCCTGCAATCCTTCTTTCGGGAGAATCCCGAAACACAGGTGAACTGGCTTCTCTATCCTGACTCCTTCTTCAACAATCAGGTAGATGTTTACACCATCCTCAGTTTCGGTAGTATTTACTGTAAGACCTTCGACGCTGTCTGAACTTAAAACCTTGTTTTCATGAATTACCAGCTTGGCTACTTTGGCATCTGAGAGAGATTCTTTGTCACCTCCGGCATTTCCGTAAGCCTCCACCATTCCACGGTATTCTTTTTCTATAGAACGACTAAGCACTGGTTTTACCTTTCTCCACCGCCTCTTTAAGACCTTCATAAAAATCCGGTTCGTTTATGTGTCCGCAACTCTGGCAGTTTTCTTTGAACCATTCACTCATTTCAGCAGGCGGGCCTGTCCTCAGAATTGAACCGGCACATAGAACAGAAACTATATCAGCTATTTCAACCATTTCCTCGCTATGAGTAATCATCAATATCGATGAACCCTGGTTTTTTAATTCCAGAATCCCGTTAAGAAGAATGGGTAACGAGACGATATCGATACCGGAATCCGGTTCGTCCAAGATAGCCAGCTTGGGCTGCATAGCAATGATCGAAGCCAATTCTATCCTCTTTCTCTCGCCGCCGCTGAGTGTACTGTCGATATCCCTGGCTATATATCTCGCCGGATCCATACCTACCGCTTCAAGACATTCGTAAATACGTTTGAAACCTGCGTTCTTGCTGCTCAAGCTGAGGTAGTCCCTAACCGTAAGTCCTTCGATCCTTGCCGGTTCCTGCCAGGCAAGACTGATCCCCTGCTGAGCTCTCTCCGAGACCGACATCTTCCCGATATCCTGACCTTCGAACAATATCCTCCCTGAAGTAGCCTTGTAATTGTTCACTCCCATAATCACGTAGGCAAGCGAAGTTTTTCCGGTACCGTTTTCGCCCAGGACGCCATGAATCTCCCCGCTCTTCACATGCAGGTTCAATCCGTTGATTATCGGCTTTCCATCCAGTACAAGGTAGAGATCTTCCACCTGGAGCACAGAGCCACCTCCTGACATTAGTCATGGTAAGTAGTTTCGCATAATGTAATGCAGACTTCTACATAACCAGTATAATGAAACGCACTTCGCAACTCAAGCAGCGATATCATTGGAGGGAATTTCACGATTTCATGGTAATTCTCAGGCTGCAGTCGGCAACCGAACATTGCTCACATTCGGTATCACAGGGTTCAAGGTGGATGGTAACACTGATACTGCTCAGTCTTTCTTCTATATCATTCTCGATATGGTCGGCCATATTATGCGCATCTTCAAGACTCATGTTTTTCGGCAACAGCAGGTGAAGGTCAACAAAACGCTGGTTTCCTGCTTTACGGGTACGTACTTTGTGATAACCTGCAAGTTGAGTAGTATGTTCCTCTATACATGAGATCAGAATTTCTTCTTCACCTTCAGGAAGTTTTCTATCCAGTAACTCACCGAATGATTTTCTTAATATGTCAAAGGCTGTTTTCAGTATTATCAAAGCTACACCTATACCGACGATCGAATCCAACATACTGAAACCGGTAATACGAATGAATATCATCGCCACCAGTACGCCAACGGCTGAATATATATCTGCATTTATATTATGGGCTGAAGCTTCCAGTGCCAGTGAATCGGTTAACCTTGCTACCTTCATTAAATGTCTTGACAGAAATATGCTGGCTAGTACCGATACCAGCATGACGGCAATACCGGCTTCGGACATTTCTAACTCGGCACCGGAAATAATCCTTTCTACCGCCGAGTAGATAATCCAGCTACCGGCACCGAATATCAATATCGACTGGACGATAGCCGCTACTCCTTCAACCTTACCATGTCCGAACGGGTGTTCTTTATCAGCAGGTTCATCAGCCATTCTAATGGCAAACACGGTAATACCAACAGCAAACAGATCGAGAAAGCTGTCTACTGCCTGGGCAGTTATACTGATGCTGCCAGTAAGAAAAGCGACGACAGCCTTCAGGATCACAAGGCTGACGATAACGACAAGCGAAAGTCTGGCTGCTCCTTTTCTCGTTGAAAACATAGTGATTCCTCTGGATTGTACGATTTGCCAGATTTTAAGGTTACCTGTAATTAACTCTGCCGGCTGCTTCTCCACACGACCAGCAGCGAAGGTGCAATGAACAGCGAACTGTACGTGCCGGCAATGATGCCTACGAGGAGTATTGCCGTAAAATTCTGTATTACAGTACCCACGAAAAGCATGAGTGCCAGCACCACGAAGAGAGTTGTTAAACTGGTATTGAGAGAACGCGTCAACGTCTCGATAAGGCTGTTATTTACCACGGTGGTAAAAGAAGACCTGGTATCACTGAGGAGATTTTCACGTATCCTGTCGAAAACGACCACGGTATTATTTACACTATAACCGATCACTGCCAGGATGCCAATTACAAACTTCAGGTCAATCTCCCAGCCGAAAAGTCCTCCGAGAACAGCGAAAACTCCAAGAGCTATAAGAGTATCATGAACCAGTGCTATTATTGCGCAGATTCCATAGTGGAATGGATGCGGCATTCTTCGGAATGCCCAGGCAATATATAATAGTATGCCAATTGCCGCTACAGCTACGGCAATAGCAGCATTTCGTGTGGTTTCGGATGCTACCATTTCACTGACGTCATCAAATTCCCTGACGACCAGAGATTCAAATTTTTCAGTCAGGTCTGTTTCCAGCGTTGTCTTCTCAGCCGCGGTAAGGCGTGGCAGCCGGACGAGAAAGGCATCATCGCCTACTTCCTGGATTATTGCGCTGGCATAACCCAGTTCCTTCAACTCGTTTTCCAGATCGACTTTTCCTACCTGTTTCTCGAAATCGACGGTCATAACCGAGCCGCTGCTGAACTCGACACCAGCCTTAAGACCGAACACAGCCAGAAAGATAACACAGGCAACTACAAGTACGCCGGCAATAACAAAATACCACCGTCTCTTGCCTATAATGTCAATCATTCTTTCCTCCCAAGATGAGGGCTAAATAACTGGATCCGGTGTGCCAGTGAGGTACCCACGAATAACCTGAGAAGTGTTCGCGTCACGATTATCGCAGTAAGCATGCTTGCTACAACACCGATAGCCAGTGTCAGGGCAAATCCCTGGACGGCTGCACTCGATACGATGCTGCTACCCAGCCAGAAAAGTATCAGGCATACAATAAGGGTAGTTATATTACCGTCACGGATAGCAGTCCAGGCACGACTGAAACCGGCTTCTATTGCCGCGCCCAGTGTCCGCCCGGCGCGTAACTCTTCTTTCATACGCTCGAATATCAGTACATTGGCATCAACTGCCATTCCTATAGATAGAATGAACCCTCCGAGCCCGGCAAGCGTCAGTGTAAATCCAGGCCAGAGTTTAAATATCGCCAGTACCAGTATTCCGTAGAATATCAAAGCGATACCTGCAAGGAGTCCTGATATACGGTAGTATAGGGTCATGAACAGGATAACTAACAGGAGTCCGATGATACCGGCTTTGACACTCATTCCGACGAAATCAGCACCGAGTATAGGAGAAATTGTCTGGTCAAATATTATTTCCAGCGGTAATGGCAGCCGACCGAAGTTCAACTGTCCGGACAGACGCTGTGCGTCCTGAATAGACAATCCCTGTATGACACCCCTGTCCAAAATCGTTGACTGAACTGTGGGAGCCACAGGATTCCCACTCTCTCCCCGTAACGCCTCATCGCCGTCAAAAATTGCCATCGGGTCTTTATTGACCGAAAGCCGTCCGGTCACCTGCTCCGATATCTTGCTACCTTCTTCGTCCCACTCGAAATGCAGTTCGATCCTGCCGAAACTATCCTGGGCTACAAAGGTATTCGTCTTGAAATAGCGACTGGTTAGCGCTTTTTCTTCACCATCTATCACCGCAACTGCAGGCTTCCACTTGCCACGTTCGTTTTCCCATTTCGCGGTCTCATTTCCGGTAATCAGTTCACCGAACTCAAGCATATCAACACGGGCGAGTCTTTCTTTTTCCTTATCCGAGATATCCACACCCGGCAGGTCAATGACGATTCGATCTTCACCCTGAATCTGGATAACCGGTTCGGTCACACCGAGAGGATTAATCCTGTTTTCGAGGACAGCTTTTGCACCTTCAAGCGCGTCGGCGTGCTGGTCGGACTCCAATCCTGAAAGGTCAGCCAGGTATACAATATGCATACCACCCTGGAGGTCGAGACCAAACTGGATTTTTTTTCCAAATAACGTTCCTTTTTCGATTGGAAAAACCACCGCTAAGGCAAGGACGAAAATGATTAATACAATTACAAAAACCCAGGAGTTTCTTCTAAGCATTCCGTATCTCTGTCTTATTTAAAAGGCAGCTGGTGCTGCCCTTTCTTTCAGTTTATAACATTATCTCGGGTTAAGAAAGCCCCTCTAGGCAATAAGCTTCCTGATATAAGCTATGGCCTGCTCTCTATCGGTAATCTCACCTGAAGCCTGTGCTTCTTTCACCGCGTCCAGTAATTCACCTATCCGAGGACCAGGACTTAGTCCAAAGGATTTCATTATATCATAACCATCGACAATCTTGGGAGGATTTATCACATTTTCTTTCTCGAAATATTTCCCAAAAAGATATTGTACAAGTTCTAAATGGTATTGCCAGTTGGTAATCTCGAGATCCGGTCCCCGCGTCGCCAAATGATCGGCAAGATTCAGAAAAAGTATATCCAGACCTGCTTGACCTGTGTCCCGGTAGTACCGGTAAACAGCCCGGTCAGAAGGCATCCCTTCCTGGCTAAGCTGCGTCGGCCGCATGTGATGAACAATTTCCGTTTCAATCAGTTTTATCTCCCGGCTGCTGAACCGTAGCTTCTCCAGCCTTTCCGTGATCAGACTTGCTCCTTCCTTGCTGTGTCCCAGGAACCTTGTTTTCCCGGTTTCATCTACAGATTTCGTGCCCGGTTTGCCGACATCATGAAGCAACGCAGACAGCTTAAGTAACGATTTCCGCGTACTGCCACTACTTACTTCCTGGTTTAAATGTTTGTAAATTTCATCGGATCGGAGATCAGAAGCCGGAATATCTTCACGTGAAAACTCCCAGCCACCATCTCCTAGAAGAAATTCAAGCGCACTTACCGTGGCAAAAGAGTGCTCCAGCACATCCCAGTGATGCTCTTTAGGCTGCTCGAGTCCCCGACTTTCTTCCAGTTCCGGTATTATAGCGGTCATCAGTTTCAGTTCATCCAGATATCGCAGAATCTTCCCCGCTTCCTGGAGAGTCAGCAGCCTGAGTAGCTCTTCTCTGGTACGTTCACCTGGAACAATCGCGAGTAATTGAGCGTCTCTTTTTACCAGTGTTTCCGTGTCCTGATCGATATGGAAACCAAGTTCTCCGGCAAGTCGCACTGCCCGAAGTAACCTGACTGGATCCTCGGTAAAAATCCTTTCACTTACTGCTCTGATCATCCGTCTATCCAGGTCTTTTCTTCCATTGAACGGATCAATAATCTCGGCATTCGTATAGTCTTTCGTGAATTGGCCTAATGCTATTGCCATGGCATCTATTGTGAAATCACGGCGTGCCAGGTCTTTCTCGATTGTCTCTGAAAAGGAAGAATAATCCAGCACGCAAGATGTTTCAGTAGAGGATTGTTGTTTACTGAAATGTATGACTCGCGCTATTTTATTTGTATCATCGAGCAGCACATACCTCCCGCCAAGAATTTTCGAAATACTTTCGGCAACTTCACGCGCGTCACCGGCAACGGTAACATCGATATCCGCGGTTTCTCTTCCCAGCAGGATATCGCGAACAAAACCGCCAGCTAAGTATGATTCTATATTCTTCGAAGAAACAATATCGTTTACCTTCTTTAATAACGTAATCGTTTCCGGTTTTACTGTGTTAAGCCCCATGATATCATCCAAAATTAAATCCCATGATATAATCTATACTCTACCCAGAAGATTTTACCCTATTTACCCGGTTTCTCGCAGAGGAAAAAAGCCCTGCCTGAGTCGACAGTGAGATCCTGCCGTCCCTTCTCAAGCGTGTATTCAAAAGCATCCAGAGTAGAAAATCCCGCTTCAGTAAGGGCATTTCGAATTTCTTCCACGGAGTAACATTTCTCCAGGAGTGTTACATCGGAACGGTACCAGTAATCGGTCAGGCGGAACATCGTCGCGTCGAACCGGGCGATGCGTTTCTCGGGATCATAACTTTGAGGAAACAGGCAGACATGGTCATCCTCCACAATACCATAATACCCCTGCCATTGAGCAAAAAAACCGGGCTCCAGGTTCATATCGAAAATGAATAGACCTTCTTCAAGCAAACAGGAATATACATTCCTGAAAACAGCCGTCAGTTCCTTTATTGTCATTACGTGGTTCAATGAATCGAAAAATGAAGTAACGAGATCGAATGACGGGGGTAGATCGAAAGTCCGGGCATCCTCACATATAAACCTTACACCCGGTGCGATTTCCCTGGCATACTTCAGCATTTTTTCCGAACCGTCGATACCTGTTACGTCATAGCCTTCTTCGGATAAAAACCGGGCGAGTTGACCGGTCCCGCAGCACAGATCGAGGATAGCAGCACCGGCGGATATTTCCGGAAGTACCAGTTCTCCCAGAACCGCTAATGCTAGGGGAGTAAACCGACTGCCCCAGTGTCTGTTATACATCCAGGCAAAGTCGTCGTAATCCGAATATCTATTGCTCTCCCTCATTAATTATTCCCCGTACAAGAAGTATATATATTGATAAGTAATTAAACAATAATATGGGGAACCTTTCGCTTGTTTTTTTGAAATTTAGATGATATACTTGTAACCGATGTTTTTCCAGTATAGGAGGGTAATAATTGCTGGATAATTACGGTTACATCGGTTTATACATCACTTTTTCTGTATTTTTTGCCACCCTAATCGTAATTATCCCCATTATCCTCAGATTTCTTAAAGTCGTTCCTCATAAACCGAACCCGCTCAAACTACTTACTTTCGAGTGCGGTATGGAAACAATCGGCAAGACCTGGGTACGTTTTAATTTCCGGTTCTATTTTTATGCACTTGTGTTTTTAGCCCTTGACGTTTTAGTAGTATTTCTCTATCCCTGGGCTGCAAACCTTAAAGGACTTGGGATCACCGCTTTCGTAGCGATACTGGTTCTCCTTCTTATCGTTATTGTCGGTTACCTGTATGCGTGGAGAAAGAAGGTTCTCGAATGGAAATAGAGAGATCGAGCCAACATATATATCCCGATGAAGAAATCAATCGGTATGAAGGCCAAGCTATCGAGGAACTCAAGGCCAACAGCCAGATAGCCATTCCGGATCCCGATGAGTGGCTGGATGACGATCTGAAGCAGAATATCCTACTTACCACAGTAGACTGGGTGCTTAACTTTGCCAGGCGCTCTTCGCCATGGGTTTCACTGTGTTTCCCCGCCTGCTGCGCCTTCGAATTTATCTCAGCGATGGGTCCGCGTTTCGATATTTCCCGTTTCGGCATGGAAATTCTCCGTGCGTCACCACGTCAGGCAGATCTTATGATTACTGCCGGAACTCTGACTTACAAACATGCTCCGAATATCCGGAGAATCTATAACCAGATGCCGGAACCGAAATGGGTTATAGCGATGGGAGCCTGTGCCGTGAGTGGGGGGATTTTCCGGTCTGGATACAATGTCGTCCCCGGGTATAATCGTATTATCCCGGTTGATGTATATATACCTGGATGTCCTCCCCGACCGGAAGGACTTATTCAAGGCATACAGATGCTCCAGGAGAAAATAGCGAAAATAAAGAACTTTGCGTAGGAAGGCCTGTTACTAAGGAATGACTGTCGCATTAACAGGAAAAGAAGTAGCTGCTAAACTGGAACAGCAGTTTGCTTCCGACATTACTGAATCGTTTAATCATTTTATCCTCGTTAAGAAAGAGGTTATTCCCGATATCATCTCATTTCTAAAGACTGAACCCAACCTTGATTTCAACTTTTTAAACTACATAACCGCCGTAGATTATCTTGACTATTTCGAAGTGGTTTATCAACTTACTTCTTTGAAATACAATCACAGTATAGTGATAAAAACCCATTGTTATGGAAGGGAAAACCCATCAGTTCCCTCGATCGTCGACCTGTACTCAACCGCCAATGTCCAGGAAAGAGAAATTTACGACTTGATGGGAATAATATTTGATAGCCATCCTAATATGACGCGGATGTTCCTCTGGGAAGGATTCGAGGGATATCCACAACGTAAGGACTATCTGTAAATGGCGATAAGAACCGAACCGTTTGTAATGAATATGGGCCCAGTACACCCCAGCACGCACGGCGTGTATCGCATGCGCCTGACCCTGGACGGTGAGGTGGTAGTTGATGTAGAGCCCGTTATCGGTTACCTGCACCGAGGTATCGAGAAACTAGCCGAACAGCGGTCATGGACAGGAGTTATCCCTCTGACTGACCGGCTGGACTATATTTCCTCGATGAGTAATAACCTCGCTTATTGTCTAGCTGTTGAAAAGTTAGCGGGGATCAAGGTACCAGAAAGAGCCGAGTATCTCAGAATTATCATGGCTGAATTACAGCGTATCTGCAATCATTTGGTGGCGGTCGGCTCATTTTTTAATGACAACGGGGCATATTATACTCCCTTCCTCCAGATGTATCGTGAGAGGGAAAAAATAATTGATCTTTTTGAAATGGTCAGCGGTCAGCGTCTTACCTACAATTACATGAGAATAGGCGGGGTAAGTCAGGATATTCCACCCGAGTTCCTTCCGGCTCTGGATAAATTCCTCAAACAATTTCCACTGGCAGTCGACACCTTCGACAAGTTCCTGAAGGATAACGAGATACTTTTAGCGAGAGCCAAAGGTGTCGGTATTCTAACCTCGGAAATGGCAATTGATTATGGAATTACAGGACCGGTACTCCGGGCGAGTGGAGTTGCCTGGGATCTGCGAAAAGAAGACCCTTACTCGATCTATGATCGTTTTGAATTCGACATTCCGACCTGCAGCGCCGGTGACTCATATGACCGTTACCGGATAAGAATGTTGGAAATACGCCAGTGCCTGCGGATTCTAGAACAGGCTGTCAAACAGGTGCCGGATGGACCGGTAAAAGCCGACGTACCCCATTTTCTGCACCCTCCCGTTGGGGAAGCCTACGGTCGCATTGAATCTCCCAAGGGAGAGTTCGGATTCTATGTAGTATCCGATGGCTCCGTCGCTCCTTACCGGTGTCACATTCGGTCTACCAGTCTGATAAATATATCCGTTATACGAGAATTGGTACTGGGATGGAAACTAGCCGATCTTGTAACGATATTTGGCAGTATAGACATTTGCTTAGGCGAGGTTGATAGATAATGGCAATCATCGAACCCGTCATAAACACTCCGTTTACTCTCCAGACTCTGCCGTCTGACTGGCCGGGGAACTTCTGGGGACACTGGGTATTATTTACTCTGGTAACGATCATCGTCGTTATCCTGATGGTAATGGGTTTTATCTATATTGCTCGTCGAGAGATAGGAAGAATGCAGTCACGAGTCGGTCCGAACAGGACCGGTCCGTTCGGATTACTCCAGGCATTAGCGGATGTATTAAAAGTGCTGCTGAAGGAAGGGATAACACCAGCGGCTGTCGATAAACCGATATA
Source organism: Dehalococcoidia bacterium (assembly GCA_011191975.1). Taxonomy (GTDB): domain Bacteria; phylum Chloroflexota; class Dehalococcoidia; order Dehalococcoidales; family UBA2162; genus MGML01. The sequence goes on from DUFA01000125.1 coordinate 22,651, forward strand.
CTGGCTGGCACCGATTGTAACCCTCGTACCGGTATTCGTGGTCTTCGCGGTAATACCGTTTACGAACGGCGGAATGCTGGCTAACCTGAATATCGGCGTTCTTTACGTTGTTGCCATAAGCTCTATTACTACCGTCGGCATGTTTATGGCAGGCTGGGGTTCCAGCAACAAATACTCTCTTATCAGTGCTATGCGTGTCGTCGCTTCAGTAGTAAGTTACGAATTTCCTGTGCTGATTGCGATAGCTTCGGTAATACTTATTGCCGGTTCACTTTCCATGAACGACATTGTGATCGCACAGGACATTCCCTTCATATTATTACAGCCCCTTGGTTTCCTGATTTTCTTCATAGCCGGTCTTGCGGAAATCAGCCGCGCACCATTCGACCTGCTGGAAGCCGACCAGGAGATAGTCGCAGGGTTCCATCTGGAATATTCGGGAATTAAATTCGCCCTCTTCTACCTCGTTGAGTACGGTGAGGCATTCCTGCTTTCCTGCCTGATAACCACCATTTTCCTGGCAGGGTGGAGAGGTCCTGTCCTCCCCGAATGGCTCTGGTTTATCATAAAAGTCCTTATCGTGTGGTTTGTCATGGTCTGGCTGTGGGCAACACTTCCGCGTGTCCGTATAGACCAGATGATGGCTCTGGCATGGAAATTCCTCCTGCCGCTGGCTGTGATAAACCTGGTTGTGACTGCAATCGAAGTACTGGCACTTCCCGAAGGTATGCTGTGGATAATGATACCCATTAACTTCGCAATGACGGCAATACTGATATTGTTCTGGTCAAAGAAATTCTTTAGGTTAGGATGGGGTAGAGTTGAAGTTTGAACGCTACGGAATTGGAATAGCGAAAGGCCTGTCGGTTACGCTGGGATATTTTTTCCGAAGGCCTTCGGTTACGCAGTATCCGGATCAGAGGCTGCATCTTTCACGGCGGACTCGCGGCCAGGAGCTGGTGTGGGACAGGCAGAAATGCACCGGCTGCTGTACCTGCGCCAAGTCCTGCCCTCAGGGGGTTATCGAAATAGTAACTTCTACTAATATCGAGAATAATAAGTACGAAGTTGAAAAATACCAGGTTGATACGGGATATTGTATCCAGTGTGGACTCTGTGTGGAGTCCTGCCCCTATGAAGCCCTGTTTTTCAGCACCAACTACGAATGCGCGAAATACCGCCGAGGTGATTTAGTACAGAATAAAGAAGATATGATGCTCGAATCTGGGAATAAGCAGCGCAGCGCCTATTTCTACCCCGAACTCGAAACAGAACTCCCACGACAGACACTGCTGATTGAAAGGATAACCGAGGAAGACTAATGGGAATTAATATTGCCTTCTGGATACTGGCTGTGGTCGGTGTGATAGCCGCCCTGGGCGTAATATTCTTGAGGAATGTTTTCCACACGGCGCTTTCCCTTATCCTGTGCCTTCTCACGGTTGCAGGAATCTATATTACGCTCAGTGCCGACTTCCTGGCAGCGGTGCAGATACTGGTATATGTCGGCGGTATATCCATTCTGGTAATTCTGGCAATAATGCTTACCCGTGAAGTTCACAGGGGTAATCTGAATAATAAGCTGAGAATCCCGGCTTTTATAATAGTTGCGGTTTTCCTGGGACTGGTCCTGTACGCCATGTTGAACACCAACTGGCCGGTAACCACTCCTCCGCCAATGGAACCTACTACCGCAACCCTTGCAGATAAAATGCTGGGTAATAACGGATTTATCCTGGGTATCGAGATTGCCGCGGCTTTATTACTGGCAGCCGTCCTGGGAGCGATTGTTCTTGTGAGGGAGAAGTAACGGATGTCCATAGGCCTGGAACACTATCTGGTACTATCGGCGGTGTTATTTGCCATTGGGCTGTTCGGTGCGTTGACAAAGCGTAACGCTCTGGTTGTCCTGATGTGCGTGGAAATAATGCTGAACGCGGTAAATATTGCCATGGTCGGCTTCTCCAGGTTTATCACACCTACAGAATTAACCGGGCAGATATTTGCCATATTTATAATCGTTGTCGCAGCCGCGGAAGCAGCGGTGGGACTGGCAATTGTTATATCCATATTCCGCAATCGCGACACGGTCGATACCACGGATGTCGACCTTATGAAAGGATAATGGGACTCCTTAACTATAATGTGGACTGAAATAAAAAAGACAAAAAACCTTATGATAGCTGAGACGTGGAAGGAACTCTTCGAGGGTGAAGGTATTCCAATCCTTATACTCCCCGCAGAAGACAAGCCGATGGGTACGCTTCTTGCGGCCTACCATGTCTACGTGCCTGAAGATAAAAAACATGTAGTTGAAGAGATTTTGAGGAAGCTGTAATGCCTGAACAGATAGTATGGCTGATACTCCTGCTACCGATATTTTCCTTCCTGGTAATATCGCTCCTGGTTAAGCCATTCGCTCAAAAAGAATCAAAACTCGGGGGCTATATAGCCATCGCGACTATCGGCACCTCATTGATATTATCCCTCTGGACACTGGTTGAAACGCTGGGTGCCGATCACCATGAACTGCCTATGACGCCCATCCAATGGCTCGTGATAGGCGACTTTACTATCAACATCGGCGTGATGGTTGATTCACTGACAGCTGTAATGGTTGTGGTCGTTACAACGGTCAGCCTTATGGTGCAGATTTACTCCCTCGGCTATATGGAGCACTACATAGGCATAAACGACGGCACTTACACGCGTTATTACGCATGGATGTCCCTGTTCACCGCGTCGATGCTCGGTGTGGTCATGGCAGACAGCCTGCTGCTGATATTCGTATTCTGGGAACTGGTCGGCCTATGTTCTTACCTGCTCATCGGCTTCTGGTACCATCGCCCTTCAGCGTCGAATGCTGCCAAGAAAGCCTTTATCGTCACTAGGCTGGGAGATTTCGGATTCCTTGCCGGCATCCTGCTGATATTCGCCAAGACAGGCACATTCGATATAGGTGAACTCCACGCCCTTGCCGGAGCCGGCGCCCTGGCCGGGACAGCCCTCACCTGGGCGGCGATCGGCATATTCTCCGGGGCAGTCGGCAAGTCAGCCCAGTTCCCGCTGCACGTATGGCTGCCTGATGCTATGGAAGGCCCCACACCGGTCAGCGCTCTAATACATTCGGCGACAATGGTTTCGGCAGGCGTATTCTTGGTGGCACGTACCCTGCCGATATTCGCCCATTCGACTACTGCTTTAACCACGGTAGCGATAATCGGCGCGTTTACCGCAATATTCGCCGCGTCAATGGGTCTGGTGGCTACCGATATTAAGCGTGTTCTTGCCTATTCCACCGTCAGTCAGCTTGGGTACATGATGCTTGGGCTTGGCGCCGCCGGTCTGGGAGTCGCCCATGGAGGAGAACCGACGGTTGAACTCGCCAAGGCTGCAACCGCCATAGGAATATTCCACCTGTTTACCCATGCTTTCTTCAAGGCGTTACTCTTCCTTGGTGCCGGCAGTGTAAATCACGCCACGCACACGTTCGATATGAGATTGATGGGCGGCCTGCGTAAAGTCATGCCCTGGACATATTATACGTTCCTTATTGCTTCATTAAGCCTAGCCGGAATCTGGCCGCTGGCCGGTTTCTGGAGTAAGGATGAAATCCTGGCGGTAGCCCTCGAAAACCAGCCTGTGCTGTTCGCCCTCGCCTTGATTACAGTCTTTATGACCGCATTCTATATGTTCCGCGTCATTTTCCTCACCTTCCATGGGGAGTATAGGGGAGGTGATCCGGAAGCTCATGGACATCCACATGAATCACCCTGGATTATGGTGTTTCCGATGGTAGTCCTTTCAGTCCTGGCAGTCATCGCCGGTCTTTGGAGTACGGGCGGTGGATTCGCCGAATTCATGGGAGAACACCATGCACACGCTCCCGGTTTCTGGAGTGTACTCACTCATGCTTTACCATGGATATCACTCCTTACTGCGATAGCAGGTATCGCACTTGCCTGGCTGATGTACATCAAGAAACGGATATCAGCTGAGAAGCTAGGAAGCACGTTCAAACCGCTTTATACTCTGTTCCTGCGTAAGTACTGGATGGACGAACTCTACCAGGACCTGATAGTAAAGAAAGCCCTGCTTGGCGGACTTTTCGCAGGAATGCAGAAAATTGATACCTATGTCATTGATGGCACGGTAAATGGAATAGCCGAAGGTGCTCAGACCGAAGGTCAGGCACTTGGTAAAGCGCAGACCGGCCAGTTACAGATGTATGGCCTTGGTATAGGAATAGGAGTCATAGCAATAATCCTGGTGTTACTCATATTTACTTAGAAGGAGCGGGTATAGTTGGACGGTAGTTATCTGACCTGGATAATAGCTCTGCCGATAGCAGGGTCCATACTTATTGCCCTGTTCGGCGGCGGCCGGGAGAAACTGGTCAAGTACCTGGCGCTGGCATTCACGTCGGTATCGTTTCTCCTGGCTATCATCGCATTCTGCCTGTTCGACAGGTCGGCAGGAGCCGCTAAATTCCAGTTCCAGGATATGGTCTCCTGGATACCGGCAATTAACGCTAACTACCACCTCGGAGTAGACGGACTGAGTATGCCTCTGGTACTCCTTACTGCGTTCCTCGGTGTAATGGTCGTACTGATTTCGTGGAAAGAACATAAGAGGGTTCGTGAGTATTTCGCCTGGCTTCTCCTTCTCGAATCCAGTATCCTGGGAGTCTTCTGTGCTCTCGACCTCCTGCTGTTCTTCATCTTCTGGGAAATAGAAATAATACCGATGTACTTCCTAATCTCTATCTGGGGTTCGGGAAGAAAAGAATACTCATCTATCAAGTACGTAATATACACGCTGTTCGGCAGCGCGTTAATGCTGGCCGGTATTCTCAGTCTGTATTTTAGCACCGGAAGCCTTAACATGATAGACATCGCCGAAGGCGGACTCGGCATGGTTCAATCGCTGATGCCGCCGGCGGCTATCTTCCTGCTGATGATTATCGGCTTCTCGGTTAAACTTCCCACCGTACCCGTACATACCTGGCTTCCTGATGCCCATACCGACGCGCCGACTGCCGGAAGTGTAATGCTGGCCGGAGCTCTGATCAAGATGGGCGGCTATGGTATTATCCGGGTGGTCAGCTTCTTCCCCGACGTCGCCCGCGAGTATGCTCCTGTATTCCTGGTTCTGGCAGTGATCAGCATCTTATATGGCGCCGCCATTACCCTGAGACAGACCGACATCAAGCGGCTGATCGCCTACAGTTCGGTCAGCCATATGGGGCTTGTGATGCTGGGCGTTTTTGCTCTCGGTGAAGTCAGTATGACCGGAGCGGCTTTACAGATGGTCAGCCACGGCCTGCTGACCGGTCTGTTATTTGCCATGGCTGGTCTTACCATACACAATACCGAGGAACGTGACCTTCGAAAACTCGGCGGACTGGCACGGCAGGTTCCTGTCATAGGAGTAATATTCTCGATTGCTGGTCTTGGTTCTCTTGGTCTCCCGTTGACCAGCGGATTTGCTGCCGAATTCATTACCTTCGCCGGCAGCTTTTCAAGCGGAATAGTGAACGGGATCCAGGTGTACACCATACTCTCGGTTATCGGAGTGGTCCTGGCTGCCGGTTACATACTCTGGATGTTACAGCGGACATTCTACGGACAACCTCAGGAAAAGTTCAACGAAGTCAAAGACGCCGATGGACTGGAAAAGGTCTATATGTTCGCTTTTATTGCTTTGATTATGCTTGTCGGAATATACCCGGCGATAATGACCGACATGATGAAGATTGGTATTTCGCCGATAACGGCATTAATAGGTGGATAAAGCGAGGGATATGATTTGAATCTAGGACTGTTTGTACCGGAAATAAGTCTGGCAGCCACCGCACTGGTAGTTGTCCTGGTCGACCT
>DUFA01000126.1 GCA_011191975.1 Dehalococcoidia bacterium
CAATGTTGCATTTGAAGCTGTCACCGCTGCTGCAAGCAATCCATTTTCCTCAGCTCGTGCCCGTATTTTATCAATACTATCTAGTGTCTCTTCAAACCGACCATCGTAACATAACAGTATTTGGTTACATCCCGCTGAATATATCTCCCACAAAAGTTCCCCTGTACGTTCGGAAATTTCGCGCATTTCATTGTATACTTCCTCTGCTTTTTTCCGCTGACCCATTGTAAGGAAAGTATTACCTATAAATGATAAACTATAAAAAAGATTAACATGTGTTAATCCAGTGTGAGATCCTGACCATAATTCCTCTGCTATATGTACTAGTTCGCTGGAATATTGTGGTATTGCATTGAACCACAGATAAGTTCGTGCAGCCCACCATAGTGAATTAACATCATCTATCTTCCTAGCTAAATCAACCGCACTTGAAATAAGTTTCCGCCCTTCTTCTCGACTGGCTGGATTGAGTGATTGCCATTTTGAAATACCCATAATCGTATCAGCGTAGACACGCTCAGGAGTTTCAGGTTTAGCATATCGATCTGCCCGGTTTCCCCATTCAACAATTTGGGGATGTATTATGTTACCCTCTCTTGCGAAAATGGATAATAATGCCCAAATGCATATACTGACCGCTTTTGCATCATCTTTCAACTCTTCTGCAAGGGAAAAAGCTGCTGGTACTATAGTATCGATAACACGATTTACATCACCGGTTCGGAAAACAGCCTCAAGGAGATCAAGAAGTAAGTCGCACATCTTTACTTTATCGTTGGGATCATGCACTTTTTGCACTTTGATAGCCTGGTCCAGTAACCTTACCTCCTCACCGAATGCGTAAACTTCTCTAGCCCGTTTAGCTGCCATCTCCCCGTACCTTACTGCTTTCTCAAGGTCTGATGAGTCGGTTGACTGGGAAAAGTGCTCGGTTAACTCGGCGGCATGCTCATCAAGTCGGTTCGTATAAATCTTCTCCAGCTCTCGCGCCACCTGCTGGTGAAGACGGATGCGACGGGGAGCTATGATTTCTTCATACAGAGTCTGGTGAAAGAGGGCATGGCTAAAACGGTAGGTTACCGCTCTTCCAGCAATATGACCTTCGTCGAGAATAGCTGAATTCTGCGCTTCTTCAATAGCCTCCAGTACTTCAACTTCAGATAAGCCGGTTATTACCTGTAATACATCCAGGCGGAATTCACGACCAATCACAGATGCCATCGAAAGTATATTGTTACAGTTCTGGCTAAGAGCAGAAAGCCGTTTGCCCAAAACATCATGTAGCCCTTCAGGAACTTTCAATTCAATATTCATATCTCTAACAGGTTGTGTAAATTCTGATTCTTCGGTAGAAAGCCCCTCTTTTATCAGATAGTAGGCAACTTCTTCAACGAATAGGGGATTTCCTTCTGTCTGTGTGTATACTGCCTTATCTAATCCTGCAGGTATATCATGTCCCAGGATACTTGAAAGCATGTGTTTGGTTTCTGTAACATCAAGACCTCGCAGAAATATGCGTTCGAAGTTTGGTAAACGTCTCAGCTCTGCTAAGGTCGCGGAAAGAGGGTGGGTACGGTCTACTTCTATATCCCGGTATGTACCAACAATGAGAAGATGTTTGCTACCAATGTTGCGAGCAATGTGTTTGAGCATATCAAGTGTCCCATGATCAGCGTTATGCAGGTCTTCGAGTACTAACAGTAAAGGCTGTTTAGCTGCGATGTTACCCAGGAAGTGTGTGACTGACTGCAATAATCGATATCGTTCTTCATCGGCATTTTTAACGGTAGGAACTGTTACTTTCAACCTGTCAACGATTTCGGGTACAATGCGGGCTATATCAGAAGCGCCAAATCCAAGTTCGTTTTTCAGGTCTTCGTCATCGCATACAACCATATAGGAACTGAGTACCTCTATGAATGCAAGATAGGGTAGCGATGGTGATCCTGGCTCGGAACAGTGTCCTATCAGGCTGATCCCGCCGTGTTCGTGAACGTAGTCCATCAGTTGACCGCAGATGGTGGTCTTGCCGATCCCCGGTTCACCCACGACCATCACCAGTGACCCGTAATCCGCTACTGCATTATCAAAGGATATTTTGAGCTCATTCAATTCATTTTCTCTACCCACAAAAACGTGAGGATACAAATGCCGGGATTTCTTCGGTCGTGATACTCCAGTTGCAGCCATAGAATCATCTGTCTTAGTTGACTGAAGTTGGAAATCTTTCAAGTCTTTAACTTCAGCAGCCTGTTTGACAGATACGACAAGCTCCTCCTCGGTAAGGTCGGGGAAAAGCTCTCTACATTCTGTAAACGATAATGGCTTATTACGATGCCTGAGAGAAAGTTGCTGGCTATCAGCCAGGTTTATTGTATGAAGCCTGGCAAATGGTTTGAGGAGATCCACGTAAAGCTTACCAGGTCGCCGCTCTGGTATTGTTCGAAGCTGTAAGATGTACTTGTAATTCACTCCGCATTCATCAGCATACTCGGGAAGAGTGAATTTACCAGCTTTACCGAGTAGATAGTCCAGATCTTCGCCAAAGACTGTTAACGCTCTATTCCGTCTCGTCATCAGTCTGGTTCCCCCGGTTCACTTGCTAAGTTTCGCCTTAAAGAGTAAGAGAAGAAACGTGTCCCAACTATATACCAAAGTGGCTTAATATGCAAGAGCCCTCCTTAAATTCAGTATTCTGCTGACTCTGTGCTGACATGGTGCTACTAGCGTGCTTGTTGAATACAAAATATTACCTGCTAATCTGGTATTAGGTCGAACAAATAAAAGGAAAAGAAACAGGAGGAAAAAAGAGATGGCAAGGGTTTTAACAAGAAAAACAGTAAGGAGAGAAATAAACCTGATGGTGGTCATTGCTGGAGTAATAGTCGCTTTAGCGGTGGGCATGGTACTTGGGAGAGTCACTCTCAATACGGCATCGGTTGATACTTCGGTAGTTCCGGTAGATAGTACAGCAATCGCTGAACCGGCAACAGTCTCCCAATCTGGTCTGCTTGTCGGACCTGATGGGCGGGGGTACATTCTGACTGATAGTATTCCTCTAAATCCTGATGGAACTGCATACCTCCCGATGCCAGTTGAACCGACAATAGTCTCTCAACCCAGTATCCTGGTCGGACCTGATGGTCGGGGGTACATTCTGACTGATGGTATTCCGCTAAATCCGGATGGAACTGCATACCTCCCGATGCCAACGGAATAAATGGTTGGTACTCTATATCAACAATAAAAGATGAGGATTGTCCAACGATTAACAAATGAAGAAGGGGGCATATGCCCCCTTCTTCATAAATACAGGTAGAAACCGTCAATCATTTCAAAACTCTTAAAAGGTAACGCTGATGGCAACATAATTTGGACTACCTAATATGAGAATGTGGGTACATCATATTAAGCCTTCAGTATATCCTTCCGCCTTAGAGCCCTCTCCAGCGATGGCTGCATCTTTATCTCGCGGAATTCTTTTATGGCGAAGTCTAGATGTTCGAGGGCTTCGGATTTCTCATCTGGATAACGGTCAAGAAGAAGCTCAGCAAGTTGTAGTCGGGATAGTGCTAATTCTGGACGGAATCGCATGTCGGTGCAGACTCTGATTGCTTCCTGATAGTGCTGGCGAGCTTCGTCATATCTTTCGAGCAGAGCTGCCGCTCCTCCAAGATGCCTTGGAATACAGGTGGGTACTTCAGAGCATATGTATAAACCTGGTACATTCATGCGTTCAAGCAGCAGTTTGGCAGCTTTGCGGTGTTTCGTTGGTATACTCGCCTCCAAATAGAAAGCGTCTCTCCATGTATCGGTCGCATCCTCATCAGTACCGAAATTGGAGCGATTTACTACCTGGCTGTCAAGAATCTCTGAGGCTTCCTTATCCCATCCCAGATGAGCTTGCATCAAGCAATGCAGGGGCTCTGACCCGGGTGCCTGTTGCTGGTATTCAGGATCCCAGCGTTCAAGGTCTTCAGGCAACATTCCCAGATAAAGCTGTGCTCTTAGACCTCCTTTCCTTGCCCACACCATGAAAAATCCTAGAGCACCAGTTTCCTCGCCGATAGCCCTTATTCGGTCGGACATTTCTATAGCCTCATAAAGACGTCCATCGAGAACAGCAAGAACGGAATCTACCCCTAATGAAGTCGCTATATTATGATAATTATCCGTACGCCGGGCTAAATCTCTCCATTCACTAAAGACTTCTTCAGTCTGTTGTCGCTGGCCTGATTGTAAGAAAACATTACCCGCGGCTTCCAGCATTATTTGACTCTGTACTGAGGTTATAATTCCAGCTTGCCGAACTAACTCCCAAAGCTCTTCAGCCAGAGATACACGTTCCTCATTATCCTGTGGTATTGAAAGAAAACGCAGTTTTGCCTGGAGGGCAGCAATTAAGGCTTTCTGATCACCCATACGATGTGCACTCTCTACATTTTGTGTTAAAAGCTTTTTTGCTGCTTTAATATCTTTTTCGGACCACTGCTTTATCATTGCTAGATGAACATTGGCATATATGCGTTCCATGGTATCAGGCTGGGCATGATGGTCTAATCGTTCAATCCATTTGAAATAATCTGGATTCGAAAAATTTGACTGTACAAATATGGCCACTGCTAATTGATATGCGACACGAGCTGCCCGTGTGTCGTCACCAATACTTTCGGCAAGAGAAAACGCTGTTGGCCCTTCAACTTCGACAAGACGCGTAGTAGGAGGACCATATGGCAAGGCTTCACACAAATCACACATCATCTCACAAAGCCTTGTCTTGTTTACCGGGTCGAGTATTTCCTCAACTTTGATTGCCTGGTCAAGAAGCCGCACCGCTTCTCCGAAGGCATAAACTTCTGTCGCCTTCTTTGCCGCCATCATCCCATAACTTACGGCTTTATCCAGATCGGCTGTATCTGATGAATGTGAAAAATGCTCAGCTAACTCGGCGGCATGTTCCTCAAGACGTTTGGCATATATTTCCTCCAGTGCCCTCGCCACCTGCTGGTGAAGTCGTATACGCCGTGGTGCAATCATCTCTTCATACAGGGTCTGGCGGAAGAAGGCGTGGGTAAACCGGTACGTCACCGCTGCTCCGATACTGGCACGTTCTTCTATCACCGCTGCTTTCTTAGCTTCTTCAATGGCCGTAAAGAGCTCATCTTCGGAAAGACCTGATACTTTTCTTATCACATCCAGCGGGAAGTCCCGACCGATAACAGATGCAACAGAAAGAAGCTGATTACATTCCTTGCTGATAAGCGACATCCTCTTCCCGATGACATCCCGGAGACCTTCCGGAATATTCATCTCAAGAGCTGACTCACTGGAAGGCCGCCATTTGCCATCTTTCCGGGTGAGTATACCTTCTTCTACCAGGTAACGTATTACCTCCTGAATAAAGAGTGGATTACCTTCAGTTTGCCGGTGTACTGCCTCAGCAAGTGCCATCGGGACTTCTTCTTGAGTGATGTTTGACAACATGCGTCTGACTTCGTCAATGTTCAGCCCTCGCAAAAGGACGCGATTAAAGGACGATACTCGTCTTAACTCAGCCAGGGCCGCAGATAGTGGGTGATTTCTATCCACCTCGACGTCACGGTAGGTGCCGACGATTAGTAATCGTGTATTGGTAAGGTTTCTCGACACATAGGAAAGCATATCCATGGTGCCCTTGTCGGCATCGTGAAGATCCTCCAAAATGACCAGGATCGGTTTAGCAACGGCCGCATTCGTCAGGAACGAAGTGACCGCCTGCATCAGGCGGTAACGATCCTCCTCGGGATTCTGGGCTTGCCTTGGTTCTATATGTAGCTTTTCTCGTACTTCCGAGACTATCCTTGCCACGTCTGTGGCGCCTGAACCGAGATCTTTCTTCAAGTCATCAGGTTCTCTATCCATGACATACGACCGCATCGCCTCGACAAAAGCAAGGTAGGGCAGAGACAAAGAGCCTTCTTCATAACAGTGTCCCCATAGTGTCATACCACCACGTAAAGTAACAAAAGTCGATAACTGTTCGCATAAGGCAGTCTTACCTATACCAGGCTCTCCAACCACCATCATCAGGGCGCCCTGACCTGACATGGCACCGATGAAAGCATTCTGGAGTGTCTTCAGCTCGTTCTCTCTTCCAACGAATATGCGACGGTAGATGGGGTTCTCGGTCGGTGCCTGAGTTTCTACAGTGGATTCTTTGATATCACCTTTCTCAATGGATTCAAGGGCAGCCAGGACATCCTTTGCAGAACCGGGCCTCTTCTCATGATCCTTCTCAAGCAACATCATTATCAGCGACTCTAAGGCAGGCGGAAGATCAGCCCTGTGCCAGGTGGGAGATATGGGGGGAGTATTAAGATGCTGACCGATAATGGATACGGAGTCGTCACCAACAAACGGTGGTCTGCCGGTCACCATCTCATACAGCATGGCACCGAGTGAATACAAGTCGGCCCTGGTAGTTACTTCTCCGCCCGTTGCTTGTTCAGGAGGCATATAGGAGACGGTACCTACCATCATACCTTCCATGGTGAGTCTTGAAACATCTGTCATCACCGCCAGGCCGAAGTCTCCTATCTTGGCAGTACCATCATCAGTAAGCCAAACATTACCCGGTTTCAGGTCTCTGTGGATAATACCCTTGGAGTGGGCGAATATCAGTCCCTGGCAGACAGCCTTGGCGATAGAGATGGTCTGGTCTAGCGGGAGTTTATGGTCAGGTGCTTTTTCGATGAGACCTTCGACATCGCCGCCGCCCATGACGGGGATAATGATATAGGGTTGACCGTTGAGTTCTCCGGTGTCGAAGATAGAGACGATGTGGGGGTTATCACCAAGTTTACCCATAGCCTGGGCTTCGCGGGTGACGCGTTTCCGACCATCTTCATCGAGGTTTTCAGTCTTTATGAGGGCAAAGGCAACATCCCTGTCGAGTTTCTTATCATGGACAAGGTAGACCTTCTTCTTGCCGCCCTCACCGAGTTTCTTCTTGACCTGGTAGCGGTCATTGACGAAGAAGGTAGGTTCATCTTGGGGCGGTAGGATCGTTTTAGTTGGTTGAGACGGTTCACGTGTTTGGTCGACTAGGATGTGTCCACATTTATTACAGAAAGTGCTATCGGGTAAATTGACATGTCCGCATTCTTGGCATACGAGATCAGATACTAACGATTTCCCGCATTTCCTACAGAATCCTGATCCTTCAGGATTATCCACCTGACAATGTGGACACTTCAACTCATTCACACCTGTACGGGTTGAGTGTGTATAGTCTATCGTTAGCCCATGGACATGTCAAGAAACGTATGAATATGTTATTTGGTTGATCTTACAGACCAATTATTATCAAGTGTTAGACCAAACACACCATAATTTCAGTTTAAACTCCAGCCTGCCCCAGTTCTACTGGTGACTAAAGGAAAGGTCAATGATTCATCACAGGATCAATCGGGGATTTCTTTATGGCCGTTTTCTCAGTCTATATACACCTGAAGTAAGACATATCTTACACGAAAATAAGACTCGTCCTATTTTCCGCTACCTGTACTGCGGCCAATAATGATCTTGAAGTATAAGGGTATTTTAGATTTTTACATCACTCATTTCAGGAGTTAAAAATGAAACCATATCGAGATGCCAGATCAAAGATCTTTCTCTTTTGCGGTATGATAGCTCCGTTAATCCTGGGAATAACGGTACTGGTTGTCGGATACATTACACCGGGTTATAACCCGATTTCGGACAGCGTCAGCCTCATGGGAACTCCGGAGCAGCCGTATGCATGGCTGTTGAGCAGCGGTTACTGGGTCTATGGTGTATTAATGTGTTTCGGTGCATATGGACTCAACCGGATTTTCATTAATGTACCGCAGATAAAACCATTATCAAAGTTATTGGGTATTCATGCCCTGGGGACTATACTGCTGGTGGTATTTCCTGACAGTACAACTTCTTTTTACCGGGAAATGATTCATAATTTTGTGTCTGCAATAGCGTATGCACCATTGCTGGCTATGATCTATATATTCAGAAACTTCACCAGGGATAATCCTTCCTTTAGTCGATTAAGATCTTTCGGTCTTCTTGTACTGATTGTTAATATACCGATTCCTTTCGTTCATATAATTGGACCTTTATCAGTGATCGGTGGATTACTGCAACGGGTATTGTGTGCCTGTTCTTTCGTGTGGCTTCGGCTCGCATTTTTCTCAGCGTATAAAAAACAGTACTCTCTTGTCAGTGATACCGGTGAAAGAAGTCAACTGTCTCCGGTTGAAGCTACTAGACACATGTCGACTGGTCTGACAGACATCAAAGTAGGACATATCTTACAAAAAAATCATCGGTATTAGGACTCATCCTACAATTATTTCGGACTTCTCCGACTTACTTCCTTTGATAACAGACCGATAATTGAGAAAAAGAACATAAAAATAGGGGAGGAGAAAAATGACAACCACATTAAGTATCAAAAGAAATCTTCAACTCGGACTTGACGGGAATGAAGTGCGGGAAATGTTCCGGGTGGGGACGGACTGGCTGGCGAAGAATGAAGAACCGGTTAATAAACTCAACGTTTTTCCTGTCCCGGACGGTGATACCGGTACAAATATGCTGCTTACAATGCAGTCGGTATTGACTGAAATGGAAAAGTGCCAGAACGAAGAAGTGTCAGTCATCACCGAGTACATGGCCAAGGGAGCTTTGATGGGAGCAAGAGGGAATAGCGGCGTGATTTTATCCCAGATAATGAAAGGCTTCGCTGCAGGCCTGGCTGGAGAAGAGAAATTAAGTGCCGTGGGATTTACAAAAGCCCTGGATGAAGCGGCGAAAGCAGCCTATTCGGCCTTGAGTAAACCGCGTGAAGGAACCATGCTGACGGTTATCAAAGACGCCGCAGCAGCTGCGATGAATAACGTTTCCGAATATGAAGATGATATTACCGGGTTAATAGAGATAGTCGTTCAAGAAACGAGAGATTCTGTGGAGAGAACTCCACAGTTACTGGACGTACTCAGGGATGCCGGAGTCGTCGATGCCGGAGGTCAGGGCGTATGCGTTATCCTGGAAGGATTCATGCATTATCTTAAAGGTGACGAGATTAATGCCGATGAAATATCGATACCGAATACTGTATCAATTCACCCGTCTTCTGCCTTTGCCGCGAAAATGCCGAAAGTTGAGGAAGCATACGGGTATTGTACGGAAATGATACTCAAGGGTGAAAATTTAAGGCAGGAGCAGGTACGACACTGGATAGAAAGCCAGGGGAAATCGGCGGTAGTGGTAGGCGACGAAGAAACCATTAAAATCCATGTACATACATTTCATCCGGGGACGATCATAGAGTTTGCTTTATCACTGGGTACGGTACACGATTTAAAAATTCAGAATATGGACGACCAGCACGAAGATTTTCTACAGACAACAAGTAAGAAAATATCCGAAAACGAGATAGCCGTTGTCGCCGTGGTTGCCGGAGACGGTCTGCAGGAGGTGTTTCTCAGTCTTGGAATATCTACTATAATTCCGGGCGGACAGACGATGAATCCCAGCTGTCTCGATATTTTGCAGGCAATAGAATCCTTACCCTCAGAAAAAGTAATAATACTCCCTAATAATAAAAACATAATACCGGCGGCTCATCAGGCGGCAGAACTTACAGACAAAACGGTGAGAGTATTACCCACTCGGTCGATACCACAGGGGCTTTCGGCAATGGTCTCCTTTAACTGCGAGGTAGGACTTGATGAAAACATCGAGGTTATGTCCGGATTCCAGGAACAAGTAAATACCGTTGAGATAACAACTGCCATACGGGATGCAATGGTAAACGGATTAGAGATACAGCAAGGTGAATTCATGGGAATCGTTGACGGTGATGTATTGTATGCAGAAAAAACGATAGAGGATGCAGTTTTTCATTCCCTCGATGCAGTCGATGCAAATCATGCAGGAATTATTACTGTTTTTTACGGAGACCGGGTGGAAGGCAGTACGGCAAATATACTCGGTGACTCTATTATAAACAGATATCCTGGTACGGATGTCGAGATAATCCGGGGTTCACAACCTCATTACTCCTATATTATTTCTGTAGAACGATAACATCGTTTTGGTAAAAGGTACGAAGTCAAAAGAGGTGACGAAAATGATGGTAACAGAAAAAAAGGAACGGTATATCGATGTAAAATTGAACGAATTGCGTCCTGCTGATATCCTTCTCGTTCATACCCATCGTAGTCTGTGGGGATGGCTGATTCGTTATGGTACACACTGTTACTGGAACCATGCTCTAATGGTGTATTCGACGGGTGAGGAAGGGCAGGATCATCATGATATTCTCGTCATTGATGCAAAAACAGACGGTTCAGTAGTCCTCAGAAAATTAAGCTATTATCTATCACGACCGGATAAGTATGATGTAGCCGTGAAGAGATTGAACGACGAACTGCTTAATGACCACGGTTTAACTGAGTTGTTAAATAATATATGCAAAACTGCCGTAAACGAAGTACAACCTGAACTGGCGGTGAGACTCATCAGGGCTAAAAACCAGATATTCAGACAATGTATGGTGATATGGCGTTTTCTCAGGAAAAAACTTCGCAAGGCGTGCAAACAACCGAATCTGCCCTGGAATGTCCGTCCGTTTCAGGTAAAAGCGTTTACCTGCGGTGGATTTGTGCAATGGTGCTATTACATGGGAGTTTCAGGATTTAATGAGAAAAATCAGGATTATCTTAGGCATGAAGAGGATGTAATATTCAATTCACGAATTACGAATAATCCCACTCCGTTCGAATTACTAACTACTACCCCTGCAGACCTGGCGAATTGCGATAAGTTATCATGGGTGTATATAGTGAAACATGGTATAAAATCTAATTCTAGTCGTAATTGAGAGGACTAGACGACAAACTTGATGAGGTAATACACTACAAAGTAAGTAATAATACCCAGTATACCGATAACGATGATGACCAGCTTTCGCTGATGCCAGATTTCCTTTATCGCCTGTATTAAGGAAGCAGTCTTGATATTAAACTCACTCACCAGTAATTTTTCCCGGGCTGCAATACTGTCGCGGATAACTCCCTGTTCGATAGCATACCGTATCAGCTGCGCATCATTATCAAGCCTTAACTTCTGCAGTATTCTCGAGTGGTAGGTGCTTACTGTTTTTATCGATAATGACATTTCATCGGCGATTTGTTTAACCCGTTTTCCCGAAACCATCGATACCATTACTTCATATTCTCTATCCGATAGAGTTACCATGAGTGAAGTGTCGTCATCAGAAGGAATTCCGGTCATTTTCTCTGCTAGTGAGGGAGAGATATACCTGCCACCACTGAATAATTTCTTTATAGCATCAAGAAGTTCATCAGATGCACTTTCTCTGGTCAGGATGCCGGTAACTCCCGCTCTGAATAATCGTCCGTAATATTGTTCTTCATCCACCGAACAGAGAACCAGTATCGGTAGACCGGGTTTATCATCTCTAATCTGTTTCACTAACTCGATTGGATCGATTGAAGTAAGGGTAAGACCTATCAGTACTGCCTGATAGGGGCCTTTACGAACGAGTTTAAGCCCCTCGTGCCCCGAACACTCTTTGACAGATATCGAGTTGTTTGAAGCGTTCTCGATTAAGTTTTTTACACCCTGACGAACAATAATATGGTCGTCAACTACAAGTAGAGTCTGCATTCGTTTCACCCGTATTCGGTTGTGTGGTTGATAGTATAGTTTGGTTGCGAATAAGTGTCAATTCATTCATAAGAATTATCCTACACAGAATTCAGATGACTCTGACTTACATTGTCGTTGATTTAACCAATAATACCTATAGAGGCGTAAACATATACAAGATACTTCAAAAAGGAGGTCGATAAAAATGAATAGCAAAATTGCATTCGTTATCACCACTCTATTGATGTTACATTTACTCCTACTCGGTTGTAATTCACAAAATCTCGAGCAATCCTCAGCTTCTTTAAATTCCGATGAGAACACAACTTTCAAGACAAACATTGAACTTCAACCAAGAGGTAAGGGCATTGTAGAAACGGTAGCAAATCCTGCGTACGAGGGAACTGACTCGATTAAGCTGGAGATTCCTGAAGGTTATAGTATGGGTGATGCAGCCCGCATTTCGGTATCGCTTGAAGATACTGCATTGAATGATGCTGCTGCTATTTCATACTGGTGTTTTATCGATAAATATACTCCACTCAATCCGGATGGTACATACTGGGTTCCCTATATTACCTTTGAAATCGATACAGATGGTAAACCGGGTTGTGACACATGGGTAATCGGTGGAAAAGGAAGTCTAATACAGGAACCGGGTATCTGGTTTGAGTTATCACTTGAGGAAGAATGGTTATTTCACGTTCCGACCACTGTCGCGGATTACCCAAGTCCCTTTCCGATAACCAACATGGGTACTTTAGAACAGGTTAGATCGGCAATCGGAACCGATGGAAAAACTACTTTAGGTGATTGTCCTGTAACCGGGATCAGATTGGCAATTGGCAACTGGGGGCCAGGAGGACCGATTGGTCCGGTGATAGTCTATGTAGACAATTTAGTATGTGATAAAGAAACACTCCTTAAATAGAGTGGGAATCGTTTTAGTCAGAGTTCGGCTTTATCCCATCTTTTCTGCAATACGAAACTTTAGTGTGTGGGAATGAGAATTAATACCGGTTATAAACCAGATAGAAACAATTTCTATGCCTGTTAAAATTGTCGTATTCATGACTCCGGTTTGACATCCCACGGGGTATTCTGTATTCTTTTTTTTCGATAGGGTTTATTGGTAATCGGTGAAAGGAGTAAATACATGCAGGAAAGTACAGATAGTGTTCTCGGACCTTACCGCGTTCTTGACCTCGCCGATGAAAAAGGGCTGCTGTGCGGTAAGATACTTGGCGACCTTGGGGCGGACGTTATTAAAATAGAAAGACCGGGAGGTGATGCTACCCGGAATCTCGGGCCATATTATCATGATGAAGTCGATCCGGAGAAAAGTCTATTCTGGTTTGCTCTGAATACCAGCAAGAGAGGAATAACTCTCGACATAGAAAAAGAAGAAGGGAAGAGGATATTCAGGGAACTTGTAAAGACCGCTGATTTTGTGATCGAATCGTTTTCTCCCGGCTATATGGACAGCCTGGGACTGGGCTATTCCGAACTTGAGAAAATCAACTCGAAAGTAATCATGGTTTCCATCAGTCCGTTTGGACAGACAGGACCGTACCGTGATTACAAGACTTCCGATATTGTCGCCTGGGCGATGGGTGGGAATATGGCGGGGTACGGTGATGCCGACCGACCTCCCTATCATTTCAGCCATCACTCACAGGCGTATCTCAATGCCGGTTGTGACGGTGCACAGGGCGCGTTGACCGCTTTATATCATCGCCACAGTACAGGCGAAGGACAGCAGGTTGATGTGTCCATCCAGGAAGCTATAGTTCAATGCACGGAACATATAACGGCGGGATGGGATCAGGCACATCGACTTCAGCAAAGAGCTATGCCGACCGATAAAAAAGGTGAACGACTGACGCAGATTTGGCCATGCAAGGACGGGCATGTGTCCTGGTTTTACTGGGGCGGTGTGATGTCGCTCCGCACAAACGTGCCGATGGTGAAATGGATGGAAGCCGAAGGTGAAGCAGACGAATTCCTGTTGAATTACGACTGGGCGAATTTCGGTATGCAGGTCAATCCTGAGGACCTAGCTCGTATCGAAGAACCTACGGCTAAATTTTTCCTCTCCCGTACAAAGGAAGAACTATTCGAAGGGGCGCTTAAGTACGGAGTCCAGTTATATCCGGTTTCTACACCTGAAGACATGGTTAACAGCCGTCAACTCGAATCCAGGAATTTCTGGGTTAAACTGGAACATCCGGAGTTGAATGACACGATAATGTATCCCGGCTCTATCTCGGGTATGGAGTTAGCACCTCCCAAGCTGTATCAACGGGCTCCACTTGTAGGTGAACACAACAAAGAAGTGTACGAGGAACTCGGTATCACCGGAGACAAACTGGATGAACTTGCCCGGAACGGGATTATATAGGAAATTGAAAGGGTTAAGATAGATGAGTAAACAGTTATTAGAAGGAATTAGAGTCATAGATTTTACCTGGCATCTTACCGGGCCGTTAACGACCAAGCACCTCTCGGACCTCGGGGCGGAGGTAATTAAGGTAGAGAGTCGTAGAAGACCGGATATTCAACGGATGGGTCCTACTCTCGGTAGTTTCGGTCAGTACAGTACCGGCAAGAAAGCGGTTACTCTTAACCTGGCTACGCCTGAAGGACTGGACCTATGCAAACGGATTATTGCTCTCTGCGATATCATGGTAGAAAACTTTGCCGGTGGTGCGATCGAGAGAATGGGGCTGGGGTATGACGTGGTTAAAGCAATCAAGCCTGATATTATCATGTGCAGCTCCTGCATGCAGGGACAGACAGGACCTTTTGCCAAACATCCCGGTTCCGGTCACAAACTGACAGCCCTGTGCGGATTCAATCATATTCTCGGCTGGCCGGACAGGGGACCCGGCTGGATAGGCGCGTATACCGATTTTATCGCCCCGCGATATAACATCATAGCCATCATGGCCGCGCTGGAGTACCGCAGACGCACCGGCAAGGGGCAGTACCTTGACATGTCGCAGTATGAAGGTGGCCTCCAGTTTATGGGACCGTCTATCCTGGACTATACGGTAAACGGACGGATACAGGAACGGATTGGGAACAAGAGTGATTACGCTGCTCCTCATAATGCTTACCGTTGCCAGGGAAAAGACCGGTGGTGCGCCGTTGCAGTGTATACCGATGATGAATGGGAAAGCTTCTGCGATGTAATCGGCAAACCTGAATTGAAAGACGATCCAAAATACGCATCTCTAGCCGCCAGGAAGAAAAACGAGGAAGACCTGGATGCTGTAGTCAACGAATGGACGTCTACCCGTACTGCGGAAGAGGTGATGGACATGATGCAGAAAACGGGTATCGCGGCTGGGATCGTGGAGACCGGGGAAGACCTGATGGATAAAGATCCCCAGCTCAAACACCGGAACACGTTCTGGGAACTCGATCACCCGGAACAGGGCAAGTATCGTTCTCAGACTGGGCATCATTTTATACTGTCGAAATATACTCCCGAGATGAAGCGTGCTCCGTTGCTGGGCGAGCACAATGAGTATGTTTTCAAGGAACTGCTGGGAGTTCCTGATGACGAGTTCGACAGGCTAGTAAAAGAAGGAGTTATCGATTAGGCCGGGGAATTATTGAGAGCTGTGACAATCCCATCGAATGAATTAAGGATAGGATTTGCCTATGACAACCCGGTTGATGACGATTCTACAGCCGGTTCCATTTCCTGTGAGTATGAAGATACCAGGACGATAGACTGGATGTTTGACTGTCTTTCACGTTTTGGTAAGACAACCAGACTTCCCTGGGGTCAGGATATCATTGCCCGGATAATCGATGCTCGGTTGGACGTTATTTTTAACATTACCGAGGCTACGGAAGGCCGAAATCGCGAATCATTGATTCCCGCGATAGCAGAGTCGCTGGGAATTCCGTGTACAGGAACTGATGCTGTAGGACTTGGACTATCACTGGATAAATACCTGTCAAAGGTTATCGCTAATTACGAAGGTATTCCTACCCCTCCTTTCTTGAAGATAGAGAATATTTCGGGTGTCGATGTCCGACAGGATGAATTAATTGAGTTGGGATATCCACTTTTCGTGAAACCCGTCACAGGTGGCTCCAGCCAGGGTATCAGGCGCACATCGAAGGTTGATTCCCTGGATTCATTGCGGAGTGAAGTAAAATGGATACTTAATAACTGTAATGATTCTGCTTTAATAGAGAAATTCGTTATTGGCCGGGAATTTTGTATCGGATTGCTGGAATCCGGTGAGTTACGCTGCCTTCCCATTGCCGAGTTGCGTCTTGAGAATGGCGATCCTGAGACTTACTATTCTTTTGATCTAAAAAGTACTCATCAGAAAGAAATTATATGTCCGGCTGAGATACCATCCGAAATATCGCAGACGATGAAAGATTATGCCGTAAGAATATTTCGTGCGCTTGGCTGCCGTGATCTGGCAAGAGTAGACTTCAGATTTAGTTCAGATGGAGTTCCTTATTTCCTGGAGATTAATCCGCTGCCAGGTCTTTCTCCCTATTACAGTATTTTTACTATCCAGGCTGAAGCGGGGGGAATTAAACCTGAACGAATCATAGAAATCCTGATTAACAACGCACTGGAGAGAAACTAGACTTATTGTTGGTGGAGGACTGATATGGAGGACACGAACAATTGGGAGTGGCAGGTTGAAAATATAATATGTTCAGTTGATACACTGAGTGAGTACATCTATTTAGACGAAACCGAAAAAGAAGGAATACACCGGGCAGAATCAGAGTTCAGCTGGCATATTTCTCCTTACTACGCACACCTCATGGACAGGGAAAACAGGGACTGTCCGGTACGAATGCAGGCTGTTCCGCAGGAGCGGGAATTATACGATGATACGGGGATGATGGATCCTCTGGATGAAGAGAAGCACAATCTGGCTCCGTATGTTATAAAAGTATATCCTGACAGGATAGCATGGACTGTCTCCAATACTTGCCCTGTTCTTTGCCGACATTGCCTTCGAAAACGAATGGTCGGACACGAGGATTTCGATTTTTCACCGGAGGCAATGAAGGCGGCGCTGGATTATATATCATGCACACCGGAGATAAGGGACGTCCTGATAACCGGTGGTGATCCTCTAATGCATTCTGATGACCTGATAGATGAACTACTGGGTAAACTTACCGAGATCAAGCATGTTGAGATCGTACGAATCGGTTCACGAACTCCATGCACTCTACCACACAGAATTACCGAAAGGTTATGCCGGATATTAGCAAAATACCATCCTTTGTATTTCAATACACAGTTTAATCACCCGGTTGAACTGACTGAAGAAGCCGGTGCAGCCTGTGCAAGGCTGGCAGATGCGGGAATCCCTCTGGGAAACCAGTCTGTCCTGCTCAAAGGAATCAATGATGATCCGGATGTGATGAAAGCACTGGTACGCGGTTTACTGCAATTCAGAGTTAGACCGTACTACATATATCAGGCGCAGACACTGAAGGGTACTTCTCACTTTATCGCCCCGATAGAAAAGGGTATTGAGATTATTGAAGCCTTGCGAGGGCATACCTCAGGTCTTGCCGTGCCGGTCTACCTGCTGGATACCCCTTACGGAAAAATACCGATGAATCCTGAGACAATCGTCAGGCGTGAAGACGATGCTGTGTACCTGAGAGCATGGAGTGGAGAGATCTGGCGAGAGCCGAATAACCGCGAGTAGTATTTAACACCGGCGGTTGTAGACAGTTCCAGTGGTTTTTGATAAGATTTTGCCTGTATGACGTTGGGGGAGTGCCGGAACTGGCAGACGGGCTAGACTTAGGATCTAGTGCAGCAATGCGTGAGGGTTCGAGTCCCTCCTTCCCCACCATAGTTATCTGCCCTCAGTAATCCTGCCCAATCTTTTTTCAGCGAACACTTTACATCAAGTGGTCCTATTCTTTGGTGATGAGGAACTCACAGAGTTTTAAGTCCGCGTGGATACCTCGATATTCTAGCTGCAGAAGCACGAACGCTCCTTTGATATTTCAAATGAGTAATTCCTGTTTTATACTTTAGGTACTAAACTGTGAATAGATACGTTAAGGAGATTGAATTAAATGGCTAAAACAATATTGCGAGAACTGCTGCGTGAGTCTAACAGCTGTTTGGTAGCCCCGTGTGTTTACGATTGTGCCTCCGCAAGGGCCGTTGAAATGGTCGGTTTCAAAGCCATGATGTTGAGCGGAGGAGAACTGTCGCTGGCTATGAACGGGGTAGTCGATTACGGATTCTCTAACCTGACTGATATCGAATGGATGGTCAGCCGTATCAGTCGAGCTTCTCCTTTAGCCTTGGCTGTTGACATTGAAAACGGTTTTGGTGGTCCACTGGCCGTGTACCGTACCTGCAAACGTCTAGCGCAGGTCGGTGCTCAAGCTCTGCAACTGGAAGACTCAAGCGATATGGCAGACTCGACTGACATGCTCCCACGCGAGCAGTATTACGCCAAGATTAAAGCTGCTGTCGATGCTCTGAAAGGTACCGATTGTATGCTCATTGCCCGTACCAACGCCGATCCCAGAATCCAGCTTGATGAAGGATGCGAGCGCTGTAAAAAAGCGATTGAACTTGGAGCTGATATGACCACCGTCGTGAAACTGGACAATCTTGAGGATGCGAAATACGTTGCGAGTAAGGTTCCCGGCTGGAAGATGTATCCGGATGTCAAAGGAAAGGATGGTGTTCCGGAAGTAACGGTTAATGAAGTATATCACCTTGGTTATAACTTTATGACGATGCACTATCTGTTGAAAGCCGCAATGGATGGAATGCTGGAGCACGGGAAACATAATTTCGCAGATCAGGGATGTGTATACACATGTGATAAACATGATGCAACAGGCGTATTTGGGGACAGCGCAACCCCGTTGTTTGATCCCCAGAGTTATATGGAACTGGAAAGCAGGTTTACAGGCAAAAAGAAGGATTATACCATCGTTGGTGGAAATGTTGAGTCATTTCCGGAGGGCTTTGTCAGAACTCCTGTTGATGGCAGGTTATAAGCAGCAATCTAGATTATCCGTGTCTCATATAAAGCATCTTAGTTACCAGTACCAGAGGATAAGTAAATCACTCCTACTAACTGAAGATATTGGGAGGTGAAGAATATGAAATGCTTTAGATGTGGAAAAAAGCTTTCAAACGGTGAATCTGGATCTCTCGTTATTGGTTTGTCCTGTCAGGAATGTATCCCACGGGGGATAATGACTAACTTTGAGATCCGTCTAACTCAAACCGAGGATGACAGGCAGTATGTCCTTGATTTTTTAGACAGGCTCTTTGGCGAGACAGAATTCATCGAGTTTGATAAATGGTATAACGTTCGTGACATGCAACAGGTAATAGCAATTACCTCAGAGAATTTAAGGATCGGTCTGGCAGTGTTTACCATAGAACAGCAAGATCCTTCCCTGATGACGCTGTTAACAATTAATGTAGATGAGATGTTTACCCGAAGAGGCGTGGGGACTTCCCTGGCTCAGTGGGTGAAAAACTATGCCGCTGAAGTCGGTATGTCAAGAATTCGTGTACCGATCAGTAATGATGATCTGGTGAGTTACGTATTCTGGCACCGCCAGGATTTCCGACTCTTTGGTCTGGATATCGGCCTTTGTGTTAAGCGACACGGTCAGGAAATGGCAGGTTTTTGGAATATACCATGCAGAGATGAATTGTATCTCGAATGGTTGGTTCCGGAGTAGTCTTAGTAAACAGGCATTCTTGAGCGTAATTGGTCTTAGCAGGTGCTAATTGTAAGTGACCCAGGTGTATTTAATCCCCTTGTATTAGCCTATTCGATATGATACTATATGAATTACTCTGAAATGAAGGAGGTAAATGAATAACAATATGAATAAGGTGATAACGAAATAACTGAATAGCGGCAGGCAGCACGGTGCCTGCAATTACAGGGTACAACAGAGTCGTATAGCAAATTGTACTTATAGTGCAATTTTTTTTTAAGACCGCAAGTATAACCTTGCGGTTAATTGTTTTAACAGAGGCTTTGTAAATAATCGTGATAGAGATACGTTTAAAAAAATATAAGGAGATATTTCCATGTCGGAGAAAAATAAGCTTATTTCACAGGTAATATTATTGGCTGAAAAAAACGGATTAACTGAAATCTCACCTGTTGAGCTTAATGATGGCGGTAACCTGAGTATTTACCTGGCTCCGTATCCTGTTGTAGCCCGTATATCCACTGTCATTTCAAAAGAGGATCCGGATTTAGCACGTGAAATCCTTGAACGAGAGTTACAGATAGCTAACCATCTTCAAAGCAGAGGTGTCCCCGTGGTACTACCTGCAGACCTTATCGATGCGGGACCATATGATATCAACGGCAGCTGGATGACGCTGTGGAAATTTTTTGGCAGGATCAACCGACCGTTTCCTGCGCCGGTTGAAGCTGTAGAACTGGTAAACAGCCTGTCAAACGGGATGAAAGACTTCCCCGGAGAACTCCCCGCACTTAGAATCTGGGAGAGAACGTGTGAATCAGCTGCCAGATTGCGAGACAATCCCGATAATCGGGTACAAACACTGCTGCGTATATTCCGTAGAGTAGATGAGAAAATGCGACTCGGACCGGAATATCTGATACCGTGTCACGGCGATGCCCACATGGGAAATCTGTATCCCAGTGATGAGGGATTGATCTGGATTGATTTTGAAGATGTGTCATTAATGCCTGCTTACTGGGACCTGGCTTCATTTGTCTGTATTCTTGCATTATTCAGGGGAGTTCAGGAGCCAACATTGATGTACGTGCTGGACAATATCGATCACGAAACAGACCTGAAATCATTCGGTTTTACACTTATCGCCCGTACGCTAATGTCAACGTTAGGAAATCTGGATTATGGTCTCATGGGTCATGGCGATCTGGATTTCGCGCTAAAAGAGCTGGGACTTGCAGAAGATTTTATACATCAAATTGATTCGATGAATGGAGGAGTTATCGATTCAATTTAATCGTTTAGCGGGTGAATATCTTATGACTGAGAATTAATAAAAGACGAGAAAAAACAGCACTAATATAACAGGAGAGAACAAAATGGAATTAGCTGGCAATATCAGTATCGTATCACTGAAGGATTTTCCGGATTATTGGCAAACACTCACTGATTATGTTGAATCAAACTAGCCTCGAGTATATCAGGCTTTCACTGATGTGTTAGGTGAAATGTATTCGAGAGATGAAGAACTCCCCAACTGTTATATGATGCTAAAAGAAGGTAATATTATAGGTTGTTTTCAATTAGTTAAGCAAGAGTTGCTAATAAGAAAAGATCTATCACCCTGGATCACCAGTGTTTTTTTTGATGAGCAAGAACGAGGTAAACACCTGACTTCAAAGTTACTCAACCACGGTAGAACAATCGCTGGTAAACTTGGTTATTCTAAAGTATATCTGGCTACCAGCCATATACAATTATATGAGAAGTTTGGGTTTAGAGAGATCGGTCTGAGTAAATTCGTGTGGGGACTGCCATCAAAAATTTACGAGCATGACACTATTATTAAGTGATTTCTTCATGTGATATTCGGGCTAAGCTAAGCGGTATCAGATAACTCTACACATGATCTGGTACGAATCCTAGTTTATTTTGAAGTACCTTCAATTAATTAATATAAAAGAAAAAGCTGTTGAATATTTCGAATCAAGTGCCTTCTTGAAAACAGGAGTTCAGGAACTGTCAACCAAAGCCCACCATTCGTAATATAGATCTCAACATAACGGGGGCACGCTTTACAGCGTGCCCCTCTTACTAACTATTAAGTTTTTACTCTGTTATCGGACTAAACGTCTTCCGGTTTTCCCGCAAACAACCTTGTCGCTGAGACTTCAAGGAAGACGACCGGTTTCCTGATGTTATCGACGAGGAGGGGACAGTGTTTCAGTCCGGAGGGCATCGAGAGTATCGTCGGTGTATTGATTACGGTATGTTCTTCCTGCTCGTTGCCGAGGCATACCTTGATATCCGCTCCAAGTTCCTCGGGATTGTCCGGATCGCCGGAAAGGAAGCAGAGGTTTTCATGGTTCGGATGTGCGTGAGAAAATCGGACGTCATAMGGGGTAACKATGCARTGGTAACCCAGGCTGATACCTGCATTATACTCRTCATGATGCGCCCATATCGATGTTCCTGTCCAGCCCGGTTCRTAGTCTATAAACAGRGGRCCGCTKATSGTATTCATCCAGTRATGTCTTCCATGCTTGGCAACKTCATTACCGTTCAGCAGTCTGCCCATCTTRAAGGAACTCTCWKCTCCGGATTCCGCATCCAGTTTGTCCTGGTATTCCTTSGTATTTATTATCCTGAGCAGTACAAACGGTTTTGTGAATTTRCTTATCGTGATKGGYCCGTTCTTCAATCCCGCCGGGATAGTTACKACCGTGGTATYKTTKATTACCTGTTCTTCGTCGTTWTTACCCAGGTTGAGTTTRATYTCSGCTCCCAGRTCCAGGATGTTTTCCGGATTCGATCCGATGAAGCAGAGAAGTTCGTGAGTATCGTTGGTSCGGATYTTATCGACKGACCAGTTGGGRTCYTTGATGATGTGATGTTCAAAGATTATTCCCGAATTRTGATCGTTGTCATGTTTGAACACCATTCCTCCGCCGAAATCTTCCGATGCCTTGCGGAARGGGTTTTGAATTACATTCGAATCATATTTAGCCATATTATTTACTCCTTTCGTTACTACCGGTGTGATACGTTTCCTGACATAGTATATCTATTTACCTGTTTTATCAAGCCCCCTGTGATTCGGAAAATACACACACAAGGTTGATGGTGTACCTGTTGATGGTGTACCTTGACTAGTTATTTATCAATACTCTATACTCAATAACCTTATTGACCAGTATTTACGGGTGCTATGAACTGATGAAGTGAGGAGGTTTGTAGTATCCTGTTTTGTTTATAGGGAGGATGTATGACTGAAGATAAGTATTTTGCAGCAAATCAGGAAGACGTAGCGGAACTTGAACGTCTCGGTATGTTAGCTCGGATTTATGACCCGATAACTGTAAAGCATATTGAAGCAGTTGGGATAAAGAATGGCTGGAAATGTTTAGATGTAGGTGCTGGAGGTGGTTCGGTGGCAGAGTGGTTATCAGAAAAAGTTGGGGCTGACGATAAGGTTGTTGCTACAGACACAAATACTAAATTCCTTAATTATTTTAAGAATTCAAAATTTGAAATCCGACAACACAATATTATCAATGACGAAATAGAAATCAACCATTACGACCTGGTTCATTGTCGTTTCCTACTCATGCATCTCAATGAATACCAGAAAGCATTAGAAAAGATGGCAACAGCAATTAACCCAGGCGGCTGGATGTTGATAGAAGAAATGGACTATATATCACATACGGCAATTGAGCGAGATGATGAAGCTATCTTTATAAATGAATACAACTCAAAACGAATGGGACAACTCTCCAGGAGTGGAGTATTAAATCCATTTTTCGGTCGTCAAGTCCGTAGGCTTGTTGAGGAAATAGGATTTGAAGAGATAGGTAACGAAGGAAATTCAGTGATATATCGTGGGGGAGATATATATGGTTTATGGAATTACAAGACTGGGAGAGCTGGATACAGCAATCTTGAACCTGATGCAGATACGCTTAAAGCTCGTGAAATAGCAGAAAGAAGAAATACTGACCCACGTTACTATAGTGTAAGTCCAATGATTTTCAGTGCGTGGGGAACGAAACCACAATAAAGGAGTCTAAACAATGGGTATAGGAGTATAACTGCTGAATAGTGAAGTGGGGAGTAGTGCCCGAATTTCTCGTAGAGATAGGGATCTGGCAATCCCCCACATAAGAGAGTTCCTGTCACAGATGAGTAAAGCACGCAGTATACATCGTGGGCAATTCCGTATTACACAAACGGTGTTTCGAGTCTGTACTTGTTTTTCTCTCTCCCCTTGCGGGAGAGACGTAAGTGAGGGGGTAATTCAATCTATTCATGAAGAATAAGTGTTTGACGATACTCGCAAGAAATTTACGGCGTAATCAGTCCGATGCGGAACGTATCCTGTGGTCACGGTTACGGCGTTCGCAACTTAACGGGGTAAAGTTCAGAAGACAACAACCGTTTGGAGACTATATTGTTGATTTTATCAGCTTCGAAAAGAGACTCATTATAGAAATCGACGGTGGTCAGCATATTGAGTCGACCAAGAATGATAGTGTCAGGACAGAGTATCTGGAGAGTCAAGAATATCGAGTGATCAGGTTCTGGAACACTGATATCATGCAGAATATTGAAGGTGTGATAGATGAAATATATATCACCCTCACCTTCACCTCTCCCGTCAAGGGAGAGGGAAATCCGTCTATCTATATCGTCGAAAAACCGGAAAAGGGCAGGCAAGAGTTTGTTGAGTAATAATATACCTTTAATTTTTGAATAATAACCAGAACAGTAAAAGGAGCATAACCAATGGGTATAGAAGAGAACAAAAAGACGTTACTACGATTTTTTAATGAACTGTACAACAATCAGGACTATTCAAAGGCTGATGAAATCTTACATGAAGATTTCGTGGGTATGCTGCCACCTATCAAAGGGATAGAAGGGCAAAAACAAAACAATCAACTCTGGCATTCTGCAGCACCTGATTTGCATTATGAAATACTTGAGATGCTAGCAGAGGGAGATAAAGTTGTCGTATTCCTGGAATTTACATGTACTTTGACTGGAGATTTTCAAGGGATCCAGGGAAGAGGTCAACAGATTACTCGTCGTCCAGTTGTCATCTACGAATTTAAGGATGGGAAAATCATTCGTGGAGCTACCAGAGTAGTGAATGATGCTCTCTCGTTCTATCAACAGCTTGGAGCATTACCTCCGACTGAAGAGATTGTTAAATCATATAACGACTCTTTGAAATAGCATTCAAATCCAACTGAAGAGATTAGGAAGTAGATGGAGGAAGGATAATGTACGCTGCAATTACGAATTTGAAATTAAAACCAGAACATTTCGACCGAGTGACTACGTCTGCAAAAAATGCACCCGAACGTTTCAAGGTGCAAAAAGGTTTTGTGAGAGGGATATATTACCGCAACCGTGAGAAGAACGACTTTGGTTCAATAACAGTTTGGGAAACGAAAGAAGACTTTGAAGCATATTGGGATTCAATACCGGCGGAAGAAAATGAAAGAGTCTACTCCATGATAACAGAACCTCTTACTCAAACCATATACGAGGTTATTGTTGATTTTGCTTCGGAATAATAACCAAAGGTTACAGGAGCGATAAACAATGGATATTAGGGAAATCGCTGAAAAATGGATGCAAGCCGATGAAATAGCATTTCAATATGGTGATTTTCACGGTTTGGAGGAAATCGAGTCTCCAGATATTATTTTTCATATGCTACCAGCACCTGATATTGTAGGATTTGAAGCACACAAACAGTATATTGTGAATGGTCGGAAATCCATTACGGACTTGAAACAGGAAATGGAATATTTAACTGGCGATGGGAATGTCTGTGCATTGTCTTTTAAGGAACAAGTGACTCTCAATGTTGATAATCCTCGTAACCAAATTTCAGCTGGCTCTCCTTTTCATGTTAATGCATTATTCGTATTACGTTGCCAGAATGAAAAGGTTGTGGAAATTTGGATGAATCACAGCTTTTCAACAAACTAAGTTATCACTACAAATTATACAGTTGAATTAATGGAGTAAATAAACAATGGGTGTAGAAGAGAATAAAGAGGTTGTACGAAAATTTGTTAATGCTATGACTGCAGGAGATGGTACTACTCTCAAACAATTAGCAACAACTGATTTTATCTTACATATCGGTGCCAATGTTGATATTGAAACCTTTACTAAGATTGACCTTTCCCCCGAAAACAGCTACACCATGACTTAGAGTTTCCCGGTTATAATAA